>JANMSE010000001.1:0-22034 GCA_031389045.1 Deltaproteobacteria bacterium | reverse complement strand
CAACTGGCCGAGGAAACCGCCGCGTGGTCCACCGCCAGCAATGAGAGGCAGCGGGCGGTGGATTGGCAATTTAAGATCGACGACGCACGCATTAAGCTCAAGTCCCTTTACCCTAAAATTCAAGTTTGACAAAGCACTAGTAGCGTCGCGTTGGTAAGTACGCTGGGATTAAACGTGCGCTTTGACAGTAAGGAGAACGCCGTCACGAGTCACGAGCCGGTGCTGGAGATCAACTTGAAAGGGCCAGCGGGAGCGAAAGGGGCAACCGGAGCCACTGGCAGCACGGGCGCGCGAGGGGCGACGGGCACGACCGGAGCCACTGGCAGCACGGGCGCGACGGGGGCAGGCGGAGTAAGAGGGACGACGGGGGCGACGGGCGTGGCAGGGGCAACCGGGGCCAGAGGCGTGACGGGCACGACGGGAGTGGTGGGGCTTACCTTTCGAGGGGCCTGGAGCGCCAGCGCGACGTATATCGCAACTGATGCGGTCAGCTTTTTGGGGAGCAGTTACATTTCGGTGCAACACAATAATCTCAACAATCTTCCGAACAGTAGCCCGACATTCTGGCGGCTGTTGGCCCAGGGCGCCACGGGGGCGACGGGGACAGCCGGAGCGACTGGCGCCACCGGTGCGCGAGGAGCCACGGGCACCACGGGAGTGGTTGGGGCTATGGGTGCGACGGGAGCGAGAGGAGCGACAGGCACCACCGGAGCAAACGGCATCACCGGTGCGAGAGGAGCCACGGGTCCTGCGGGCGCGACGGGCTTATTGGGCTCCTTCGATGAGCTAGCCGGTCTGGCGTGCACCCGCGCGGGGCAAGCGGGTACGATTGCCGTCAGCTACTCCGCGGCGGGGGCGGTTTTGAAGTGCGTGACGGCGGCTCGCTTCATTGACAATGGCGATGGGACCATTACCGATACCCAGACGGGCTTGCAGTGGGAGCAGAAGACAGGAACGGTGGGGACTCTCGTCACTTGTACCTTTGCCGCGAACAATTGCCCCGACCCACGCCACGTGAATAACCGTTATGCGTGGAGCAACACTGGCAGCGCGCCAGACGGGGCGCTGTTCACGGACTTCCTCGAACGCATGAATGGGAAGATATGTAGTGTGTCTACGTGTCAGGGATTCGGAGGCTACAGTGACTGGCGCGTACCGACCCTTGCGGAGTTGCAAACGATTCTTGATTGCGGGAATGGGAGTCCGTGTATCAATCCGATCTTTGGCCCTACTGCGGCGGCGTTCTCCTGGTCCTCTACCGCCCTCGCCTTCGGCCCGAGTGCCGCGTGGGTCGTCTCCTTCAACAACGGCTTCGTGGGCTTCGACGGTAAGAGCATCCCCTACCACGCGCGTGCCGTCCGGGGTGCTCGGTGATTGGGCATTTGATTATTTGAGCCCTGTCGCCCGGATGGAACGGAGTGGAATCCGGGACTCCCGGCGCTCTCACCGGAGGTCGTCCTGGATTGCGTGCGCTCCGCTTCATTGAGGCGACGCGCTAAAGGTGCGAGTCTTGAGTAACGAAACCAGATTATCGATGAAGTTTACTCACAGGCGGGAACGTGCGATAAAAGCGCCATGAACACACGAGAGCTGATTGAAAATGAAGTGGACCGCCTGCCAGAGCCCTTACAGCGCGAGGTGTACGATTTCGCGCGCTTCCTGCGCCGCAAAGTCGAGGATGAACAGTTTAACGGCGTGCTGCTGAGCGAATCCGCTCTGGCCAAAGACTGGGACACGCCTGACGAGGACGCCGCGTGGGCAAGCCTGTAGTTGGCGAGGTAGTCGTCCTACCGTTCCCACAGACCAATTTGCACGTGGGAAAGCGCCGGCCCGCACTTGTCGTGGCGGACCTGAGAGGCGATGACCTCATCCTCTGCCAAATCACCAGCCAGGCCCGCTCTGACGGTTACTCGGTTGCTCTGGTCGCGACGGATTTCGAGCGTGGACAGCTCGCTGGGGATAGTTACATTCGCCCGAACCGCCTTTTTACAGTTGACCACGCGGTTATTCTCTACACCGCAGCCAAGGTGACGGTCGCGAAGTTCGCAGAGGTTTGGGCGAGGATTCACCAGATATTTATCTAAGAGCCAGTCATGAAACAAGCTTCGCCACCCAGAATGAAATAGGGCGGTCTAGTGAATTCAGGTACTGAGCGCGCTATTACAGAGTAGAGTAGGCTTCTGACAGTATGCCCAGCGCTTGTGCGCGCGCTTGATTGCTTTGAAACGCAGGCTCGGCGCAAGCCGCACTCTTGCCATTACCGAACTGCTTGCAGCGCTCGAGAGGTGCGAGTCTTGAGTAACGAAACCAGATTATCAATGCGCCTATATTCGTCTAGTTCGGCTGACTCTGCTGGCGTGAGCTGAGCGGAGCGATTCTTTCGTCGAAGCATGATAGCTTTCCGAGACCATGCCAACGCTCTCACAGCAAACCCGCCTCGCGCTGCGTGAACTGGAGACGCACCCACACAAGAAGTTTGGGCAAAATTTCTTGACCGATCCCACCGTCGTGAGCCGCATGGTCCAGGCGGCGAACATTCAGCCGACCGACACCGTGCTGGAGATTGGTCCAGGGCTAGGGGTCTTATCCGACCTGCTGGCCGAAGTTGCTGGTCGCCTTTATCTGGTGGAAGTGGATACCGTGCTCGCCGACCGCCTGCGCACCCGCTTTGCCGAACAGGAGAGCGTCCACATTGTCACCGCCGATTTCCTGGAGCTGGATATTGCCGCCACATTCGCCGAGATGCCAATTCGGGTGATCGCCAGTCTGCCCTACAACGTGGCGACGCCGATTCTGTTCCGTTTACTGGAGCATCGTCGCCAATTTCCCACCGCGACAGTGATGCTGCAAAGAGAGGTAGCCGAGCGTCTGTCAGCCAAAGCGGACACCACGGAGTACGGCGCCTTGTCGGTGATGATCCAGCTCTACGCGAAGGTGACGAAGGTAGCCACGGTTCAGCCGGGCAGTTTTTTCCCATCCCCCAAAGTGCAATCGCAAATTGTGAATATCGTTTTTCAAGATGCGCCACGTGTGGATGTGAGCGAGGTCACGGTGTTTCGACGAGTGGTGAAAGCCGCCTTTGGCCAACGCCGCAAGACGCTCCGCAATGCGCTGAAGGCCACGGGATATGACGATCTTGAGGGGTTGAGTGTCCGCAGTGGCATCGATTTTCAGCGACGTGGGGAGACCTTGAGTTTGGAGGAGTTCGCGAGGTTGGCGAATATGATGGGGGAAGAGAGTGTGGGGGAGGGTGGTGAAGCCTAGCCAATGAGGTTTGACATGTACTATATGCAAGGTAAGCGTTCAGCCGTCAGCTATCAGCTTTCAGCAAAAACAAGGAGCGGCGTACCCTGACCTCTGGCTCGTGTGAGAGGCTGGACAAGAGCTCCTGTGTTTTCTTGTCCGGCTGACTGCTGAGCGCTGATAGCTGAACGCTTACCGCGAACGAACAACATGACACACACGAAAAAGGAGGACTGACAGATGGCGAATTGGTTTACGGGAAAGGTCGCGCTCGTGACGGGCGGCAGTTCAGGCATCGGGCGTGCCTCAGCTTTGGCCTTTGCGCGCGAGGGCGCGAAAGTCGTGGTGGCCGATGTCACGGTCGAGGGTGGCGAAGAGACCGTGGCGTTAATCAAGAAAGCTGGTGGTGACGCGCTCTTTGTGAAAGCGGATGTGGCCAAGGCCGCCGAGGTCGAAGCGCTGATGAACAAAACCGTGGCCACCTACGGGCGGCTCGATTGCGCCCATAACAATGCGGGCATTGAAGGCCCTGGCGCGACGACGGTCGATTATGGCGAAGAGGCGTGGGACCGCGTGATCGCGATCAACCTCAAGGGCGTGTGGCTGTGCATGAAGTACGAGATCCCACAGATGCTCAAGGTCGGCGCGGGGGCGATTGTGAATACCGCCTCCACGGCGGGTTTGGTGGGATACCCGCGCGGGTCGGCGTATGTCGCGAGTAAACATGGCGTGGTCGGGCTCACCAAGACCGCGGCGCTGGAGTATGCGAAAACCGGCGTGCGCGTGAATGCCGTTTGCCCAGGCGCGATTGATACTCCGATGATGGGACGGATCACCGATCATCGTCCCAACCGAGCCGCACGGATGGCGGCGGCGGAGCCGGTCGGACGGATGGGACAGCCCGCGGAGATTGCTGAAGCCGTGGTCTGGCTGTGTTCCGACTCCGCTTCGTTCGTGACGGGACTCGCGATGGCCGTGGATGGTGGGATAACTGCTGTGTAACTGTCCACCCAAAGAGAAAACATGAGAAAAGGAAGGATGAGACAATGGAAAAACGTTCACTGGGAGTACCGGGGCTCGAAGCCAGCGTGGTTGGCTTGGGCTGTAACAACTTCGGCATGAAGATTGACCTCGCCGCCACACGCGCGGTGCTCGACACGGCCATTGACGCCGGCATCAATTTTTTCGACACCGCCGATATTTATGGCAATAAGCAATCCGAGGACTTCATCGGGCAAGTACTCGGTCCACGCCGGAAAGAGATCGTGCTCGCGACCAAATTTGGTGGCGCGGGGTGGATGAGCCGCAAGAGTGGCAAACCTTGGGGCACGCGGGAATACATCGTCCAATGTTTAGAGGATAGCTTGCGACGGCTGCGCACGGATTGGATTGATCTCTATCAGTACCATTTCCCCGATCCGAATACGCCGCTTGAGGAGACCCTGGCCGCGCTGGATGAGGTGGTGCGGCAAGGGAAGGTACGCGCCGTTGGGTCCTCGAATCTTTCGGGTGAACAGAATGCCCAAACCGAGGCGTATGCGGTCCAGCACAAAAGCGCGCGGTTCGTGACCGCGCAAAATGAGTGGAGCCTGCTCAAGCGTGACATCGAACGCGATGTGATTCCCGCCTGTGACCAGTACCGGGTAGGACAATTACCGTTTTTTCCGCTGGCCAGTGGCATGTTGACCGGGAAATATCATCGTGGTGCCGAGCTGGTGGCGGGGTCCCGTCTTGCCACGTTTGACTTCGCGAAGCCTTTGGCCTCGGACGACAATTTCACCAAGATCGAAGCGTTGCAGAGCTTCGCGCAGAAACGTGGGCATACGCTGCTTGAGTTGGCGATGTCGTGGCTGACCTCACATCCGTGTGTGACCTCGGTCATTGCCGGAGCGACGACGCCGGAACAGGTGCGGGCGAATGCCGCGGCGGCGGGCTGGAAGTTGTCGGCGGCGGAAATGGCGGAAGTGAATACGTTGGTGCCGCTGGCGGCGGCGTAGCATGAGGAAGGGGATTATCTTGATCCCCCTCACCCTAGTAGAGGCGTATAATTATACGCCTCTACTCAAAAACCCCTGGCGCTCTACAACTTCTGTGACCGAATATAGCGCTGATAAATCTTCGGCAGTTGCGCTGGGAGCGACAGCATATCCTCGATAATCATGTAGCGAGCCGGAGCGCACATCTCGCGCAGATAATCGCGCCCGGCTTTATCGACCGTCAAACAAAAGGAGAGAATGCCGTTTCTCTCCGCTTCACGCAGCGCCATCATCGTATCCCGGACTCCATACGTGGTTGAATGCTTGTCCGGTCCGTAGTCCATGTCCTCAGGACAGCCGTCACTGAGTAACACCAGGAATTTGGCCCGTGAAGAGAGTGTCCGCAATTGCCGGATGCCATGCCGCACCGCGGCTCCCATCCGCGTGCTGCGCTGTGGCGCGAGGCCGCCGATGCGGCTACGCACGTCTGCTGAGAGTGGTTCCGCGAACGTCTTCACTGGATAGATGTCGATGTCGCGCCGTCCCGCGCTGGAAAATCCGTAAATGGCATACGTATCACCGATAGTGTCGAGCGCGGCGGACAGTAGGACCAGTGCTTCCTTCATAATATCGATCACACGGACACCAGCCGACCCTGAGTCAGGCGGAGCGGCGACGAGGGTATCCGTTGAGGCGCTCAGGTCCAGTAAAAACAACGCCGCCACATCACGCTCGACCGGCAGTCTGGCGGAATACAGTTTCCCTGAGTGGGTATTGCCGGTGCGGTGATCCACGCGCGCGGTGATGGCCGCATCGATATCGATCTCTTCGCCATCTTCCAAGCCTTTGACATGCCGATAGAGACGCGGGCGCAATCGTTGAAACTCACGCTTGATCTCCGGGGTGAGGTCCGCGTAAGTCGCTAGGGTACGAGAGAAGAATGCGCCGTCATCACCAATCATCGGAATTTCCCGGACTTGGCACCACTGAGAGCGGTAGTCCTCAATGAGATAATCCCACTCATCATAGAGATAGTGGCGCCCGCGCGTGGCCGGGCGACGGCGTTTAGGCTTGTGTTTGGCCTCTTCCGCCACCTCCGGGTCTTGTGCTGTTTGTGGGTCCGCGTCGAGATTGAGCACCACCGTGGCTTTGCGGCGGCGTGTGCCTTTCCTCTTCTCGGAAGAGGCGCGCGCTGCGGCCAAGAGTTTCCGTAACGTGCTTTGGGCTTCCAGTGAAAGCGAGATGGTGTCGGGTTCGTCCAGCTCCACGGTATCCTCGAACATGGACCCACCTTGCGACATTTCTCCCGGCATTTCTGGTTCGAGCTGCGACCAGTCCGAGGCTGCGGGTTCGGAGCCTGGGGCAACGAGGAAGATCTGGAGTTCGGAGGCCAAGAGCAGCGCGTCATACGCCGAGGCGTCGGGAGTGAGTTCTTGCCACAGGGGGCGTGGAATGCGCGGGAGCACCTCGGCTAAGGCTGGTGGCATGAGATCGGTTAAGGAGGACGCCCAGGCGAGGTCTTCGCGCAATCCTCGGTACAGCGTGCTTAATCGACGGCCGATACGCCGAGTTTCAATAAGCAGAAATAACGCCTCGATTTGCTCCGGGCGTGGGAAGAGTTGAAAGTACGAGGCGAGGTCGTCTGGTGGAGCTTCGTCGGTTGGCAGTAAATTGTGGACAAAGGTTGGTAACAGCGGCCACAAGCGTTGGAAAGACATCTCGTAGGTGCCAAACGCGACCCGTCCCGCCTGGTGCGCGGCGAGCACGCGGTACAGGCGAAAATTCTCTTCGTAGGTGGGAAAGGTATCAATCTGCGCGGGCAACGGCAGCGCGGCATCGGCTGTTTCCGGCAGCAGTGGGGGGAATGTCAGATGTGAGGTCTCGGTGATACCGACCGCGTCTCCGCAGAGCATGTGGATGTATTTCAGTAAGACAGCATAGACATCACTCAGCGTGACCGTCGGGGCGACTCCGCGCAGCAGGAGCAGACTCGTGCGTGATTCAAGCGCGAAGAACGCCTCGCCCGCGTATGGATTTTTTTCCGCGATGACCTCACCCGCCGCGATCCAGGTTTTAATACCTTCCTCGCCGACCTCTTCGTAGGCACGTGCGAGAATCCGCAGAAGTCGCGCCACGCCGGCTGGAAAGATTTGTGACATCTGCGCGATGCGTTCAAGCAATGAAGTTTGACTCTCTGGCGAGAGCGATCGCAACGTCGGCGCGAGAAACGGGACGACCGCCGGCAATGGTTCGGGATCAAAGGAGGCGGCGGCTTGTAAAATGCGCAGCAGGGGAGAGCGCAGGTGCGTGGGAAGAATGAGCAAACTGAGCGGCAGAGACCGATATAACTCGGCTCCGACTTGTGGGGTGCGATACGCCGCAGTTCGCACCAGGCGGTAGAAGCTAATGCGTTCCGTTTCACTGAGATCAGAAAATCCGGGTGGCAAGTGCGAGAAGAGTTGCGCGTCCGCCGAGCGCAGATCGCGACTTACGCGAGTCCACTCCCCGATCTCTTTGGCCGAGAGCGCGGCCAGTATGATGGGGGTGGCGTTGAGGAACGCACTCAGTTCCGCGCCAGGCTCCGCTGGTTTTCCATCGAAGAGTCGTAGCCCCTGAGTAATCCACTCGCGTAATGCTCCACTGTCCATCCACCCCTGAAGCACTTCCGCGGCCATAGGTGCGAGGACCTGCTGGAGTTGCTCTTGGTGGTGGGACGAGAAGCCGTCGAATGATGCCATTATTTGCGTGAGATTGAGATTTTCCACGCGCGCAGCTTAGCGAGATTTTGGGCGCGGTTATAGAGGTTGCGGGTGGGGCTTTGACGTAAGTGAACAAGAGCGGTACAGGCCATTAGTCAGTCAGAGGCGAGGCTGCCAGGGTAGGGGCAGATAAACCGCCAGGAACGGAGAGTCGGATGCGCATTCCTGATCCCCTCATTACAACATGTCCAGAGCGATTGAGTGGTACCCCTGTGTTTGCTGGTACGAGGGTCCCTGTTCAGACGCTGATCGACTATCTTGAGGCTGGCGATACGTTGGCTGCTTTTCTGGATGATTTTCCAAGTGTTTCTCGTGAACACGCGGTGGCCGTCCTCGAATTGGCCAAGGCCGCCCTCCTGACCAAGGCGGTTGCCGCTTAAATCTGAGGCCATGCGTATTTTGCTTGATGCTTGCGTGCCGCGCCGGCTCGCGAACGAATTGCTGGAGCATGAAGTGCGGACGGTTCCCGATATGGGATGGGCGGATTTAGATGACGGTCCCTTGCTTGATGTGATGTCAGGATTGTTCGATGTTTTGGTTACTGTCGATAAGAGCCTCCCGAAACAGCAGCGTGTCCATACCCGGCCCTTTGGGATCATCATCCTGCGGGCGAAAACCAACCGGTTGGCTGACCTTCTTCCTCTGGCTTCGATGCTCCGCGCCGCGTTGACAGAGGTCCGTTCTGGTGAAGTGCGGGAACTGGTGGAATAAATGACTCGGAGACAACAATGAAAGATACTCTCGGATGGCGTTCGGTTTTTTTCCTGCTCCTTATGGCGGCTACCGCGGTTGCTCCTCTCAACGCGCAAGATGGGGCGGATATTCAGAATCCCAACATTGACATGGCCGGACATCTCAAGATTGCGATGCAGGCAGCCGAGCATCGCGAAAGTCGCCGTGTCTCCGAGAAGGAGTTTATGCGGATGAGCGCGGAGCCGGAGACAATTGTTTTGGATGCGCGCAGTCAACAGAAGTATGACGAACTCCATGTGAAAGGCGCCATCAATTTGAGTTTCCCCGACATTACGATTGAAAGTTTACAGCGGACGATCCCGGACAAGACCACCCGCATTCTCATCTACTGCAACAACAATTTCAGAAACGCGGAGAGCGCTTTCCCGCTAAAGAGCCGTCCGACTTCTCTGAATCTGTCGACATATATCACGCTCTACAGCTACGGATACGAAAATGTGTACGAACTCGGACCGCTGATTGATATTGATGCCTCCAAGTTGACGTTTGAGCCCCCGCTGAACTCGTTCTGGGAAAAGACGAAGAGGAAATTGCACGCCATGGGACGAGAGATTTCGGTCGTGTCGAGCGTTCGGAATTCGCAACGTTCAATCGCGGGGCTCTATTACGGCTTTCCATAAGTGGGGATGCGTGGTGGGGTTTCGCGGGGTGTCCCATGTCGAGGGTTACTCACCTCCAGGAATGGCGCGAAGATGCGGGATTTTATTCAAGTCGCGGGCGTCATCGACCAAGCCGAGGCGGACCTGCTCGTGAAGTCCGGCGTCCAGTATCTGGGCTTTCCGCTCCGGCTCCCTGTTCATCAGGCGGACCTGAGTGAACAAGCGGCCGCCGCCATTATACGGACTCTTCACCCGCCCATTCGTGGCGTGCTCATCACGTACCTCAAGCAAGCGCGTGAGATCGTGGAGTTTTGCGCTGAGCTGGGCGCTTCAGTGGTGCAACTGCATGGGGATATTGAAACTTCCGAGCTGCGGAGCCTCAAAGAGCATTCCCCGAATTTAACGATTATCAAGAGCCTCGTGATTGGACTGCATCCAGTGGAGCAATTGCTCGAACTGATCGCGCGCACGGCTCCATACGTGGACGCCTACATAACGGACACGTTTGACCCGACGACTGGGGCTTCGGGGGCCACTGGCAAAACGCACGACTGGCGCGTGAGCAAGCGGTTCGTTCACTACTCACCGCGGCCGGTGATTCTCGCGGGCGGACTATATCCCGGCAATGTGCGCGAGGCGATCTTGGCGGTTCAACCGGCGGGGGTTGATGTGCATACTGGCCTTGAAGATGTCACGGGACGAAAGAATGAGGAGAAAGTGCGACAATTTGTTAGCGAAGCGCGGGAAGCCTTTCGTCTCACCCATGAAGCTGATGGGTAACAAAGACAATCGGCAATGGAGACCGGAGGGAACGGAGAGGAAGCCGGGATTCCCGCGGCTTTTCCCGTGCACGCTCTGGGCCGTCGCCCATGCTCATACCCGTGCGGAGGCTTGGTGAATCGTATGCTCGCCGCGCTTGTCGATGACGATGCGTACCGGCATGCCGATCTCGACGTCCGTGACGTCGGTGTCGATAATGTTGGTTGTGATCTCTGGTCCTTCTTCCAAAGCGACCACCGCGACCACATACGGGAGTCGCTCCTTGAAATAGGGGTGATACGGCTTGTCAAAGACGATGTAGGTGCGCACCGTTCCTCGGCCCGAGGCGGGGACCCATGTCAGTGCTCGCGCGTCGGCACCACACTGGAGACACGCTTGCGAACGTGCGTAAGAAGCCCCGCAGGTGCATCGCGCCACCAGGAACGTGCCCGCGTCCAGGGCATCCCAGAATGGCTGGTCTTCCACCGCCACGACACGGCCGGGAGGCTTGGGTGCGGTTTGGGTGTCTTTCTCACTCATAGTTTTTCTCCACAGCGCATCAGTCCACACCGAAAATCGCCGCGGCCTGCGCTAATCCCGCGCCAGTGATTCCCACATTGGTCACCAGCGCCGTGCGCGCACCTGGCACTTGCGTGGGGCCCCCCTCGCCTCGAAGCTGACGGATTCCCTCCGCGACGTGAGTAAACCCTTGCACATACCCCCAGGAATGGAGCGTCCCCGACGTGTTACAGGGACGTTGGGAGTTCCACCGCAAGTTCCCAGCGCGCACCCAGTCCGCCGCTTCTCCAGGTCCGCATACTCCATACGCTTCAAGCTGCAGCGCGATCATGATCGTGAACGCATCGTAGAATTGAAAGACGTCGATGTCTTCAATCCTCAGCCCGGCTGTCCCAAACGCGCGACTCCGGGCCGGTTCGGCGTTGAGCGTCGAGGGGCCCAGTATGGTGTTCGATCCGCGTGTGTATCCTTGCCCAACTTCGTGGTTGGTGCCAAAGCCCAGCAGATTGACGGGCTTGGTCTTCAGGTCGCGTGCCCGTTCAGCGGTGGTGACAATGAAGGCAATCGCTCCATCGGTCACCAGACAGTAGTCCAGCAAATGGAGCGGCCTCACGATGAACGGCGAGTTCTGATGGTCATCAACAGTAATTGGGCGCTTGAACATGTAGGCATCGTCGCGCGGCACGGCGTTGGAACGCAAGGCCACCGCGATCTCGCCGAGATCAGCGGAAGACTTGCCGTACTTATGCAAATACCCTTGCGCCATCAGCGCGGCTTGGGCACCGGGCGAGAAGAGGCCAAAGATCGCGTGTTGGTTCTTCTCTCCCTCACCAACAGTAACCGCTTGTGAGCGCGCGTTCGTCGCGTGCACGCACATCACATACTCCGCCGTGCCCGCGGCGATCATGCCGATGGCGGCGATGAGTGTGAAAATGCCAGTCGCGCCGCTCGAATCCACTTGGAGTGTCGAGTTCGTACCCAGGCTGGCGCGGCTCGCGGCCATGCCGGAGGTGCGCTCGCCAAAGCCGGGTTGATAGATGTAGCCGTTGACCTGACTCCGGTTGAGCCCGGAATCACGCAAGGCGAGTTCAATCGCGTCCCAGGCCAGCTTCTCGGCGCTGGTGCCGGGGATCACACCTTGTGGAGTCACACCTAAACCGGCGACCGCATATTTTTGTAAGGAAAGTGACACTCAATCCCCCTCACCCTAGCCCTCTCCCAGCCGGGAGAGGGAACCTGAACTCGCGCATCACGGGTTACGCGGCTTGCTTCTGGTCGTCAAACGCGGCCTTGAAGTCTCGGGTGTACAGCGTGGCGAGCACCTTGAAATCATCATCAAGAACATCGAACAGCGCGTCGTTTTCGCCACGCACGCTGTAGTGCAGCACGCAGCCGTTGGCGCCGCCACCTTCGCGATGCGCGTCTCCTGGTTGGCTTGACGTATATCTGCCGACTGGGCGCACTTCACGGACCTTCCCGTCGGCTTCGTAGATAATATGCTCACCGTCAACGACGAAGGTGTTGGTCAAGGCGAGATGGCGATGGAGGAATATCTGCTTGCTGGGGTCGAACTTGATGATGAAGTCGGCGATGTTCTTGGCCTCATCGACCGAGAAGATGAAGACCACGAAGTGCTCGAAGTCTCCTAATTTCCGCCACTGCATGTTGCGGTCATCAAAACGATAGGACGGTGTCGTGGACTCAACGGCGGTTGCCATGATGCTTTCTCCTTCATTCTTGCGGTATCGGAAAATGTGAATGGCCCGCCCTATGACAGTGGCGGGTGCTCCTTCGACGGATGCGGAACACTAAAGGTGTGGACACGCCGATCCACTAATTCGTCGGCGCGTGTCAGGAGCGCTTCGTT
This sequence comes from Deltaproteobacteria bacterium, assembly GCA_031389045.1. Taxonomy (GTDB): domain Bacteria; phylum Desulfobacterota; class Binatia; order Bin18; family Bin18; genus JABFSC01. The sequence goes on along the minus strand of JANMSE010000001.1, from coordinate 9,559 downwards.
GGTGGTGAACTTCTCGACCATGTAGCTCAAGTCGCTCAGATCATGGATCAAGAGTTTGACCGCTTGGTCCCGCAGCATCTGTTCCTTCACGACTTGGAGCAGTTCGACGACGACATCCTCGAGTTCCGACCCTTCGAGATCAAGGGCCATTTCGAACGCCCGTTCGACCGAGATCCCTTTTCCCACCTCACGGCCATACACACTCAGCAAGGAGCGGAGGCGTATTACCGTTGAGGGGTCAAACCACACTTTGGTGTTCTCGGCGAGGTCGGGTTCCCCATCAATGGCTCCTTCCACGAGGGCGAGCGCGCCGAGGTGGTTGGCTTCGTGGCGGGCCATGGTGAACCAAAATTTCCGCAGCTCTTCTTGGGGTTGGAACACGCGGGCGAAGCGCATGTAGAGCGCCATCGTTTTCTTTTCGAGGTCCACCGCCGTGCGCAGGATTTCCTTGATGGTCACTCGTTGTGGACGGCGGTGCAGGTCGGCTTTCTCTGCCATGCCTGTCTCATAGCAGAATCAGCGTGTGTGAAAAGGTGGGGGAAACCGATTCCTTGGGCTTAATCCAAGAAAATCTTCTGCTGCGTGAACGAGACGCCATCCTCTGGATCAAGGATGGCCAACACGACACTGCCCCCTTCGTTCACGCCGAAATGCAGAGGCGACGGCGTGCCGGGATAACAGGCTTTGGTGGCGCCTTGGCTGAGGTCCGTGAAGACGTGCACATGCCCGACCGCGAGATAGTCGAGCCCGGACTGCGCGACTTCTTCGGGTAAGATCAATGACGAGCGTTGCACGGAATCATCCTCGACAAAGTACCCATGCGCCATGCCGATATGCCAGTAATCACGCAGGCGCGGTGTCACTCCGGCAACCGGGCGGAACTTATAGTCATGTTCCACCATGCCTTTGCCCCACACCGTCGCATCCAAATGCGGAAATTCGATACTCTCGCCCTCTTCTTTCATCAGCGTATAGACATGTGAGCCGACCGTCGTGAAGTCCACTTTCTTATAGATCGAGCGGGTGTCGAAACAGTCGTGGTTACCGGGGATTAACACCACCGGGCACGGGACGCGCGCCAGCTCGTTGTGGACAAACTCGACGCCTGATTCCGGCACGCGGTTGGAGTCGAACAGGTCGCCAGCAATGAGGAACAGGTCCGCCCGCTCGTCAATCACGCGGTCCACGACCTTCTGAAAGGAGCGCTGAATACGCGCGCGAAAGGCTTTGCCTTCTTCGCTCTTGCCAAAGGTGTCGCTTTCGAGATGAACATCCGAGGTGTGAATAATTTTGATGCGCCGACGTGCCATGTATGGTTCCTTGTCCAGTATCGAACTGTGGACCTTCGTTTACGAGTTTTTCTGCTTCAGTGGGACCAGCACAGTTGCCTGCCCGAGAGTCAGGCGAGTGCCGTGGGCATTTTCTGCCCAGATTTCACACTCGATAGCGCCTTTGTCGTTTTCAACCCACGTGCGGGTCACAGCCCCTTTACAAGTCAGTGGCTCATTCACGTAGGCGATGTCGCGATTCGCGTAGGACAGTTTCTTGAGAACGCCTTCATTCCCAATCCAATGCGTCAAGAGTTGCGAGAGGAATGCTCCACGCAACGGGCCATGAACAATAATGTCGCGGTAGCCCTCACTCAAAGTGTAGTCTTTATCGAAATGGATGCGCTGGGGATTCCAGGTGATCGCGCTATAGAGGAACAACAACGTGTTCGATGGCGTCTTGGTGAGCGGCGGCACCGCCATGCCCACGGTCACATCCTCGAAATAGAGTTGCGGTGTTGCCATACGTAAACCCTAGCGCAGAATCGACGCCCCTTTTTCGATGAGCACCACTTCATCACGCTGATTCGTGAAGGTGGTTTCGCGCACGACGAAGATCAGCGCGCCAGTCCGTCCCTCTTTTTGATAAATGTCCACGATCTTACTGCGGCCAGTCAGGGTATCGCCAACGCGAATGGGCTGAAAGAACTCGATCTCGGTGCCGCCATCCATGAGGCGTGGCAATGGCGTTGGGGGGATCGGAAACTTGCCTTCGTAAGGAAGGCCATCGGGGCGGAGTTCACTTTCGGGTTTTGGCTCGGTCAACGGCGCCATGTAAAATAGCGGCGGTGCGATCAGCCCGCCGTGGACGCTCTGTGAGGCGTGCGCTTCGTCGAGATAGAGGGGATTGAGATCATCCGTGGCCACGGCAAAGCGTTGGACATCCAGCCGTGACACTTCAATAGTCCAGGGCGGTGTTTCTCGACCGATCCACGAGCGGATTTCATCAGTGAGCAACGAGGGTGCTGTCATGGAGGGTACTGTCATGGTTTCGCCGGAGTGTGACAAGAAAGGCGCGCGAAGTCAACGCTTTCTCGACCGTCGTGAGTCAGGTGTGTTGCTCTGCGCAGGGGCGGGCGGCGTCGCGGGTTTCTCAGGAGGCTGCTCCTGCGGTGGGCGTGGGCGTCGCTGCTGCCGATACCGTGTCGGGTCGGGCACTTCGTGATTGCCAAGATACGGGGGTTGATACGCGGGATTCCCCCCGTCCCTGCGATGACTAGGAACGATCGGGGGGTGTTCGGTTGTTCCACCGGGCTCTGGAACGACGGTGTCCGCGAACAAATCGTAAATTTTAATGACGGAAGCGCGTAACCCCTTGGAGGTCCACCCAACATCGAACCCGACCCGCATCCCTACGCGCAGGAAGTTAATATCCTGGCGAGGAGCGCCGAGGAGCGTCACAAACTCAAAGACAAATGGCACATCTCTGCCGTTGTCACTGCGGATGACGCCGGTTTCGTTGCTCCAAAAAATTTTGCTAATGACGCCGTGGTAAAAGTGATCCCCCGGCTGCCCCCCGTTCTCGCTCAGAGTGTTCTCCCTTTCCACACTCTAGGCAAAGAGCATCTCGTGCAGCGCGTTTCCCGCGGGCACCATGGGGAAAACCCCTTCACTCTGAGGGATCGTCACATCGACCACCGCCGGTCCGGGCACCGCCAGAGCAGCGCTCAGAGTCGCGGCCAAGTCCTTCGTTTTCGCCACGCGAAACCCGGCGGCGCCATACGCTTCGGCCAGTTTCACAAAGTCGGGCATCGCTTCCATGTATGAATGCGAGTAGCGACCCTCATAAAACTTTTCTTGCCACTGCCGCACCATGCCAAGATAGTAGTTATTCATAATGACCACTTTCACCGGCACCTTGTACTGCACGGCGGTGGACAGCTCTTGGATATTCATTTGGATACTGCCATCCCCGCTAATGACGATGACCGGTCGATCCGGCGCGGCGAAGTGCGCGCCGATCCCCGCTGGCAGCCCATACCCCATCGTGCCTAAGCCCCCAGAGGTCAGCCACGAACGAGGACGGGTAAAGGGCATCATTTGCGCGGTCCACATCTGGTGCTGTCCCACGTCGGTCACGATGATCGCCTCCCCCTTGGTCAGATTATAAATCTCCTCAATCACCGCGCGCGGCTTGGGCTCACCGTCCGGCTCACTCCGTTCGTAGGGCAACGGTTTCTCGGCTTTCCACTGCATGATCTGTTTATGCCACTCCGCCCAGATTTTTTGCCGTGGCGCGAGGCTCTCTTGGCTCTTCACTTTCTTGAGCATGAGCTGCACGACTTCCTTGATGTCGCCGACGATTGGAATGTGCACCTTAATGTTTTTGCTGATGGACGAGGGGTCGATATCGACGTGGACAATGGTCTTGGCATTGGGCGCGAAGTCACTCACGCGACCAGTGACACGGTCATCAAACCGAGCCCCAATGGCGATCAGCACGTCACAATGATGGACCGCCATGTTGGTCCAATAGCCTCCGTGCATTCCCAGCATACCGAGACACAACGGATCCATGCTCGGATAGACGCCCAGAGCCATGAGCGTCGTGGTAATCGGAATCTTGAGTCCGCGCACCAGTTCCGTCAGTGGCTCAGCCGCGTCCGACCATTGCACGCCGCCACCAACATAGAAGAGCGGGCGCTCAGCGCCTTCAATCGCTTCCAGCGCTTTCTCAATCTGCCGCTCGTTCCCTTTGAGCACCGGCTTGTAGCCACGGATATCAACCGTGTCTGGATACTTGAACGGCGCGGTTGCCGTCTGGACATCCTTCGGCAGATCAATCAACACCGGCCCAGGGCGCCCGCTGCCAGCGATGTGAAACGCTTCCTTGATAGTGCGGGCGATGTCATTCACATCGCGTATCAGGTAACTATGTTTCGTGCAGGGGCGCGAAATGCCAATCACATCGGCTTCTTGAAAGGCATCGTTGCCAATCATGCTGGTGGGCACTTGGCCAGCGATCACCACGAGTGGCGTCGAGTCCATATTCGCATCGGCGATCCCCGTGATGGTGTTGGTTGCTCCAGGACCGGAGGTCACGAGCACGACGCCAGGCCGCCCGGAGACACGGGCGTACCCTTCGCCCATGTGTGTCGCCCCTTGCTCGTGGCGCACCAGGATGTGACGAATGGCGGGGTTGACCATTAACGCGTCATACGTCGGTAAAATGGTCCCGCCGGGATAACCAAAGATGGTATCGACCCCTTCGGCGAGAAGACTCTCGATAACAATCTGTGCGCCAGTCATTTTTTTCATGTTGCGATTCCTACGCTCCTTGGAGGAAGGGCCGAATCTTACCGGCTCGTGGCTGAGAGCGCAAGGAGAAGCAGCGATGGAGCGGGATTGAAGCAGTGGTCGCCAGAGGTTGGCATCCGAGGGTGGCAAGCGCGGGGGCATGTATGTTATCTTTCGCGCTCGCGACGCCGACCTTCTGGTCTTGTCTGAAGGAGCGCGGAGCGAAATCGTCATGCGCATCGGTTTTCTCTTCAACCATTACTCCGTGCATCAAGTGCCGCACGCGGCCCCGTATGCCTTTGAGCTGTCGCGCACGTATCCAGCCCTAGATGTGCTCATCGCCTGTTCATCGACGCAGGAACTGGCCACCGCGCGCACCATCGGTACGCTGTATCCTGGCCATCGCTGTCAGTTCACGTTGCTCAAGCCGGCCTGGTATTACGCTGTGGTCGATCCGATCTGGTCCCAGTGGAAGTTCAAACGCAAGGAGATGGTGCTCCAACACAATCTCGACTTTTTTCGGACCCTGGATGCGCTGGTCGCGCCGGAACGGCATTGCCTGAAATTGCGCGCCAAGTACGGCTTGACGAATCTCAAGTTCATCAACGTCCGTCACGGTGCCGGTGACCGGCAAGGCAGTTTTGATGATCGATCGGGCGCATTTGATTTCACCCTGTTACCAGGCCAGAAGTACGTGGATCGACTCAGCGAACGCGGGTCCCTCCGCCCTAACGCCTATACCGTGGTCGGCTGGCCCAAATTTGAAGTGGTCCGTGGCCTTACACTAGAGACGCCACGGTTCTTCGACAACGAGAATCCAGTTGTGGTCTACTGTCCGCACTTCGATGAGACCGTTTCCTCTTGGCAGACCCTGGGACTCCAGGTACTGGATTTCTTCGCTGCGCACCGTGAGTACAACCTGATTTTCGCCCCCCACGTCGTGCTGTTTAAGCGGAGCAAACGACATCAGGCGGTATTACCAAAGCGCTACGACAACCTCCCCAACATGCGCATCGACACCAGCAGCCCCGCCTTGAGCGATATGACCTATATCCTGGCCGCCGACATCTATCTGGGCGATGTCAGCAGTCAGGTGTATGAGTTCTTACTGAAACCGCGTCCCTGCGTCTTTCTCAATGGCCACCAGGTCCCCTGGCAAAACAATCCGTACTATGTTCATTGGACGCTGGGGCAAGTCGTGGACGATGTGCGGACGGGTCTGCGCCCAGCACTAGAGCAGGCTTTTTCCAGCCATCCCGATTTTTTCCCCAAACAATGCGAGGCCTTTGGCTACACGTTCCGCACGGAGCCTGATAGCACCGCCGCCCAACGAGGAGCGAGAGCGATCGCGAGCTTCCTGAGCAATCCGACGACCACGGAGCGATACTGACGATAAAGGAACCCCACCATGCGCAAGTCGAAAGTTTTCGGCATCGGTCTGTCTCGGACCGGCACCACCAGCCTGAGCGAGGCTTTGGGTATCCTCGGCTTTTCCGCCGTCCACTATCCCACCAACATGCGGGACATTGAAACCCACGATGCCGCCGCGGATTTGCCCGTCGCCGATACGTTCGAGATGCTCGATACCACGTTTCCTGGCAGCAAGTTCATCTACACGATCCGCGAACGGACGCGGTGGCTCGAATCATGTCGGCGCCATTGGACCAGAAAACAAGGGCAGAAACTCGATGCCCTGCATCGAGAATTCCGCGAACGGGTCTACGGCACCATCGACTTCAGTCCGGCCCTGTTTGCGCATGCCTACGACCGGCACGAGCGCCGGGTGATGCGCTATTTCGCGGCCCGGCCCCAGGACCTGCTCGTCCTCGACATTTGTGGCGGCCACGCCGACTGGGAAAAACTGTGCGCGTTTCTCGCCGTCCCCGTTTCCCCTACCCCATTCCCAAACACGAATCGGGTGGACGCCTTTGACGAGATCATCATCCGCCTGCTGCATGTTACTCACGATGCTGAACAAGTCGCTAAAATCGCCCACGTCTCCATCCCATACCTCGAATCTCTCCAGGCTGGCGAGGCGTTTCGTAACCATGACATCACGGGACCGCTCAGCAGCACCGGAAACCAAAAGAAGGTTGACGGGACCCTCAACCGCGCCCGCGCCTATTTTGGCGGGACGGATGTCGCGGCCACGCGCTTGGCTCTCGCTCCAGATTTCCTCGCGGACGCGGTGGCGAGACACCGTCGCCGCAAACGCGCCAAGTTTTTCAAGGAATGGCAAGTGACTCTGCGGCGACTGGTGACGGGGACTTCGGGGCGATTCCTCTCGAAGGCCGAGTAGGCTCAATAGACCATGGGTACGGATGGATTGGGCATCTCGGTGAACCACACGCAAGGCATTTCGCGGTCCGGTTAGGAACGCCGCTTACTTGGAAGATGTTGGGGTCGAATTGGATTTCGTGCCGTAATAGAAACCGGTGGCCGCGGAAACCAGCGTAATGAGAGGGCTTAAGACGACACCCAGCTCCTTGACCTCCGTGACCTTGATTGAGCCGAAGCTCAACATAATGAGGATTCCGCTGACGACAAGCCAGAGCAGCCCGATGAGGAGGTACGCAATCCTTCGTCGCGCATCATCCTCTTGGGGACGAGGATCATACTCCCTCCCCACCTCTGGGGCGGACGGCTGCCTTACGAAGATGTGGTCGTCGGAGAAGTCGAGACTGGAGGTGTCAGCATTACCTCCAGCCGTTGTCTGGCCTTTTTTGAGTTCGTTATTTTGCTCAGGTAGCTTGCTGTCCGCCATAAACAACCCCTCCCAACGTGCTACTCCTTATTTCCGTATGACCTCACGAATCCGCTGATCAGGCCCTTCGATGAGAATCTTTCTTTTCGCTTTCTCTTGCTCAACAAAAAATTTCTCCGAGTTAATGGACCTACGGAGGACGTCGGTAAACGACAGATTCTCCGCTTCAGCAAGCTTCTGAAGGAACTCCACTTGATCTTCCGGCAGATTGACAGTGACCTTCTTCATAACCAGTCTCCTTTCAGACGAGGATCAGTAAACAGCCGTACAATATACGGCAAAAAGATGTACATCAACCATACGTCGCACATGCGTCTAGAGCGGCGACCGTGCCAATGTCATAGGGGACGCCGTGGAGCTTACGCCACTTGCGCCACGGCATCCCCATCCCGCGCGGGCACCCGCTCCAACATCTCCAGCGCATCGTGCCGCACATGATTCTTTCGCATCTCCTCACGCAGCAGCGCTTCCGTGATGACGCCTTGTTCCACACACTCGCGCAGCAGGCCGAAGAAGAACGCCTCCTGCCGGGGGTCGGGATGAGGCTTATACCGCCCCCGTAGCGTGTTCGCGCGGAAGAGGTCCTTGATGCCGCGGCTCGCCAGCTTGAGCCACGAACGGGGGCCTTTCTCGTGGACGATGTAATCTTGCGGTAGCCCGGTCTTCCACGGCTGCGTGTGCCGTCTCGTGTTGTGCAGGAGTTGGGTTTTCTCATTGAGGAGATCGAAATGGTTCCAGGCTGGGTCCAAAAAGCCAATGCGCTCGCGGGGCTCGTAACCGAGGCGCATCCACGTCGTATAGTCGCGCGTGAAAGCGAACGTTTCCTTGAACTGCTCCTCGCAATGCCAGTCGGTCAACTGGGCACAGTCCAGCAACATGACACTTGAGGCGAAAAATGTCGGGCGGTCGCCCTGGCCGGGACGCGCCACACACATCAACGCCTTGCCTTGCATATCCAACGAGAGCAACTCGTGAATATCGCCCACGGCGAACACATCGGGGTCGATCACCACCGCGCGCCCCTCATAGCCCATGAGTTCCGGCGGCATGAACCGCAACGGGGTGAACGACTGGAGATCATCGTTCTTCCACGGCCATCGACCCCCATCACGCAGAAACTGCTGCCCCTCGCGCGCCGAGAAGAACGGATAGTCCTTGTGGTGCAGGATGCGGACTTCGAATGCGTCAGCCGACCGAGAATTCCGACGGAGCGCATACGCGGAGACCAGAGCGCCGACCAGTTGTTTGTGGTTGGTTTGAATGAACACGGTGGGTTTCATGCGTGCGAATCTCCCGTTGTGGCTGGATAGCGGCGGGGACCATAGCACTTCCACGTGTCCCTCGCCACGCGGAGCACTCCGCGTGGTGGGGGTTGCAACCCTGGGATCCCCTTTGTAAACGCTGACAGTAGCCACGGACACCAGTGAGAGGACGTAAGCAGCACATGAAAAAAGGGCAACGCCAGTTCATACTGCACTTGTTATTTTTTCTCCCCAAACAACGCCACATCGCCGTCGATAGATGGCTGCGGGGGCGTCAGGAATTTCACAAGCTCTCGCAAGCCGACTGTGTCGTGGTATCGCACGGCAAAAGCGGGCGCACCTGGTTGCGCGTGATGCTCTCCCGATTCTATCAACAGCAACATGGGCTGCCTGAGCCACGGATGCTGGAGTTTGACAACCTGCACCGTCAGAATCCGCTGATTCCGAAAATCTTTTTCACGCACGACAATGTGCTCACGGACTATACAAACAGTGGGGGGACGAAAGCCTATCTCTATGACAAACCCGTCCTGCTCCTCATTCGCCATCCCGCGGATGTGACGGTCTCCCAATTCTTTCAGTGGAAGCACCGCATGAGCCAGCGCAAGATCGAACTCAACCACTTGCCGGACCGCGCGAAAGAGCTATCCATCTTCGAGTTCGTGGTGGACCAGCTCCCGCACACCATCGCATTCCTGAACACCTGGGCCAAGGAAATTCCCCGGATGCAGCACATCCTCGTGGTGCGCTACGAAGATATGCGACAGCATGCCGAGCAAGCGCTGGCCCGCTCTCTCGCCTTCATGGGAACACTGGGCTCCGAAGAGCGGATCAAGGAGGCGGTGGCGTTCGCGTCCTACGACAACATGCGGAAACTCGAAGAGACGGGAGCCTTCGGCGGCAAAAAGCTCGCGCCTGGAGAGAAGGGCAATCCGGATTCATATAAGGTGCGGCGCGCGAAAGTCGGC
>JANMSE010000699.1:0-3594 GCA_031389045.1 Deltaproteobacteria bacterium | reverse complement strand
TTTTGCACCAGCGTCACCAGTGGACAGGTCGCATCAACCACCGTGAGCTTTTTGCTCGCCGCTTGTTGGTACGTTTCAGGGGCCACGCCATGCGTGCGGATAATCACCGTGCCGCCCGCTGGCATCTCGTCGAGCGAGTCGATGGTGCTTGCTCCTTTCTCGGCGAGGGACTGTACGACTTGGGGGTTATGAATAATCGGCCCCAGGGTGCGGACAGGAACCTCGTGGTGAGTTTCCGTCGTTTGGATAACCATATCAATGGCACGCTCGACTCCCCAACAGTAGCCGGCATGCACTGCTTTCCGAATGTTTCTCACGCGTTCTCCTCCTGCACCCGTTGCAACGATCCCGTGGTGCCGGTTTGCGACCCGATCCACAGTTCGCCGCCTTCATACAGTTCTTTTTTCCATATAGGCACGATTTCTTTGAGTTGATTGATGGCGAAGTGGCACGCCTCGAAGGCCGCGTGCCGGTGGCCAGAGGACACGGCGATCGCGACACTGGCCTCACCAATATCGACCTGACCAAGGCGATGGATCATGGCGATCTTGCGAATCGGCCAGCGGGTAAGCACCTCGGCGGCGATCTTGCGCATCTCTTTTTCAGCCATGCCGGGGTAGCATTCGTATTCGAGCCGGATCACGCGCCGTCCGTCATTGGTGTTCCGCGTCATCCCAACAAAAGTCGCCGTCGCACCCGCCGCCGGGTCGGCGACGAAGTCGGTCAACTCTTGCATGTTGATTGGCGTCTGCGTGATTTCGCAGAGAATGTTGTTGTGTTCCGCTGTCATAGCGTGAGGCTCCACTCAAATCCGCAATCCGCGATCCCAAATCCGCAATTTCTATTGTCCTCCACTGACCGGCGGAATACATGCGAGTTCGTCATTATCTTGAAGGGGGTGATCCCTGTCAACGTATTCCTGAGCGACCGCGAAGGACATCGATTTTTCCATCACTCTGAGTTCGGGATGTTCCTGGGTCAGTAGTTCCCAGACGGTGCGGACCGTGGCTCCTGCCGGGAGGTCTCGTTCTTCTTCAGTGCGTTTGAGCTTTTCGCGCACGGCGGCGAAGTAGCGTAGTTTTATCCGCATAGGGCAATCCTCACGCAGAGACGCGGAGACGCGGAGGAGTTAGTGCCCATGTCGTTCGCCTCGGAGGAGGAACAGCATGTGCCCAAGTTCGGGGATTACCAGTTTCGTCATGCCGAGTTCAACAGCACCAGTGGACCCTGGAAGTGAGATCACCACTTTACCGTTGGCGACTCCCGCGGTCGCGCGGGTCATCATCGCCGCCGAGCCGATGTCTTGATAGCTCAACATGCGAAAGAGTTCGCCGAAGCCGCTGATCTCTTTCTCTAGGAGTCCTTGAATCGCCTCGAAGGTCGAATCACGCGGCGCAATGCCCGTCCCGCCATTAAGAATGATGGCATCGACATCGGCTTGATCGAGGAGGGCGCGGACGGCAGTCGCAATCACTAGCGGCTCATCTTTAAGGATGAGATACGACGTGACTGGATGCTGCTGGGCTTCCAGCAGGTCTTTGATCTTCTTGCCGCTGGTGTCGGTCTCTTCCGTGCGGGTGTCACTCGCCGTGATGATCGCGCACCGCACGACGCGATGGGCCTTGCCTTTATGTTCCGTAACCGCCATAGATTTGCATGTTATCGCGTGATGGAAAAACCGCAACCCTCTGGAGGACCCGCCGTGGTTACGATGATTCGCAAACTTGATCAACAACGCCACGAACTCAAGGCGCTTCGCTATCTGTTGGAATTTTTTCCCCAGAGCCTCCAGGACCGCCAAGCGCTTCCTGGCCGTGAGGATTTCCAATTGTCGGAGAGTCAACGGATTTATGATGTCTTGTTGGCGGCGAAAACGAAGGACGAGGCGACTCAATCCATCGCGGCGCTTGAGTTGGACGACATGGACGTAGAGTCGTTTCTTGGTCTCGGCGGGCAGCTCTACCACACCTACCCTCAGATAGTGAAGGAACGCGCCCTGGAGTTCCGCGCCGGAACCATGAAAGTTTTTGTTCCCGGAGAATAAGCCGCTCGTCAAAGGAGAATGAACGATATGAAATTACTGAAGTTTTCCACCGCACTGGTTGTCGCGATGCACCTGCTTGGTGTCACCGCGGAGGCGCAGGACAAGAAAGACCCGTGGGCCGAGGCGCAGACCGTCACGCTCAACGGCGCCGATAATAAAGAGGTCGGCACGGCCAAGCTGCTGCAAATCCCCAATGGCGTGCTGGTGCGGCTCGCGCTCACCAAAGCCGCTCCGGGGGCTCACGCGTTTCATGTCCACGCCGTGGGCAAGTGTGAAGGGCCGGAATTCACGACGGCGGGTGGGCACTTCAATCCGATGAATAAGAAACATGGCCTGCTCAGCGCGGAAGGCTCACATACGGGGGACCTGCCCAATGTCATCGAGCCCGATAGTGGCGCTGTCATAGACGAAACCGTCATTCCGCATGTCACATTGACGGCAGGGGACCATCCCCTCGCCGATGCCGATGGCTCGGCACTAGTGGTCCATGCTGGGGCGGATGATTACACCACCGACCCAACTGGCAGCGCTGGCGGACGTATGGCCTGTGGCGTGATCGCGCCACCACAAGCGGCGAAGTAACCTGGGAGAAGGGCATCATGGCAGTCAATCTCAGTGGAACCGGAGTGCCGACCGGTACTAATGTGGAAGTGAAGATCGAAATCCATACGCACTTGCGCATCTCCGCCTACGTTGCCAAGCAAAAAGCCAACCTGAGCCTTGCGCTCCATTGTGGACAGAGTTTTTGTGTCGAGGACCCGGTTCTCCAGGTTGGGCAACGGATATGTTGGCTTGTGCCGGTGTGGCTCTCCACGCCTCAAGGTGGTCGCCAAACGAAGATTGGGGAATTCGCGGTTGACGCACAGACCGGTGAGGTCATGGAAGCTGGTGAACGGTGCCAAACCTTCAAGCAAATCGCGAATGCGCTGCTGCTAACTCTTGCTGATGTCCATACGGCTTGATCGTGTTACAGATTCCGCATCTGCCACAGACGAATCCTCACGGCTGTAACTCCTGTGTCCCCGCTGCGGTACGGATGATTCTGGCGTTCCAAGGCATCGCTCTGAACGAGGAAGAACTCTGTCGTTTACTGGAAACGCAGCCGACGGGCACTCCAGTCTTGAATGTGCTGCTCCTCTCCCAACGTGTCCCCAAATGTCAAACCGAAGTGAGCAACGCGTCATCTGACGATCTCGTGCGATGGCTGAAGGACGGTGTTCCCCCGCTCGTTATTGTTTCCACGGCTCCGCTGCATTACTGGCGGCAGGAGTGTCTGCACGCTCTGGTTGTCGTAGCGGTTGAAGAGCACACCGTACTGGTTCACGACCCAGCGGTTTCCACTGCTCCTGTTGCCATTCCACGTGATGAGTTTCTTACGGCCTGGGCGGAATTGGCGCAGCTAACCGCGCTCGTCAGGATCTTGCCTTAGCAACTTCGCCCACGATGCGCGGAGTCCTCGCGTTTTCGTGCGATGTCCGGTGTCAAAGATAAACCGCAAAGGAGAGAAGGCGAAAAGGAGCGAAAGATGAAGAGTCCGGTTGTTACAATCG
>JANMSE010000631.1:0-5002 GCA_031389045.1 Deltaproteobacteria bacterium | reverse complement strand
ACACGGGCCAAGCCACGCTGACCCTCTATTTTTTCACGGATCTGACGGGGGCGCTCACGCTCAACGCCGCGGCGACGCTGGTCTCGGTGCCGACTCCTGGGCAACGGGCGCTACTGACCTTTGCGGGCACCGCCACTCAGCAAGTGACGGTGAAACTGACCGGGAACACGATTGGCTGGGTCTCAGTCAACCTGCTCAAGCCCGACACTACGGTGCAGATCTCGACTGCTTCGAGTGCCGCCAGTTTTACGCTGCCGCAGCAGACGTTGGCGACCACCGGGACCTACACCGTGCAGCTTGATGCGATCGGGCCGCGGACGGGTACGATTACTGTCCAGGTGACGAGTCCATAGCCCCAGAATGACTGCAGCAGCCTACGAGTCTGTGGGGAATGATTTTCATCGGAGCTATATTATGCAGACGTTTCGTACATACATTGGAGTCCTCAGTGTTATCCTGGGAATTGCGGCGGCGACGCTGCTTTCCGGAGCCACCAGTGCTCCGCTCCGCGCTGAGCCTGCGACCAAGGCGACCACTCCCATTGTCACCCCGGGGCAAACCCTCACCCAGTTAGCGGATGGCCGGTGGCTCTTCACCGGCGGTGAGGAGCCACAAGGAGCGTTGGCCGCGGCGACGCTCTGGGATCCCCAGACGGCGACTGTGACTGCCGTTGCGCACATGTGGCGTGCCCGTGCATGGCATAGCGCGACCGTGCTGCCCGATGGCAGCGTACTCCTCTTCGGTGGCCGCGGTGCGGACGGGGACGTGGTAGTCGATGCCGAAGTGTTCGCACCGACCACACAGACCTTTACCCCCATCTCCACGTTCAGTTTGACGCCCCGGGCGCATCACAGCGCCACGCTCTTAACCGAGGGGCAGGTGCTCGTAGTGGGTGGCGTCTCCGCTCAGGGCAATACCCTGAACACCGCGGAACTCTGGGACTTCCAATCTCCGCATTCCCCAATCCGCATTCCGCAATCGTTAGTGACTGCCCGGCGTGATCACACCGCCGTACTCCTGTCCGATGGCACAGTCCTCCTCTGGGGCGGCACAGACGGTATGGGCCAGACACTCACCTACGGCGAACGGTACGACCCGGTCCAGCAATTGTTTACTGCTTTTCCTCCTTTTCAACTCCCAGCTCACTCTCCGGCTCTTCCCAACTCCGAACTCCGAACACCGAACTCTTCTTCTCTTTTTCTCCCTCAACGCAGTCCTGAGCCCTCAGTCCTCAGTCCTGCTCTGATCGCCTCGGTTCCAACAGATGGTGCGAGCCACGTACCGCTCGACAGTCTGTTGGCCCTGCGCTTCTCGCAGCCCCTGGAGGTCGAGACCATCAACGCGACGACTGTGACGCTCAGCGACTCCCAAGGCCAGCACCCGGCTTCGGTAGTGGCGGCCGAAGGCGGGATGCTGGCGTTTCTTCACCCGCGGCGTCCGTTCCAACCTGGCACCACATATACCCTTACCGTCAACGGTCTGACGAACGATCGTAAGATAGCGGTCCCGCCGACTTTCCTGCACTTTACGACCGCCCCGATATCGACTCCAATCTCCCAGCGTGCTCAAGTGGCGGACAAGACGGAGGTCCAGCCGACAACCCCTGTCCCTCCCGTGGACCCAACCGTGGCGGCAACATCACGCGCGCAGGAGAGCCCAGGACAGGGGCAAGAACAAGACCGTCCGCCCTTGCGTGCCGCGCCTGGAGTGACGGCGCTCTCCGGTCAGGTCTTGCTGCTTGATGGCACCCCACTGGCCCAGGTGACGCTACGCATAGGCACCCACAAGACCCGCACCGATCGGCATGGGCAATTCGTGCTCAAGAGAGTGCCATCTGGCGTACAGGTGCTGGAGATTGAGGGAGCGAGCGCGAACCGAGCCGCGCAGGTCTACGGGCGGTTTGAGGTCGGAGTGGAGGTCGCACCCAAACAGACCACGGTCTTGTCGTATACGATCTGGATGCCCGCACTTGATACTGCACATTCCGTGACGATTCCGTCACCGACGACGAGCGAAGTGGTGGTCACGACGCCCCGCATTCCAGGGCTGGAATTGCATCTCCCGCCCGGCACGGTCATTCATGACCATCACGGGCAGGTCGTGACCGAGCTCACCATCACCCCGATTCCGGTGGAGCAGCCGCCCTTCCCGATGCCAGGGCATGGTCGAGTCCCGATCTATTTCACGATTCAGCCTGGTGGGGCGCACCTCAGCAACGCGACCGGGGCGCACGCTTGGTTGGTCTATCCCAACCCGGATCAACTCCCTCCGGGCACGGAAGTCGAGTTCATTTATTACGACCCAGAAGAAGCGCTGTGGGAAACCGTGGGGGGTGGTGTGGTGAGTGCCGACGGCCAACGGATCGTGCCGAATCCTGGGGTTGGGGTCGAAGCGTTTACCGGCTCAACGATTCGCTCCCGGCCCATCCCTCCAACGTTTGGGCCGACTCCGTGTGGCTGTTGTAACGGTGGCGATGGGGGTGGGGGTAGCGGGGGGGGTGGCGGCGGTGGGGGTATTGACGGGGACCCCTGTGATTTAGGAACCGGTCTGTTTCTGCTCGAGAAAACGGACTTGGTCATTCCCGATGTCATCCCCATCGTGCTGAAACGGACGTATCGGACTATTGATACCGGCGACCGACCGTTCGGGATCGGCATGAGTCATGAGTATGAACTCTATATCAGCACCATAAACAAGCTCGAAGGCGCGGATCTCATCCTCCCCGACGGCGGCTGGGTCCATTACACCTGGCTCTCCAACTCCCCTCTGGCGACGGATTGGCTGCTGGAACATACGGCTACGCCGACGCGCTTCTATAAATCGCGCCTCTCGGTCAATCCCGAGGGGACGGCGTGGCTGCTGACGTTGCGCGACGGCACGGTGTATGAGCTCGCTAAGCAAGGCTCCCCCAGTATGCTAGGAGGGTCGGTGTTGCGGGCGATTCGTGATCGCCAGGGCAATACCCTGACCATTGAGCGGAGCTATCAGAACCCAGGCTATGGGGACATCTCGCGCATTATCTCGCCTAATGGCCACTGGGTAGCCTTTACCTACGATGCAGGCCACCACATCACCCAAGCCACCGACAATCTGGGCCGCACGGTGACCTACACCTACGACGCTCCCACAGCCTTTGGTCGCTTGATTCGGGTCACCGACACGAACGGTGGGGTGAGCGAGTACACCTATAATCCCAATCATCGCATGCTGACGGTCAAAGACCCGCGCGGCACGGTCGTCGTGACCAACGAGTATGAGTTTAGCACCGGGCGGCTGATCCGACAGACCTTGGCGGATGGTGGGGTGTACCAATTCGCGTATACCAACGATGCCAACGGCAAGATCATCCAGACCGATGTGACGGATCCGCGCGGCAAAGTGCGACGGGTGACCTTAAACGCGGCGGGCTATCGCGTCAGTGATACGCGGGCGCTGGGTCAACCCGAACAGCAAGCCACCACTTTCACATGGCAAGCCGGCACCAACCTGCTGCTCTCGCAAACTGATCCATTGGGGCGGCAGACCGCCTACACCTACGATACCAAGGGCAACATCACCAGCGTCACGCGGTTGGCCGGGACGGCCCAGGCGGTGACGACCACGGCGACCTACGAGCCGACGTTTAACCAGGTCGCCAGCCTCACCGATCCGCTCACTCACACCACGACCTTTGCGTATGACAACACAGGGAACCTCACCACGCTGACCGATCCCACCAATCGGCAAATGTCCTTCACCTACAATGGCCAAGGGCAACCGGTGACGGTCACGACCCCGGCAGGCACAACGCAACTCTCCTATGCCCTGGGTGATCTGACGACGGTGACCGACCCCGTGGGTAATGTCGGCACTCAGGCCACCGACGGCGGGGGAAGGGTACTGCGTCAGGCCAACCCCCTGGGACAGCAAACGCAGTACGCCTACGACGCCCTCAATCGCCTGACGCAGATGAGCGATCCGTTCGGGCAGACGACCGCGTTCACCTACGATGGCAATGACAATCTCCTGACGTTGACTGACGCCCAGAATGGGGTCACGCAATACACGTATGACGGCAAGAACCGGGTCGCCACGCGCAAAGACCCGCTCTTGCGCCAAGAGAGTTTTCAATACGATGGCAAAGATAATCTGACCCAGAGTACCGACCGCAAGGGACAGGTGACGGCTACGACCTACGACAGCCGCAATCGTCCCACAGTGGTCACATACGCTGATGGGGCGACGGTGGAGTACACGTATGACGTGGGCGATCGGGTCACGCAGATCGTGGACTCGGTCACTGGGACGATTACGCGGAGTTATGATGGCTTAGACCGCGTGATTGCCGAGACTACGCCAGAAGGCACGGTCACGTACACCTATGACGCGGCCAGTCGGCGCACGAGTCTGACGGTGGCGGGCCAGCCGCCGGTGACCTACACGTATGACAACGCCAATCGCCTCACGCAGGTGAGCCAGGACAGCAGCACGGTGAACTTCGCGTATGACGCGGCGGGCCGACGCAGCAGTTTGACCTTACCCAACGGCATCGTGGTCACCTACAGCTATGACGCGGCCTCACGGCTCACCGCGCTGACGTACACCAAGGGTGCGACGACGCTCGGGAATCTGACCTATAGCTACGACCAAGCGGGGCGGAGGATTAGGACCGGCGGGAGCTTCGCGCGCACCGGCGTCCCGGATGTGATCAATACCGCGAATTACAACGCGGCCAATCAGCAACTGACACTGGGGCCGAAGAGTGCGACGTATGACCACAACGGCAACCTCCAGACGTTGACGGATTCAAGTGGCACGACAACGTACACGTGGAATGCCAGAGATCAACTGGTGAGTCTGAGTGGACCAGGAGTCACGGCGAGCTTCCAGTACGATGCGGTGGGCAGACGCAAGAGTAAAACCGTCAACGGGACGACGACGCACTTCCTCTACGACGGGCTCAATGTGGTCCAAGAACTGGACGGCGCGACGCCGACTACCAATCTGCTCACCAGCCTCGGTA
>JANMSE010000623.1:0-1970 GCA_031389045.1 Deltaproteobacteria bacterium | reverse complement strand
TTGAATTTCTGTTAGCGGCGATGAGTTGGGGTTTAACGTTTGCGTTCATCTGTGCGCGAATTCATACGCGCCTGCCACGACACATCGTCAAGCGCCAACTTTCTGTAACTGACCAGGCTTGGCGGCGCTGATGGCCAAAAGCAGGGCGGAAGCGAGCGGGCGAAGGTGAATCATTCGATTGGAAACCGCGTGTACGACGATGACGCCAAACGGCAAGACGGAAATGTTTTGTTGAAACTCAATATTGTGGTCGAGAGTGACGAATACGTCGCAACACTCGCGGGCGCGCCGCATTAATTCACCATTGAGCACGCCACTCCAGCCAAGCTCAACAACCGTACTGACATCGTGGCCCGGCAATTCCGCAGCGAAGTCAATTGGAATGTTTTCGTCAAGAAGAATGCGCATCAGCCACAAGAGAATCGCAGGCCAACTCCAGTGCGGCTATCGCTTGCTCGCGCTTAACGGACGGGAACTGATGTAAAAACTCGTCTAGTGTCTCTCCACCCTCGATGTAGTCAAACAGAGACCGAACGGGAACGCGGGTGCCCACGAACACCGGCGTCCCGCCGAGGATACCGGGATGACGATGTGTAACGTGATTAGGATTGATCATGTCATTTCTCCATACTGCCAACAGTATAGCCTCAGCCTGCCTTGGCGGCTAACGCCATGTTGAGCGGCGCGCTTCAGCGCGTCCGCTCGAACTAAAGTTAGGTGATTGCATGATCAACGGCCAGCCCAGGGCGTGATCATTCTGGTTGGAACGCAACGTTCCGGCTGACGCGCTGCTCGGGTCGAGCGGTTGAAGGCAAACTCAAATCTCGCCGGCGTCAAGTTGCAGCGACCAATCAGTGCACTGCTTGAGCAACGATGGCGGCTGCCAAGCCTCGGGCACGAGACTGGATTCGATTTTAGCGAGAAGTTCTCTTGTCTTCCGTTTGTCCTTGGCCAGGCAGGCGAACTTCGCATAATTGTTGAAGTTCCAGGCATCTGGATACTTCGACACAACGTCTTCGAACCCCTCTCTCATACGAGGCCAAACGGCCAGCGATTGGGTGAACAGATCGTTCTGAAACTGCTTCTGGGAAGCAAACCAATAGATCCTGGCATACATCCCCTTGCCTTCCTCCTTGGTTGTTCGCGTCACCGCCTCCCGCGCAAACGTTTCGATCTGGATAATGTCGCCTCCCCATTTCGGCAAGAGATACTCGAGCGCCATGAAGTAGGTTGGGTAGAAGGAGGGTTCCCGATCGAGCGCCTCGTTCAAAAGGCTGTCGAACTGCTTTCGATCCCAGCTTTCGGCCCGTGCAATTTTCAGCATTATTTCGTACCAGCGTGGATCAAGGGCCGCAACCGACTTGTGTCTTTCCAGATTCTCGCGCGCCTTTGCGACGTATTGCCGAAACGGTGCCCAGGCTTCCGGTTTGACGGTCGACGCAAATCCGCCGCCTCGGATAGCCCACCCATGCTCCAGGAGAACGATGCTGTGCGCGATATGAGCCGTCGGAGAATTTGGGTAGTGCTTCGCCCACTCCGCGGTTTGGGCCTCGAGGGACTCAAACGAACCTTTGAGGTTAATGGACGCTCCGTTGAATGCTTGGGCGAGACCGCCATAGAACAATGTCAGCTTCCAAAGACCGCTTGGGGTCCGGCTCTTTTCCGTTCGGTACGAATCAGACAACGCTTCAAGTCTGCCGAAACTACCGGAAGCAAAGGCTTGCTGCGCCGCAGCGGCAATCTGCTTTCGCTCAGCCAGTTCATCGGTCGCGCTTACTTGCGCGATGGAGCAAAGACCGAAGGCCAGCAGGATCGAGTAACGCAGGGGATGCATGAGTCCCGAGGTATGAACTGAAGACTACCAAGGCTAATGCAAAAGTGGCCCAGCGGTATGTACGTTAGCGCATAGAGCCTCTTATCGATCCGGCTGCCTAACGTTCGCGTTCAGGCGCGCGCGGCTTCTTGCGCGT
>JANMSE010000596.1:0-2576 GCA_031389045.1 Deltaproteobacteria bacterium | reverse complement strand
GTGCGTTGAAGTGGGTGATGTCGGAGCGGATGACCAACCAGTCACTGCGGGAACGCTTCAAATTGCCGGATACTCGGGCGGAGACCGCATCCCGCGTTATCAAGGAAACCCTACAGAGCGACTTAATCAAGCTCGACGATCCAGAAAGTCTGTCAAAGCGCTACGCCCGCTACGTGCCGTTTTGGGCGTAGTTTTTATTTCGGAGCAAGCCGCGCGTTAGTCAATAAATTTTCTCAAGGTATTGATATTCCTAAATTTTCCTATTTTGATGCAAACCAGAAAAAGAGAACAATGACGCCATGCCCACACTAAATTGGATTGGGAAAGAAGCGGTGGTGAATCATCACCAGCAGGTTCCTTTTCATCTGCTCAAAGATGTGCCCTCTCTTTCCTGTGGTACGCCGGGCGACGGGAATCTCATCGTGCAAGGCGATAATCTTGTTGCCCTCAAAGCGCTGCTGCCTTACTACGCCGGGCAGGTGAAGTGCATTTACATTGACCCACCGTACAACACGGGCAACGAAGGGTGGATGTACAACGACAACGTGAACAGTCCGGTGATCCGCGAATGGCTTGGGAAAGTTGTCGGTAAAGAAGGTGAGACACTCGACCGGCATGATCGCTGGCTGTGCATGATGTATCCGCGACTTGCTTTGCTCCGACAATTCTTGAGAGAGGATGGAGCGATTTTTGTCAGTATTGATGACGATGAGTTACACTCACTACGCGTCCCGTCCTCGCGCACTTGCCGCCTTTCGACGGACCGAAAGTCATCTACTGCGCGGGCTGCCTCCTCGGCCGTGACCGGCTGCAATCAGAACATATTCTTATCCGGCAGACGCCCTACGAGATTAAAGTGTCATGATTACGCTGAAAACCTATCAAACCCGCGTGCTGGATTCGCTACGCGATTTCTTCCGTCACTGCGCGAAGGAGGGGCGACCCGCGGCGGCATTTCAGCGGGTACAAGAGCAGAACAGCAGTCCCATCGCCCCATATATCCCAGTTTCAGCGGCAGGGTTGCAGGAAGGGATGCCCTACGTGTGTCTCCGGGTACCGACCGGTGGTGGGAAGACGTTACTTGCCTGCTACGCCACCGGCTTAGCGATGAGCGAACTGTTGCACGCGGAGCGCGCTGTCGTGCTCTGGCTCGTACCGAGCAACACCATCCTCAACCAAACGGCGGATGCCCTTCGTGACCCGCGTCATCCCTACCGTCGCGCGCTCGAACTGGCTTGTGGCGCGGTGGAAGTCGTGACGATTGAAGAAGCCCTGCGCCTTTCGCGCGCGATGGTTGATGGGCAAACGGTTATTATCGTCGCGACCATACAAGCCTTTCGCGTGGAAGATACGACGGGGCGGAAAGTATATGAGCAAAACGGGGCTTTCAGCGAACATCTGTTGGTGGAACAACGCGCGTCCCATCGCCGTATGAACTGCGACAAGATTTCATCGTCCCGCTGCTTTGCGTGCAAGAGCAGGGAAACCTGTTTGAGTTCGAGGACACATTTTTACTTGAACATGCGTGGCAGCTCAGCGAAAAAGATGCCTCTCTGCCTGACAGCTACAACCCACTGAAACGTCCAACCGGGCAAGTCGGCGTGGTGGATATTACTTCGACCGGACGAGTAGAAACCGCCCTGGTGAGCGAGGCGACTGAGAAAGATTTCATTGCAACACTCCATCAGCAGGTGCTCCAACTCGGCGGGGCGAGTGACTGGTCACTGGAAACACTGGTGGCGTGGCTTGACCGCAACATTGAGCATCGCGACATTCCAGCGGGAGAGTCAGCCGAATTCCTCCGCAAGGTGCTGCGTGGCCTTATGGCGAAGTTTGCTATTACCGATGTGAGTGTGCTGGCACTTGATCGATTTCGTCTTCGCGATGAGATTGAAACGCGCATCGAACAACACCGGAAGAGTGAGCGGCAAGCAGCGTTCCAGAGCTTGCTTTTTCCCGATTCGCCGCTGGTGGTGAGCAAGGATCGTGCACTCAACTTCCAAACTCACCTTACGCAGAGCCTCCGAGTGCAGGCGAGAGGGTCTGTAAGGTGGCGAAAGCGGAGCGGAGCGCATTGACGTAGAGTTTGGACTTGAGGGCGAAATGGTTGAGCTTGGTCTTCATCTTCAACCGCTCTCATTTGACGAAGCCGCACAAGGCGGCAAAGAAATGATTGGTTTGGGTGGTCACCGTTTGCGTGGGGGACTTGGCCAAGGAGACATTTTGTTTGAGCGACTTGTGATAACACTCCACTTCCCACCGTTCGTGGGAGATCGTGGTGAGGGCGTGGAACGACAAGGTGGTATCACTGGAGACCAGATAGCGAATGCCGATGCTGCTGTCTTCGTTTGTGAAGACTTGTTTGAGCAACACCAGCGGGAAGGGGACACCTTCCAGATAGATTTCCCGCGTAGCCTGCGCTTCCAGCTCCAACTTGTCCACTCTGACGTACCGGCCCTGGTGCTTGTCGGCCAGACTCAAGGCCACTTTGCGATTGGTCTTGAGAGGGCAGATAAAGTCCCGTTTTTGTTTCTGTTTGATGAAGACCATGGTGTCCGCCGAGGCAAACCACACAT
>JANMSE010000563.1:0-43601 GCA_031389045.1 Deltaproteobacteria bacterium | reverse complement strand
ACGGGATCGACCGCCACATCGGGATGGCAGCCGGTATCAAAGAGCACCAAGCCCTTGGAATGTTCAATGAGATAAGCTGGGCACGGGACGGTGACGAGATCGTTCGTCCCTCCGTGCATCAGCAAGCTCCGAGGCACTGTCAATTCCGCGTTTGGTAACGCCCACAAACGTTTCGCTTTTCCATCTGGCATAGCATGTCCCTCCTCGAAAAATTTGCAATCCTCGTGCCTCGGCACGACGGGGCGTATGCTAGTAAAGGCGGTGTGCGGTGTCAACGGTGAGCAGGCGGAAGGCAGTCGGCAGTCGGCAGAAGTCAAAAGTCAAAAGTCAAAAGTCAAAAGTCAAAAGTCAAAAGTCAAAAGTCAAAAGTCAAGAATGAAAAAAGGAGGGGAAGATTCAAAGTGGTGTGGTCTTTCCCTAGCACCCAGCACCCAACACCCAGCCCCTAGCCCTCAGCCCCCATCAACTCCCGCAGATGGCGAATCTTCCGACATGTCACGCCGTGGTATCCGCCAAGCGGGTCGAGTAACACGGACGACAATCCCGCGCGTTCGGCTCCAATCACATCAATGCCGTAGATGTCACCAACGTACAGCGCTTGGTCGGGGCGTACACCAAGCCGTTCGAGCGCGAGCGCGAATATCCGTGGGTCCGGCTTCTCGACACCCACATCGTAGGAATCAATCACGGTGTCAAACAACCGCGCGATGCCACATTTTTCCAGGATTGCGCCAATGCGTCCATCGGCATTGGAAATGACGCCCAAGGTCAACCCTTGAGCGCGCAAGGCGCTGAGCACTTTTGGTGTTGACGGAAGCATGTTGCGCCACAGGTTGTCTTGCTTATGGGCGGCATCGAAATGCTCAATCAGACGAGTCGCCAACGTGGGCTCCACGCCAAGCTGCTCAAGCAGCACGGTAAAATAGGGACGGCGGCGCGTCTCATCGGTATCCGCTACCGCGCCAAGCAGCCGTCGATCAATCTCGGCTTTGGCGGCATATTCAGCGAGCCGAATGGCGCGCACGGAAGTCGCGATCCCAGCCCGGCGCAACTCCCGCGCGAGAAACGCATAGTCCAGATAGACCAGCGTCCCACCGGCGTCGAAGAGGATAGTTGTCACCATAAGTCTCAGGCCAGTCTCGGACACGTCTTATAGCGGTTTTCATTGGAGCGAGGAGACATCCCTTTCCGTAGGCCGGGATAAGGCCGCAGGCCGTTCCCGGCGCGAGCGTGCATGCCGGAAACGCTCCGCTTATTCCGGCCTACTTTCTTTTTCTCTTCGTTCAAGTGCAAACCGCTGTAGGCCAGTCTCGGACACGTCCGAAGACTCTTCTGAGACTTGATTTAGACTTGCTCTAGACCTGCTCTAGGCCTGCTCTAGACTTGTCCGAGACTGGCCTCATCTCGCCTTCGGCAGTCCCAGCACCCGCTCACCTACGATGCCGCGTTGAATTTCATTGGTGCCAGCGGCAATCGTGCCCGCGCGGGCACCGAGCATTCGATACGCCCACCGCGCTTGATCGACGGCAAACAGAGAGCCCTTTTCCAGAATGGCATACGGACCGAGTAACTCCATCGCGAACGTGCATACGCGCAGGTTCAGTTCGGTCGCGGTGATCTTCGAGAACGACCCTTCCGGTCCCGGCGGCATGCCTTTGAGTTGCCGAGTGAGACGGCGCAGATCGTTATACTTGATCGCCTGCGCTTCGATAGCGAACTGCGCCAATTGTTGCCGCACGGAGGTGTCTTCAATGGCGGGCCGTCCGTTCAGTTCGACATGACGAGCCACATCATAAAGTTGTGGCAGGGTTTTCTCGAAGCGATAGAAATTACTCGTCGACACGCGCTCGAACATGAGCGTCGTCACCGCTACCATCCACCCACGATTCAGCTCGCCCACGAGATTGTTCTTCGGGACTCGTACATCCTCAAAGAAGACTTCGTTAAATTCGGAATCGCCATTGATCTGCGTGAGTGGTCGCACCGTAATCCCCGGACTGTGCATATCAACCAGCAAGTAACTGATTCCCTGATGTTTCGGCGCGTTGGGATCGGTTCGGACCAGCAGGAAAATCCAGTCCGAATACTGCGCCCAACTGGTCCACACTTTTTGTCCGTTGACGACAAAGTGGTCGCCATCCTCAACCGCCCGCGTTTGCAGCGCCGCCAAATCAGAGCCTGCCCCTGGCTCCGAATATCCTTGGCACCACATCTCCTCCGCTGGGAGGATCGTCGGCAGATAGCGTTTCTTTTGCTCCTCGGTTCCCCAGTGCATCAAAGTCGGGCCGAGCAGCGAGATGCCGCTCATGTTGACACCGGAGGAAACACCCAGCCGACCCAATTCTTCATTGAAGATGGACTGCTCGATCACCGATGCGCCACGACCGCCATATTCCTTCGGCCACCAGAGGCCGATCCAGCCTCCTTCATGGAGTTTTGTATGCCACGTCTTTTGCCGCTCCCAACGCTCATGCGGCACGAGGTCTTCATCTCCTCCCGCGCGCAGGTCAGTTGGGACATTCGCCTCCAGCCATATCTTCACTTCCTGGCGGAATTGTTCTTCAGTTGGAGAATACCGAAAATCCATACACACTCCTTACTTTAGGCCAAGGTCCACGGTCCAAAGTCCAAGGTCCAAAGTCTCAGGTCCTACAGTTTCGAGTTTCAAGTTCTAACCCCAGTCTACGTGGTCTTCACTTTTGACTTTTGCCTTTTGCCTTTTGCCTTTTGCCTTTTAACTTTTCCTCAGCCCCAGTCCTTATACTATGGCCCGCTCCGACGACAAGAGCAGCAAGCAGTGCCGTGCCTTGCGCCCTAGCAGGTCGGTCGATACGATGCCGAAAAAGTAGTCAGTAGTCAGCATTCAGTAGCCAGTAGAGGGGAAGTAGTCAGTAGTCAGCATCCAGTAGTCAGTAGTTTTTAGATTCTCTTCTCCGATTCCCCGTTTTTCCGATGCTTTATGCTGACTACTGACTACTGACTACTGACTACTGACTTCACGTCTCATGAAAGGTTTCCCATGGACTTTGCTTTCACCGAAGATCAACTCCTCCTCCAAAAAACCCTCCGCCAATATGCCAAGGAGAAACTCCTGCCTAACTACGCCCGGTGGGATCGTGGCGAGAAAGTCAGTCGCACCGAGCTGCACGAAGCAGCCAAACTGGGCGTTTTTGGGCTCCGCGTCCCCGAGAAATTCGGTGGACAAGAAGCCGACTATGTCACCTGTGGCATCATGACCGAAGAGTTGTCGCGTGGTGACTTTAACTACAGCTTGTATATCCAGCTTGGGGTCATTGCCTGCGAACTACTGTCGGGGTTTGCCCATCCAGAGGTGCAAGCGGAGTGGCTCCCTCGTCATGCCACTGGCGATGCCGTGATCGCCTTTGGTCTGACCGAACCGAGCGCGGGCTCCGATGCCGCGAATATCACAACCCGTGCGGTCAAAACGGGGGACGATTACCTCATTTCCGGTGAGAAAGCCTCCATCACGTTCGCTGGCTATGCGGACGCGTGTATCGTCTTCGCGCGTACCGGAGACCAAGGCGCACGCGGTATTTCCGCGTTCCTCGTCCCGCTTGATGGACCGGGCGTCACCCGTCAGGTCTACAAAACTCCCGGTGAACGCCTGACGCAACGTGGATCACTCTTCTTTGATGGTGTCCGCGTGCCCGCTCGTAACCGTATCGGCGGCGAAAGCAGCGGGTTCGCCCAAGCGATGATCGCTTTCGACTTCAATCGCGCCCTGATCGCGCTAGCCTGTGTCGGCGCCGCGCAACAGTCACTCGAAGATACCATCGAATACACCAAGGGGCGGCAGGTCTTCGGCAAGCCACTGGCGAAATTCGAGGGCGTCTCGTTTCAAGTCGCTGAGTACCTCACGATGGTCGAGGCCGCGCGTCTCATCGCCTACAAGTGTTTGTGGTTGAAAGATCAAGGCCAGAAACACACCAAGGAAGCGGCGATGGCGAAATGGCTCGGCCCAAAAACGTCCGCCGAAGCGATTCATGCCTGCCTCATTCTGCATGGGCACTATGGCTACAATATGGATTCACCGCTGGAACAACGCTGGCGCGATGTGGTCGGCCTGGAAATCGGCGACGGCACCCCGGAAATTATGAAAGGGGTCATCGCCCGCGAAGCGTTCGGACGCGAATATACCTCGTATCGGGGCTAACGTATCACCTCTTGAATCCCCCTCCTGCTCGGCGCTATCTTGTCCGAGTAATTCCTGTTGGGCCTGGGGATGGTTGGCTGGGAAGAAACTCCGCGTGAGTGACTTGCCCTCGCGCGACACGCGGCAGTCGAAGGAATGGGAGGTGGAGGATGTTGCTCAACGATACACGGAATGACCGACAACGATTAGCATACTTGCTGGCCGGCAGTGTCGAACGGCATAGCGGTGCCCGACAGTGGACAGGGGCAATCGCGGGGGTCGCTTTTACCGCTGCCCTAATTCTCCTTATCCTTTGGGCTTTTTTTCGCTTAGGTGTTGGGTAAGTGCTCGCGGAGAGATGCGCGGCAAGGCGTCTCTCCGTCCGGGCCGCTCCCGCATTCGCTCATCAGGACGGGCACGGCGGGTGCCCTTACACATCCTTACGTAAGCGCTTCCGTAAGCGCGGTGTGGAGCCTCGCCAACCCGGCGGAGACATCTTTGCCCAAATGAACGCGAAGGGCTCGCCGCTGGCGGTCCGCTAACACTTGGAAATCCCCCCGTGCTTGCGCCGCTTTGACCACACCAAAAGTGTAGCGCTGTCCAGGCACCGACAACGTGATCGCATCATCACACGTGATCTGAAGAAACACCCCACTGTTTGGCCCCCCTTTGTAGGCTTGCCCTGTGGAGTGCAAGAACCGTGGCCCAAAGCCTACACACGTCGCGACCTGCTTGCGATCGCGAATGAGCTGCCGCATCGCTTGGAGTGGAGCGAGATGGGTCTCGTTCATTTCGATGTACGCGAGCAGCACGCAATAGTCGCCAGCTTGAAGCCTTTGCAGATGCGCACGCAGATAGCCCACCAGCGAGGGAGCGCCCAGCAGTGCGGCGCGCAATGCCGCCGTGTTCCGCTCATCAGTAAAGAGCACGATGCCCTGCCCTTCATACAACGGCGCTTCCGCTGGTAACATACCAGTTTGCTCGTAGGCCGTGGTCAGTTGTCGCGTCTCGACTTTGCTGGCTTCCACGTCAGGTTGATTGAAAGGATTGATTCGCAGAATCGCCCCTGCCACCGCCGTGGCGATCTCCCAGCGAAAAAATTCTTGTCCCAGGTCATACACCTCATTCAGCACAATGCGCACGACCGGCTGCCCAACCTGTTCAAGCGCGGCAACGAAGGCATCCTGATCGGCATCCGGTGCCGGAGCAAAGCGCACGTACACAAACAGTCGGTCCGATCCGTACATTGCCGGGGTGCCCAGTGGCTCACGATCCACGGGAATGATCCCCTTGCCATCTTTGCCCGTCGATTCCGCGACAAGTTGTTCCAGCCAGGTCCCCAGGTCCGCGATACGGGGCGAAGCGATAATGGTCATTTTGTCGCGCCCAGCCTGCGCCGCGACGCCCAGGATCGTGCCCAAGACCACGCCGGGATTGTCTTCAAGTGGGGACTCAGGTCCACAGGCTTTGACCATCTCCGCTGTCTGACCAAGAAAACGCCGCACGTCGAGCCCCATCACTGCCGCTGGCACCATGCCAAACGACGACAGCGCGGAATAGCGTCCACCAATACTGGGCAGCCCGAAGAATATCCGTCGAAAGCCGTCGCTCTCCGCGACCTGCTGCATCTTCGAGCCCGGGTCAGTAATGGCCACGAATCGTTTGCCCACCTCTTGCGCGCCCACGGTCTGTTGCACGCGCGCAAAAAAATACTGCTTGAAGATGTTCGGCTCCAACGTGCTCCCAGATTTACTGGCGACAATGAACAATGTGTTCGCGAGGTCGATGCCGCGCTCGGTCGTCATCACCTGGGCCGGATCAGTCGAATCAAGCACGTGTAGGTGCGGAAACCCCGCTTGCTGACCAAACGCATGGGTCAGCACTTCTGGACACAGACTGGAACCGCCCATGCCCAGCACCAACACATGACGAAACCCGGCGGTCCGCACCTCTTGCGCGAAGTGTTCCAGCTCGGAGCAGTGCGCGAGTTGTTCCTCCACGATGCCAAGCCACCCCAACCATTGCCCTTCGTCCGTGCCTGTCCACAACGAGGGATCACGTGCCCATACGCGTTGGACATTCTTCCGCGCTTGCCACTCAGCGAGTGACAACGCCACTTGTTGCGTCAGCGTTTCCGGCAGTTGATACGTTTGCCGCCCTACTCGTTCGTTCATAGTGTTCTCCTCATCGCCCGCCTCAGTATCACACGGTCGCCGCGACAGCACGGCCCGCGACATATCCCGTCGCCCACGCCCACTGGAAGTTAAAACCACCGATGCGTCCATCGCAATCGAGTATTTCACCAACCAGCGAGAGCCCTTTCACCAGGCGCGACTCCATGGTGCGGAAATTGACTTCTTCGAGCGGCACGCCACCCGCGGTTACTTCAGCGAAGTTCCATCCTCGATCTCGTTCAACTGGCACGAGGAAGTTGGTCAGGCTATGAACCAGCACACGTCGCTGCTCGCGCGTCAATTGACTTAGGATTGCGCCACTCTCAATCCCACTCCATTGGACGAGGGCTTCAGTCAGACGGTCGGGCAACCGTTCTCCCAATGCTCTGACCAGCGACACACGCGAGCGAGCACTCGCCGTCTCAAGCAGCCATTTCTCCAGTTGCGAAAAATCCCGACCAGGAAAAAAATTGCAGCGGAGTTCCACCGCGTGTCCGTGCGCGTGCGCGAGTGTCCAGTGGCGACTGGCATCCATCACCACCGGGCCGCTGATACCAAAGTGCGTCCACAGAAGGCTGCCAACATGACGGTCCACCACCTTGCCTGTGACAAAAGTGGTGAGTTCCACTGGCAGCGAAATACCAGCGAGCTGGGCATGAAACATCTCTTCTCGCAGCACCAAGGGAACAAGCGCTGGAATCGTCGTCGTCACGGTGTGTCCAAGTCGTTTCACGATGTCCCAACCACCGCCATCACTCCCAGTGCGGGGCAACGATTTCCCGCCGGTGGCGAAAATAACTCGGCGTGCGTGGCACGTCCCCTGCTCATGCTGAAGAACGAACAGGCCCGGCTGCTCAACGGTTATATCGGAGACTCGATGCTGCGTGAGAATCGGCACCGTCAGTTCGTCGCACCGACGGAGCAAAGCGGCCACCACCGTGCGCGCGCTGTCGGAGACGGGAAACAGCTTTCCGGTCTCTTCTCGTTTCAGTGGCACTCCAAGCGCGGCAAACCAACGGATGGTCGCTTGCTCATCGAAGGCCGCGAGAATGTTGCGAATGATGGTGCGTGAACCGTTGAAATCGTCGGGGCGCACTTCGTCGTGCGTCACATTACAGCGCCCACCGCCAGAGACGAGAATTTTCGCGCCAATTTTCTTGGCGGAGTCGAACACCGCGATGTTCAGTGGACGGTGCCGCTGTGCAGCGGTTTCCGCGGCGAAGATCGCCGTCGCGAGTCCAGCCGCGCCCGCGCCAATAATGACAATGTCGTGATCAGGAAGCACGGTTGTTCATAGCACGACAAGCATGACGAACGGAGCGTGGGAGAAGGTAATTGCCGAGGCTCGTGGAAATTGAACTCACGCCTCCGTCGCGGGAACCAGGCGGCGTGACGGACGAGCGGAGGCCGCTCCCATCACCTTCACACGACTGTTCGTCGCGGGTGAGGCAATGGGGC
The DNA here is from genome assembly GCA_031389045.1 of Deltaproteobacteria bacterium. GTDB lineage: Bacteria > Desulfobacterota > Binatia > Bin18 > Bin18 > JABFSC01. Next base: position 35,816 of record JANMSE010000563.1, on the reverse strand, counting down.
ACGGCTGGAGGAGAATCTCCGCCGCGATACCCAGGCCAGCATGAAGACGCCGGATCATCTCCAAGGATAAGGGGCGTTTCCGGTTGAGTATTTCAGCGACCGTACGCGAATTGCCGAGATACTGCTCAAGGTCGCGACGGGAGAGCCCGCGACTCTCTATATGGTACTTGATGGCTTCGATAGGGTCTGGCGCGGGAATGCTGTAGTGCCGCTGCTCATAGGCTTCCACCAACGTCGCTAAGATGTCGAGGCGGTCTCCTTCAGGGGTATGGGGGGCAGCCTCAAACAGACGCTCGATTTCCGCGAGGGCAGCCTCATAATCCTCTTCCGTGTGAATGGGGCGGATATCCACCAGGACGAGGTCTCCCCACTCATAGGTCGTCATGGAGGCTATCCTCCTCGCTATAAGCATCAAGGAAGTGTTGCTTTGCCGTGTCCTGCCACAACGCCTCCTCGTCAGTCTCAGGAATGACGATCCGAAGCGCCAGGCCAGGTGGTCCTGGGAGGGGTTGACGGAGTTCTAAGTGGGTCGCATCGACAAGGGGGGCGGTGATGATCTTCATCGTGTGTTCTCCTCGCGCTCCGTTTGCTGTCTTCATCAAGCGACCGGGACACCGGGTAACGCTCTTTTCTTTCGGCGAATGACCTTACGGCGTTTTTCGCTGACCCGCCTCGTTAGGCAGTTGCTTGCGGGGCTGCTTTGCTCACCACCTGCCATCGGGCCTCAATGGTGTCCGCCGACAAATCAGCCCCACACTCCCATTCGACAAAGTACCCGCCATTCACAACCTTCAGAAATTCGCCGGGGTCGCGCAGATCCGCGAACGCTTCATCTTCCAGATAGGGACTGACATCAAACCAACCAACACGACCGTCGTCCGCAACGATGGACAACCGCCAATTGGGGTGTGGACGGAGTTCCGCGATTCTCATTGGTCAAGTCCTTTGATGGGAAACGGTTTCTTGCCGTTGACCGCCAAGTTCCAGTCAGCCAGCAAATCTTCTTGATGGATCTCAATCCAAGCGACGACCAGCTTATGCTTGTTCGGCGGCAGTTCACCAGCCAGAAGCGATCCGTCAATAATTGAGTATACAGCTACCTTTCCTTGGTAGTCAGCATGTAGGTGTGGCACATGATGTTTATCAATATCTCGAAAGAACATCCGAACGAGAATTCCATAAAACATGGAAATTGTGGGCATGCTGGCTTCGCCCTCCTTACTCTTGTTTGATATGCCTGACGCGAGCGTCCAAGGGCAAGGCCCCCAACCAGAACTTTTCGTGTTTCCAACCCCCTACAGGGCAATGGCATTAAGTTAAGCTGGAGCGTGATTGCCCGCAGATTGAGGCGTGCCGGGAAAATGAAAGGAGAAATCACTCAATCCCCCTCACCCTGGCCCTCTCCCAGCCGGGCAATGGCATTAAGTTAAGGGAGTTTTTGACATGCTGGAAGCTGCCCCCTCGCCGCCATTCGCCAGGGGTCCTACCCCTGGCTACCCTCCAAACACCCCGCTGGGGTGTATCGATCAGCCCTGGAGGGGCTGTGGATGGTAGCCGGGGGTAAGACCCCCGGCTCGCAGCGAGCAGTGACGCTTCGGCTTAACTTAATGCCATTGGCCAAAAGGTGGTCAGAAAAACCTCCCTTGTCGGGTATTCCTGGACGAGACTTCTATTTTTCTCAGTGTTTCTCCTCAGCCAGGAGGACACCAAAAACCCCCATGAAAACCCAGTCATCCCAGAAATCTCGCCGACCTTCGCTTCCGCTATTTCTGTATGACCTGTCCGCCGCAAGCCGAATTCTCCCCCCGGCGGCAGTCTTACCCGAACAATTTTATGGTTCCGCCGAACACGCGGACTCCTCGTACGGAGAGTTAGCGCTCATGCGCGCCGTGCTAGAGGATGCCGTGCATTGTTTCCAGAAATCCCAAGGAACCGATGCTGCGGCTCTGGCCAAGGAGGCTGAGCGATGGTTCTTTTCCGATGAACAGCACTGGCCGTTTTCGTTTATGAATATCTGCGCGGCGCTCGGCTTGAATGCCGACTATATCCGCCTGGGGTTACAGCGGTGGCGTCAGCACCCACCAGCGGTGCCTCCAAAGAAACGCCGCCGTGCAGTGCTCACGCATACCACCATGTCGGTGGCTGCCTGACGTGGCTCCCCGCGGAGAGAAGGCCACGGGCAGTGACAAAACATCAAAATAACGATCAGTGAGAACAGCGAGAGCGAAATACCCAGAGGAGGGTGGGCAAAGCGCACCCTCTCCATTCTCCGGTTCTCCGATTCCCCGTTTCCCTTTAGCTCCGCGACGGTAACGCCGCGCGGAAGCTCCCCTGAATCGCGACCTCGCCCTTTTGATTGAGCAGCGTGAGGTCGCCCTCAACAATGTTTTCGCCGTTTTCCACGGCCTTTTTCGTCACTTTTCCTTTGCAGGTTACTGAATCCCCAGGCCACACCCGCGTGGCGAAGCGGACTTTATACTTGCGGAGATTTTCCAATCCCACATAGTCCGCCGCTAACCGACTCAGAATCCCCGCGTTGAGCATGCCCATCGCGAACACCGTCGGAATCCCGGCGGCTTCGACGAAGGTTTGATCGTAGTGCAACGGCGTGAAGTCACCAGAGGCACCCGCGTATTTGACGAAGTCTCCACGAGTGAGATTCGTGACCGTGAACGCGGGCAGCTCGCCCCCTTCTCGCACATCCTCGAAATACATTTTCGCGCGACCCATAACGTCTCCTTCTTAGCTCGCCACCGCTTGGCCGGTTTCGATGACCGTGAAGCGAGCCGTGGCGACTTTCTCGCTCTTGTGATTGGTGAAGTCGGTATCCATCACGACAAACGTCATGGTGCCCCCGCGACCACCGCTCTTCTCGAATACGTTGGTCACTGTCGTCACCGCCGTCAGGATGTCTCCCGCGTAGATCGGCTTGAAGAACTCGAATTCTTGTTCGCCATGCAGAATACGTCGGGTATCCAATTTGACGTGCGGCTGCCCTTCGCCATCATCCCAGTGGGCCAGGGTCATCAGAAATGTCGGCGGTGGCATGATGCCTCCACGTTCCGCTTTGGCCGCCGCCTCGTCTAAATAGAGCGGGTTGGGGTCCTTGATCGCCTTGGCGAACTCGCGGATTTTCCCCTCTTCGATCCGCATCTTCACTGGTTTGCCAACTTTGCCGATGTCGCTTTTGTCAGCCATAGTGTCTCCTTTACGATGCCGTCGCCAGCGGTTCTTGATCGAGTGTCAGTTGCGCCACCAGCTCGCGATTCCACGTGGCGTCACCAAAAGTCACTTCCGACCCCTTGGCGCGCTTGAAATAAATATGGAGGTCATGTTCCCAGGTGAACCCGATGCCGCCATGCACCTGAATCCCTTCCGCTGATACTTGTCGGAACGCATCGCTGCAATACGCTTTGGCCATGGCCGCCGCGAGTGGAGCTTCCGGCGCGTTGTTGGCCACGGCCCACGCCGCGTAGTAGGTCGCGGATTTGGCGCTTTCGACCTGCACCAGCATGTTCGCGCATTTGTGTTGAATGGCCTGAAACGAGCCAATCGGGCGGCCAAACTGTTCGCGCACCTTGGCATAGTCCACGGTCATATCGAGCACTTTTTGCGCTCCGCCGCACATCTCCGCGCTCAGCGCCACTTTGCTGAAATCGAGCACTCGCTTGAGCGCGGCCCAGCCCGAACCCGGCGTCCCCAGCATCGCCTCTGGTCCCACGGACACCTTGTCGAACGTGACCTCACACAGCTTGCGCGTTTGGTCCATGGTCTTGAGTTGCCGCACGCTGACGCCAGGCTGCTGCCGCTCGACCACGAACAACGCGATGCCGCCCGTCGTGCGCGCGGCACAGACAATCAGATCGGCCACATGCGCATCCGGCACGAACAGCTTGACGCCGCTGAGGCTATAGTTTTTCGTTCCCTTGCGTGTCTTGAGGTTGATCCCTTTCTCGTCCCACCGGGCGTTCTCCTCAAGAAAGGCGAGCGTCGCCTTGGTCTGTCCAGAGGCGAGACCCGGGAGGTATTTTTTCTTTTGCTCGTCACTGCCAGCTTCGAGAATCGCCCGTCCTCCGAGACACACGGTCGAGAAAAACGGGCCTGGCAACGACGCCTTGCCCATCTCTTCGAGCACCACGATGAGGTCCACCATCGAAAAGCCCGCGCCACCGAACTCTTCGGGATAGATGAGCCCGGTCCATCCGAGTTCGGCCATTTTACCCCACACCGCGTCAGCATAGCCCCGTTCGTCTTCCATCATTTGGCGGACATACGTCATCGGACATTCTTTACTCAAGAAGTCCGCCGCCGATTTTCTTAAGAGTTCTTGTTCCTCACTAAATCCGAAATCCATAGGCACTCCTGGTAATACCGTAATTCGTTCTTAATCGCCGCCTGTTCTATCGTGCTTAGGCCGCGACTTCAACGTATTCACCTCGACGGGAAGCCATCAAGGGAGAGCATGCTCCCGCCGTCACTCCCGACCGAGTAGTCCAACTGCTTTTCTTTTGCTAAGAGAGGGCCCGACTAAAGGACTTCCGCGATGCGGAGAGAAGCCAGAAGAACCGAGGCGCTTTCGTCTCGGAACCGACATAACTCATTACAAGGAGGCAGTGCGCGATGAAATGGAAAGTTGGTGATGTCACCATTACGAAAATCACGGAGATCATCTATCCAGAGTTTTCCGATGTGATTCCCGCGGCCACGCCGGATGTGGTCAAGAAGGTCAAATGGCTGTTCCCACATTTCGTGACCCCAGAGGGCATGCTCAGCTTGAGTATTCATTCGCTGATCGTGGACACTCCGACCGCCAAACTCGTGGTCGATACCTGCATCGGCAATGATCGCAACCGCGAGCCGATGTCGGTGATGAGCAACCTCGCCACTTCGTATCTCGATGACATGATCGCCGCGGGCTACAAGCCCGAAAGCATCGACTATGTCCTGTGCACGCATTTGCATGTGGATCACGTCGGGTGGAACACGCGGCTCGTTGGTGGGAAGTGGGTACCGACGTTTCCCAAGGCCTCGTATCTCATGGATAAGAAAGAGCTAGCCCTGTTCGGCAATATCGCTGAAACCGCGAAAGACGATTTTTCACAGATTCAACGCCGCGTCTTCGCTGACTCCGTGCAGCCGGTGTTTGATGCCGGTCTAGCGAAACCCGTCGATGGGCCGATGCAAGTGTGTGAAGGCGTGCGGCTCATTGAGACGGCGGGCCACACGCCTGGGCATTGTTCGGTCATCATCGAGTCCAAAGGCGAATCGGCGATGATTACCGGCGATTTCCTTCACCACCCGATTCAATTCCATGATCCGGGACTGGTGAGTCCCTTTGATGTGGACAACGCCGCGGCGGTCGCGACCCGGCGGCGGATATTTGGCCAATACGCGGATACACCGATATTGATTATCGGCACCCACTTCGCGGGTCCGACGGCGGGGAAGTTGGTGCGTGATGGCGATGGGTATCGGTTGAATGTCTGAGTGAATGAGGAGCGCGGGCATTGCGCCCGCGCTCCTAGTCCTTACGCCGCGACATATTGGCGCGCATCGAACTCCGCCGGGTCCTTCAGCGGCTCGGTCTGCCACTTCTTCACTTCTGGCAACACCTTCTTCGCGAACAGATTGAGACTCTTCTCGACATCAGTGAACGGCATGCCCGCGTAACTGAAGTTGAGCATGAAGCCGTTGGCGTCGATCATGTCGCGGATCGTCGCCAGCTTTTCGAGCACCTGGTCCGGCGTGCCCCACGGCATCAGTTTCGCGAAATCCAGCGCCGCCGCATCGACTCCGTGTTTGCCGATAAACTTGGTGATCATCCGGTACGACTCATAGCTCGTATGGGTGCCGAATTTTTCCGAGGTCATTTCATAGTGTTTGATGACGGTCTTGTAGTTGCCGACCAACCACTTCATCGCCATCTCTTCCGCGCGATCCTTGTTCTCATCGACAAACACGAAGCCGCCGCTCAGTGGCTTCGGGGCGGGTGTGTTGCCATGATACTGTTTCCAGGCGGTGTGATACACCTCGAAATCTTTCTTCACCGCGTCCCACGGCTTTTGTGGAATCACCAATAAACCCACTCCGAGCTTCGCCATGATCGGCGACGAATCCGGGGACACCGCGGCGGCGTAGGTGCGCCCGCGGAACGATTTGTACGGGAACGGACGAATCTCGCGGCGCGGCTGCTTCGTGTGCGCTCCACCTTCCATGTAGCCTTTTTCCAATGCCTCCAAGATCAACTCGGCATGTTCGACGAACAACGCGCGTCCTTCGTTCTGATCGAGCCGGAAGCCTTCATATTCGATCCGTGCGAGCCCGCGACCGATCCCCAGAATAAACCGCCCGTTCGAGACGTGGTCGAGCATTGAGACCTGCTCGGCGACGCGAATGGGGTCGTGCCACGGCACGACGATCACCATTGAGCCGAGCTTGACGTGTTTGGTGCGGCCCGCCATGTAGGTCAGAAACTGCACCGGGTCGGGACACATGGTGTAATCATCAAAGTGATGTTCGATAGCCCACACGGAATCGAACCCAAGCGGTTCCGCCATCTCGGCGAGGCGCACCTCGTTGAGCCAGACCTCACGGTCGGTAAGTTGGTTATTAGGATTCTGAAAAACGGCACCGTATCCTACGTGCATAAAACGCCCTCCTTGTTGTTATGGTGTGCTTCTAACAAGGATGAACTCGCGCTGTCAAACGCTTCTGGCTCGCTTCGCTCTATGGCTTATGGCAAATAGCCTATGGCAAAAGTGTTCCTACCATAGAGTGAGCGTAGCGAACGAGCCATAGGCCATAAGCCATTCCTACAACGGCGCGGCGGCGGAGACCGTGTACTTCTTGGCACTCAGCTTCCCCGCGAGCAGTGAGGGCGCTTGTTGCATGAAATTTTTCATGTGCTCGGTCTGAAAGTGTTTCTGTAACGCTTCCTCCGAGTCCCATTCCTCGAAGATGAAGAAGAGGTTGGGGTCGGTCTGATCGGCGTAAAAGGTATACATAAGGCAGCCCGGTTCCTTGCGCGTTTCCGTTTCCAGCACCCGCGCGAGTTGTCGCGCCTCTTCGCGTTTCTCCGCTTTAATCGGGATCGTTCCAGCAATGACGAGCATAATAATGGTCCTCCTTCTTTCGTGATGACGATGTTGGTACTTTCTTGCGCTCCAGTTGAGAAGACCATATAAGCCGGAGCAGCCGCTGAATCAATCAACACTCCACGACCTCACGGAGGGAAAGCAATACTATGACTGATCTCACTTCATTAGGACAAACGGTGGGCGCACTGCTCAAGGATCGCAAACAGACCATCGCCGTGGCAGAATCGTCGGCGGGCGGACTCATTTCCGCAGCGTTGCTCTCGGTGCCCGGCGCTTCCGCCTATTTTCTTGGCGGCGGCGTGATCTACACGCATAAAGCACGACGGACCTTACTCGCACTCCCCGACGAGGCGCTGACGGGAGTGCGCGCGAGTACCGAAGAGTATGCGTTACGACTGGCGCGCGCGATACGTGAGAAAATGGGAACGACCTGGGGGCTGAGCGAGACCGGAGCGACAGGGCCAACCGGCAACCCGTATGGCGATGCCGCCGGCCATGCCTGCATCGCGGTCACAGGCCCAGTCGAGCGGTCGCTCACCATCGAAACCCGACACGGCAACCGCGCAATGAACATGTGGAGTTTTACCCAGACAGCCCTGGCGCTCTTAGAGGACTGTCTCAACCAGAAAGGATAAGGAGGACTGCGTATGATGCGTAACCGATGGCTGTTGATTGTCACTTTTTTCACTTGGGGAGTCGTTGGGGCTCCTTCACTCGCATGGTCGCAACTTTCGTTTGGCGTGGGTGGCGACAATGTCGAAGCGGAATCGTCGCTCGTGCCGTTCAAGATCATGCTGCGCGGGGCGATCAACGCGCCCGCCAGGGACGATAGTCTCGGCTATCTCCGCATGTCCATCTCCGACTATCACGCGACCTACGATTTCGATGTGCTGACCGTCCAAGCGGTGGACGATGCCCGTATCACCGCCTGGGCCATTCTTCAACAATACAAGAATGGCAAGCACAATCTCATCTTGGATGGCCCCAAAGAACTGCTCTCGAAGATCGGCCAAGCCGAGCCGCGCACGCCGTTGATGATTACCGGGTTTCTCCAACAGCGACGGAAAACCCTACGCCTCACCAAAGTGGAGATCATTGGCATTGAGGACCTGACCTCACCGTTGCCACTGCAAGAGAAAAAAGCGGAAGAAGAGAAAAAAGCGGAGTGACTCTTCCTCATGGCCACGCCAAGCCCACGGATCGCGCCTGACAGGAACTTACTGCCGCGGCCCCGCTTTCACCGCCAGGGTGGCTTTGGCGAGCCCGTTTTGCCACAGGAAGAATCCCACTATCGCCGGACTGACGCCCTTGTCCACCGGCAGCTTCGCCACTTTCAACGCATGCACCGTGTACACGTAGGTATGCTCGCGTCCCACCGGTGGGCAGGGGCCGAAGAAGCCGGGTTTGCCCAGGTCCGTATTCCCCTCCACGGTCCCGGCTGGCAGCGGGCCGCCATTGGCACCGCCGGGCAGCCCTGTGGCGTCCGCCGGAATGTCGTAGGCCACCCAATGCCAGAAGCCGCTACCAGTCGGCGCGTCCTGGTCAAAGAACGTGACCGCGAAACTCTTGGTGTCCTTGGGCGCGTTGCTCCACGTCAGCTCGGGCATGACGTTGCCGCCCGTACATCCGGCGTTGTTCCCGTAATGCGCCGCGCCAATCGCCGCACCGGGTTCGAGGGCCTTGCCGCGCAGCGTGAAGTCAGCGGCGAAGACCATCGTGGTGGCCAAAACGGAGGTGACGACGAACGTGGTGATGGTGATGATGTGTTTCATGCGTGTCTTGTAGCGGAATACGCGATACGCTGGCAGCCTCCCTGGCGATAAATCCCCAACCGAGAACTTTCATGTTCATCGAAGGTGTCCTTCATGGGGTGAAAGGGATCGGATCGTCCAGCGGAGCGAGCGCTGTTTTTACACACGCTCTCACGCCTTGCCAGTCTCGTGCGGAAAGATGTCCGACGAGCACGGGATGTGTTGTCGGAGGTAGCGTCGCTAAGAAACAGCGAAAGGCTGAAGGGACGTGCAACCCGGCTTGCCCCCAATCTTGTAACAAGCAGTCCGTCGGACCGATGGCGGCGGCAGTGTGGCTCGTAATCAGCCCGACAATCATATCAGGCCGGGCGCCGTGGTAGACCGGCGAAGAGACAACAACCGCTGGCCTCCGCTTGGTTCCGGTGACCCCAGGGAAATTCACCGCCACAACGTCGCCAGGATTAAACAATCTCCTCCTCCTCCGGGTAGAGGGTGGCGGCGTACTGCAACGAGAAAGCCGTGACATCACGCTGATCTTGTTCACTCCAAACGCTGCTGGCGTCCACTACGGCCATATCGGTTTGCGCTAGCTCCTGCAGGATGAGCGCGGCCAAGCGGAGCCGCTCAGTTGGGGGCAGCACGCGAACGGTTTCAGTGAAAACTTCCTGCGCGGTGATTGGCATTATGTGCTTCTCCAGACTCTCGCGGGTGATTTGGACGGAGTGTACCATCACCCGCTCACCTGAGCCACCAGCGGATATGCGAGCGGCGACTGGGGCCGGAGGTGCTGGACCTGCCACAGCATCAGAAAGCCGAAGCCAGTGTCATCGTGGAGAGCCTGCCCCCCTCGGTCCCCCCAACTCCCACCGCGGTCCAAACCCTTGAAGCGCTGGACCGTAACCATATTCGCTGGGTGTTGGCGTTTACCACGGGCCGCATCTACGGCAAGGCGGGAGCGGCGGAGTTGCTGGGCTTGAAGCCTTCGACGTTGCAGAGCCAAATGAAGAAATTGGGGATTGGGGGGAAAGAGGTGGTGGGGTAGCCGAAGAGTGATTCCACCACTAGGCCACGATTTCGAGGTCATACGCGCCAGAGTCCCGATAAAACACGCACGCCACTACTTGATGACCAATCTGAGTACACATTCGTGACGGAGGGGAGGAAGGGGGCATGGAGCGCGGCGCAGAAATTTTTTCGTGGACTGAAGCAATCACCCACTCCAGATGATCCGTTGTCCGCCCTGAATGACGTGACGAAAGTTGCTTTCTTTCCGCACCAGTCAAGGACGCAGCATGAGCTTTTTCTCCAGATTGCGGCGAAAGTACGGAAGCGCGTATCTGTCCGTGCGGAACCGGAACTGTTGACCTATCGTAAGCTGTGGCATCTCCTCGCGCGCTTCAATATCGAGCAAGATCTCACCCATGAGCGGATGGAAACAGGGATTAACCAGTTTTTACGTGGGGTTGTCGACTACCGAGAAGACATTGACGCGAAACGGAAACAACTATGCGGGCTGCTGCTGGAACTTGCCGCCCAAGGGGAGGTCGTTATTACGCCAAAGGAATTACTACAGCGGGCGGGGCTCAATGCCGTTGCCACGTGTCACTGGTCGGCACTAAAGGCGAAACTGCCAAAAGAACTTCATCGGCAAGCTCACCTTCACCACTATAATCCCGCATTTGACGTCCGAGCAGCGCCAACCTGGCAATCCGATATGCCCATGCTTCTCCTTGCTGGAGAGAGTGGGCAAGGCAAAACCTGGCAACTGTTCAATGTTGCTCTCGCGGCTTGTGAAGGTGACGGGGTTGGGGTGCTGGTCACCCAGAACGGGGCTGCTGAGCAAGTATTACAAGATGCTGCTGACTTCGTGTGGAAAACTGGACTCGACCACGACCACTCGCTCACTCTGGACCGGGTCACCCACCGGATACGACACGACCTCGTCCCCACTGCTCCTCAGCCGTGGCTCACGCTCTGTGTTGATGAGGTGCAATCATCAGATATGGCTCATTGGTTGCTCACGCGGAACTGGCGTGATTGGGACATACGGCTGGCGATGACGGTGCCACTCGCGTTGGGGCGGATATTGAAAGAACGCCACCCTGAGCGGGTTCAACTTGTTGAAGTGCCGGATTTTACGGCCGACCAACTCCATGAGTATCTGCGGCGCCGCGGGCGGCAATGGAACACCATTCCACCAGATGTGCGGAAGACGCTGACAAGACCGATTCTTGCCGGGCTCTATTGCGATCTCACTCACGATGAGTCTTGGGTTCCCACAACTGAGTATGACCTCTTCGCGCGCTATTGGAGACGGCTTGGTGATGCCGGTGATCAGTACGATTTTCCCGGTGACCTTGGAAAAATGCGAACGCTGGCGGGACAACTGCTGCGGGAAGGTGCGGTGTATCCCTGGCCCCGCGGGGTCGTTGCGCAGGTAGGGATAGACGAGGCAACTCAGCGGCGCTTGGAATCGCTCGGCTGGCTGCGGCGCCGTGCGGATGGCCGCGTTGAGGTCTGGCATGATCGACTACTGAACTGGGCGGTCGCGGAATTTCTCGTCGAGCAACGGCAGAGTCAGGAGGGTGACACTGCAACCCTCGGCGCTTGGCTAGCAAGGTTGCACGATTATGAAATGCGCTTTGCTGGCAGATTCCTTGGGTATGTGCCGATGGACGTTCTCTGGCTCGCCAGCGATCAAAAGCGGGGACTCATCGGGGAGGTTCCTCAGTTAATAGCGGCACTCGAAGGCGACACCGCCGCTGGTGGGTCTTTGGATTCCTTGTATCGACGGCTCCTCCCGACACTTGGAGAACGCATTCTTCCGGCCTTGAATGCACGTTTCCGTGCGTTGGATGGTCAGGACCCCATATACTACGGGCAGCTACTGACCCTCGCGTTGAAGGGCATAGGAAAGCGCTTTCCGCGATCAGTACAAACGTACGCAATGAATTTGCTGAAGGAGCCGGTATTCTCTTTCCAGCATGTCGGAATGCTGGTGCTGGCGGAGTTTCCATCCGCAGCGGCTCTTGATGATCTTTGGAGATTACACAAGGAGTACATTCAGCAACACGCTGCGCAGTCAGGTCGTGAGCAGCAAGAAGCATATCCTTCCTACCTCCTTCATAACCTCAGTTTTGCGGCTTTGCGCGCTTGTACGAACCTTGCCCCAGATTGGCTCGTGCGAGCTATACATGAAGTGGACGCTCAGACCGAGCCAGTATGGGAGTTGGCCTACCTTATGGCAAACCTCAATGGCTCCGACGCCGAAACCCGGTGGCTGGCGGTGAAACCGCTCCTCTTCGTGAAAATGCCGCAGAACAAACCCCGTAGTCTGATCACCTGTATCCGACACTTTCGCGATGCCGAAGAGATTCCACGTCTGGAACAGTGGGTATCGGAGCGGGAGGATTGGGCTTTTGGCGCGGCCTTGGCCGCACTGGTTGTGATTGATCCAGACCGCGCCCTGAATCATTTGGGAGGGTTGTCTCCAGGAGAACTCTGGCTGTTGAAACTCTGGTGGTTCCCTGAATTATTACACAGACGCAGGACAGCGCTGAACGAGAAACTGCTGGAACTCATGCAGCGCCCAGGAGCCGACGTCTCGGATACCGTGCGGCTGTATCAAGGGGACAGCAATGAGATGGACGGTCAGACCCTGGAGTTCTTCTTGAATACACTGGCCTCCCAGCTTGCGGTGGAGGCTCCTGAACAGGCCGAGGGAATATCCCCCAGACTACGGCTCACTTTAGAGGTTCTTGCGAAGATTTCGCGCCCGGATCTCCTCAATCAGCTCGAAACACGAGCGCATTCTCAACTTGAAGACCGATTAACCTCCGCGGCATGTGCACGCGTGGACCGCGCAGGTCCTTACTTTGACCGCGATCTCCACCACGCACGACTGCTTCTCTTGAAAATGGGAGGGCATGGTCTGACCACGCTCGTCAATCACGAACTGGCCTCGCCTCATGTGCATGTCCAAATTACCGGCCTTGCTTGGGTACTGGTGCGCCCAGATGAGCAGAGCAGGAAACTTCTGCGAGACATCACAACCGATGAGCGGCTCGTGGAAATTGACAATGGTCGCGACGCTTCGCGCGTAGCGACCGAAGCCCTAGCGGCCCTCCATGAGGATGAGGCTGTCGTGGACGCGGTGCTTCGTTGGGGGGTGCGGACGCCCGAAGCCTTGACGGAGTGGTGGGGCGAGAGCGCTACTGTCAGTGACGAGAGACTTCGTCGCGCGCAAGACGCTCTTTACAGTGAGGATCCTCGCTTCTGGCCAGGCGCGATTATGACGGTGGGGTTCAGCAAGCGAAAGGACCTCATTCCGCACATTCGTACAGTCGTCGCAAAGGCCAAAACCAATAGCGACGTAGCCCTGGCGGCGATTATCGCGTTTCGGGCAATGCACGACGCTACGCCGGAGACACTCCGCTTTGTGAAAGAACATTTGTCCACGTCAGAAGAGCCGCGCCATGCGGTGAATGCCTTACTTCATATCGGGACACCGGAGGCGCTGGGGGTGGTGGAGAACTATTTTCTGGAGATAGGGCGAGACATCACCGCACTGCGCAAGATTGGAATAGATATTGGACTTGTCTTGGCGGGAGATCCTCAAAAGCGCGCTTGGGTCGCGACGACCTTGTGGTCTGCCTTGAAGAACACACCTCTACTCTTGTGGACCCCGGAGGGTCTTGAACTCATGGGGGATAGCGATGAGCAGGAGACACGAGAGTGGCTGCTCGAGCAGGCTTTTCCCGCGGACGGCACTCGTGCGAGTGAACAGTTTGTGGCGATCATTCGCGCCGTGGCGAAATTCGACCCAGCGCAAGCGTATGAGGCTGCTCGTCTTGCTTTCGGGATGGATGGCGACCGAGAGGAGATTCCTCAATTGCTGGTGGAGGTGAACGCAGCCAACGCGATCTCAGTCCTTTGTGAGTGGATGGCACGGGAACGATCTACACTGGTGCGGTGGGCGATAGGACGGGCATTGCGGCGGATCAAGGAAAGCACGGTTGTTCAAGAAACCCTGGACAAGATGGCTCAAGATGCGGATTGGCGAGTGCGGCAAGCCGCCGCGGAACTGTGCGGATGGCAGGAGAATGCGCCTTTGGAGACTGTCGTGTCCACTCTTGCGACCGACGACCTGAAGCATGAGGTGCGCGCGGCGGCGAGCGAAGCACTGCGCCGACGGAGAGATCACACTGAAGTGCAACACTTGTTTGAGGAATTCACGTCTGCCCATGAGACCAAACGATGGGGAATTCTGGAAGCGATCATTGAACTTGGCGATCCTCTTCTCTTGTGGCAGCAGGAGGATGGTGTATGGATCGGTCAAATTCTGAAGGAGTCCCATGTCGCACTGCGGAATCATGCCAAGCAACGTCTGAAAGAACGCGAGAAAGAGCTGCGGAGCAAAGCGGAACAGCAGGATCGCAGCCACAAGTCCGGAGGCTGACAAATCACGCGGATATGCCTGATCCAATCCCACCGCGGTCCAAACCCTTGAAGCGCTGGACCGTGACCACATTCGCCGGGTGTTTGCGCTTACCACAACGCATCGTCCCACCATTTCTCCGACAAGATATTTTCAATGTCGTACTCCGTATCGTAGTGACTCTTGGGGATGTAGCGCGCGAGTCCAAGCGCCTCGGCCAACGCGACATCATAGGCCCGGAACAAGGCTTTGATGGGCGCGGGCGACGAGTCCGGGTAGACGTTGAAACAGACGACTTCATCCGCCTTGCTCAGCGCGATCAATTGCCGCGCGACCACGCTCCCGTGGCGGTCTCGTGCGTAGAGCACTTGTTTATTCACATCAAGCAGGACCGCGGCGGCGGAATAATCGCATAACCCGCCAAGCCCCAGACACGAGCCGACATACGTCCCAAGGCGCAACACTTCGAGCGGGTCTTGCTCAATGCCAAGCGTGACCCCCAGCGCCGTCGCCGCGTGTGGTTGGAACGCAAGGCCGCTGGTCCACAGGTCCACGTTGACACGCGGATGGTGCCGTAACCAGTGTTGGGTCTGGGGATGACGCAACAGGTAGTCCTGATCGCCCGTCCAGTGCGCGCGCAGGAACCGTCGCAGGCCCCGGCGGTTATCATCCATGCCACCAAGCAGTTGCAGGGCATGGCGGAGTCGGTTTGCTTCTCCATGATGAAGTGGATGCGGTGGATGAAGTGGATGAGGTGGTTCGGAAGACATACGTTTCTCCGATCCCGGCGAGCGGACTCGCCTTTGCGGTGGGGAGCCTCTGGTGCAGCGTTATTTCATTCCGCGCGCGGATATCCCAAGCCGCCTCCGCGCTCAGACCGACCAGCGCAAGCGTAACTGCTTCATCGTGCGTAACTGGCCACTCTCGTATCGCGGTTGGGTGCCCGGCTCTAACGTGAACTCCGGGATGCGCTGGATGAACTCCTCAATGGCGATCCGAATTTCTAACCGTGCCAGATGTTCACCAAGGCAGCGGTGGGGGCCAATGCCGAAAGCGGTGTGCACCACCTCCTCGCGATGGACATCAAAGGTTCGTGGGCGCTCGCACATTTCAGGATCACGAGAGGCGGCGGCGAAATTAAGCGCCACCCGGTCCCCAGCCTTGATCGCGACACCTCCCACTTCCACGTCAGCACGCGCGGTGCGCCCGACCGCCACGACCGGCGCGTGGAGACGAACCGTTTCCTCGACCGCAGTGGTGAGACAGCCAATATCCCGCAGGACTTCCTGACGGACGGTGGGCTTGGTCGCGAGTTCGTACAAGGCACCGGCAATGGCATGGGTGGTGGTCGCCAGCCCACCAAACACGACATCCAGGGTGGTGTGCACTTTATCCTCCCAGGAGCAGGGGGCACCGTCGTGCTCAACGCCGGCGAGGAGCACATCCACCAAGTCGTGCCGTGCGGGCTCGTCACGGCGGGTGGCGAGAAAGTGCTCCAGGTACGCATGCACCCGGCCAAACGCCGCGGCCCGCTCGGCCACTGGTCCAAACGCATATAGATCAATGTCGTGAAAAAGCGTGGGCAAGTCGTCAACGGGGACCGGGATGATGTGGTGGAACAAAATCAGGCCCGGCAGTTGGGCGGCAAACTCCGCCACGTATTCACACCACCCCCGCGGAGCAAAGCGTTCCACCAGCTCACGGGCATACCGGCGCGCGCTCGCTTCGAGGTCCCCCACGGCTTCGGGACTAAAAAAGGGATTTAACGCGCGCCGCCAGGCGGTGTGATACGGCGGGTCCAAGTCCTCTGGTAGGATCGGGAGGTTGCCCGCCGGGGGATTCAGCAACCAACCATCGGTGCTGCTGAAGGTGCGCCAGTCCGCCGCGCAACGCCGCACGTCTTGGTAACGGTTGAACACATGGTAGCCCGCCCCCACCGGACTGTGCGCCACGGGGCAGGCGGTGACGAGGTGTTCGAGGACATCCTCGAACTGTTCGGCGAACGCCGGGTCTTCGATGTCGAATGTCTCCTTGAACCGGTCGAAAGAGTTATGCTGGGTCATTGGATTCCTCCCGTGGATGTTGCTGGTGTCGTGTCGAAGGCGGTCGCATCTTTCCTCATCCGGCGCTGGCACCTTTGGCCGCGCCTTCAATCTGCAAGGTGTACCCCGTCAGCGCCGTGAACCGTGCGTGCAGGTCCCTCCGCTCAGGAGTCTCCGGGCTCGGGGCCGCCAGACATTTGACTCGCACCACCCGCTCCGCCTTGAACACCCCCGGCGGCTTGGCAAGCTGCCACGCGGTGGGGATAAGCTGTCGCACCAATGCGAGAAGCGCGATCTGGTTGGGTTCGGGTTTGATCCGCAGCTCGTAGCCAATCGCCGCCGCGACCGAGTTCAACAGTTTGTGATGCCGCGTCCCGACTTCTGGTGTGAGAAACGCTAACTCAATGTAGGTCCCGTCGGGCAGGGCCTTGAGGCTCTTACGGTAGGGCCGTTCCGTCTCTGGGCGACCTCGGAAGGCTTCCTCAATCGTCCAGTAGGCGGTGTTGATCTCCATCGGTGCCGTGGTCGGCGTGGGTGTGGCAAGGGCGGGCACGGCCCCCGTGGACTCGGTACTCCCCGGCCAGGTCACCGTCAGACGAAAACTCGTCTCCTCGTGAAACTTCTCCGTGGCCGCCTCACGCATCGGCTTTGGCAGGGCTGCCTCCAGTGTCAGTGACACCTCCTGACGCTCCAGATGCAAGGCTGGCCCTTTGGTGAGCCGCGCGTTCGCCGGTAGACACTCCAACGCGACAGCAAATAATCGTTCCTGTTGCGGCATGTCATTGAGCACCACCGACCAGCCGGTCTCAGCGATAATCCGCGCGATCTTGTCCTGGTGTCGCACTTTGGCGACAGCCGGGAAATCGAAGAACAGGCGCAGTTCGTGCGTGACCATAAGATAGCCCCGTTTATACAGCCCGGTCTCTGGTCCCAGTAGCGCATCCACACGAGCAAGCAGGGTGTTGGGTTCAGCGAAGGGCGAAGCCGGTACCGCCGCGGCTCCGGGCACGGGCTCGGTTGCGGTCGCCACCTGATAGAGATGGGGGCGCGAGGGGAAGCGGCGAAAGTCTCGTCCTGGGGTGTCGAGCAACCGCGTGAGCGTCGCGTAGTGCGTCTCGTCCCAGGCGTTGCTGCCGTACCACAGATCGAGCAGCGCGGCGACGCTGTAGGGCTGTTTTCGTGTCATGGTGCGCAGGTGCGTGGCCAGCAGCGGTAATGTCTGCTCGGTGAGCTCCGCACCCCCACCAATCCCAGGCGCGGGCGCGCGACCAAAAGTGGTTGCCGCGCGCGTAGGACCCACGCGAATGGTCTCGCCGGTACGTGGCAAATGCACGGGTCGATGCTTGGTGGCGCTCCGATACAGCAGATCGGCCAGCGCGGGACGGGCGTCACTGTCACCATGTACCAAGACGACCTCACGCGGATTCAGAACCTCGATCAAGCGGGACAGTTCATTGGAGTCAGCATGGGCGGAGAGCGCGTATTTACTGACCTGACAGCGGACCGGCACACTGCGTCCCGCCAGGGTGATGTTCTCGGTCAGGCCATCCGCGAGTTCCAGCAGTCGCCGCCCCGGACTCTCTTCGTCTTGATACCCGGTCAGGGCAATACCGTTGCGTGCGTCGCCCACCAACCCCTGCGCGTAGGCGACACTGGCCCCGCCGGACAGCATCCCGGAACTCGCGATGATACAGGCCGGGGGGCCTTGCAGGATCGCTTCTCGTTCCTTGGGCGAACTCACCGGACGGACTTCGTCAATGACATTGAAGAACGGATTGCCATGCTGCTCAATCAACCGGCGGGCGTAGGGCGTCTGATGCGCGGGAAAATCGGAGTAGACACCACACACCGTTTTCACCATGCCATCGATATAGACCGGAAACCGGGGGAGGCGCTTATTCCGCATCTCCCGAATCAGAATGAGCGTGACCTCCTGGGCTCTGCCGATAGCGAAGGCGGGAATCAGGAGTTTGCCCTTGCCTTCAATGATCGCCGTCATCATCGATAACAGGCGCTGTTCTTCCAACTGGCGTGGCGAATGCAGCCGGTTGCCGTAGGTGGATTCGATCACCAACACATCGGGCTGAAAGCCGGGCGTGGCCAACATGCCGGGGACGGTGAGTTGATTGGCGACGGCGATGTCCCCGGAAAACAGCACACGGACCGTGCGCCCATTTTCCGTGCCTTCAATACCGACGCAGGCCGCGCCCAAGATATGACCCGCTGGAAACCAGGTCACGGTGACACGCGAATTGCCGATGGTGGTGGGGGTGCCAAAAGTGACGGGGGTGACATGTTGCAACAGCGATTCCACCGCCGTCGGCGCGTACAGGGGAAGCTCGCCCTCGCTTTCCTGCTTGCTGCGGGCGATGTTGAGGGCGTCGCGCAACAGCACTTCGACCAGCGCGCAGGTAGGTGCGGTGGCATACACCGGCACGTGAGGAAAGTGTTGGTGGAAGACCGGAAGCGCGCCGCTATGATCCATGTGGGCGTGGGTAAGGATCACACCGGCGATCTCACCGCCGGCGGGCAGCAGGCCAAAATCGGGCAAGCGGGAGTCGCCACTCATGCGCATGCCGCAGTCCACCAGCAGGAGAGCGTCGCCAATCTCGACCAACGCGCTCGACGCGCCGATCTCGCTGCCACCTCCCAGGAAGGTAATGTTCATGTGGTGTGGTCTCCCAGGGGATGGGGGCAGGTCTTGCTGCTACATCACGAGCTTGCGAGACCTGCCCTTTGTCCTCGACTCCACCCTACCCTTCACTCCAAACTGTCCTATAAATCGACCGGCAGTTCGAGATAGGTGCGATAAATGAAGTCGCGATGCTCGAACAAAATCGGCTTGGCCGCTGCCTGGATGGTGGGATCGGTATTCGTATACATCTTCCGAAATGGGTCTGGCATCGGACACTGCTCGTGCGGTAGCGGCTGCACCAACGCGGCGAACGCGGCCCAGTAAATATCCAGCGCGGTCAGTTGGTTCCCGATAAAAAACTTGCTGCCCTTCGCGCGCTGCTGCTCCAAGCGATTGCTCAAGAGCTGAAGAATGTCCGCGCAATGCCGTGGGGCCGCTTCGGCTTCTTGTGCCTCGTACCCATATTTGTCGCCGATATAGGCGGAAAACCCACGGCTGGTTTTATCCGCGTTGGGATTGGTGAGCGTGGGATGCACGAGCATCAACCGTTTCGCCCAACCAAACCCATGCTGACCACACAACTCGTTACAATAGCCGAACATCAAGGTCCGCTCGTCCATATTGTGGGGAATCAGAGACGGATTGGGCTGGAGGCGCTCGGCCAGATAGAGCTGTTCGATCCACGTCGAGCGTGGGGGTTCGTCGTTCCACGCCATCACTGGGGCAGTGGCTTGCGCCGACCATTCCTTCAACGCGCGGTTTTCTCCGCCGATATCCTGACGCGCTTTCACATAGGGAATCTTCTTGACGTAGAGGATGCCTTTAAGCGATTCACTCCACGGGCCTGGGACCCCTGGGGAGAGGACGACCCGTAACCCCGATTGTTTTCGTGCTTCTTCAACGCTGATGTATTCCGCCATGACTTTGCTCCTCTTATCGCATGCCTTCCCGACTCGTGCCTGGTGAATAGTGATAGAGCACCGTGATGTTCCGCTCCTTGAAAAACCATTGCCCGGACTCCCGCACTAACGTATCATCGTACCGTCCAGCAATGACGTGGACTTTCCCGTCCTGATCCACCACATCCGAATCAAAGTACGTCGCCGTGGTCGCCGCCTCCCCTTGGATCGTCACCCGCGGTTCATATAGTTTGTGTCGCATGTGGGAATACTGACCCGGGCGCTGCTGAAAAAAACGTGCATACCAGGCTTGGATGGTCTCACGGCCAGTATGTTGCTGCTCGCGCTCAAACGAGACAGAAAAGGTGGCGTCCCGGTGAAACAATGCGCCTAACTCTTGCAGTGCCTGGGCATCAAGGGCGAAGCAGTAGCGACTCAGTACTTGCCGCACTCCTTCCACGCTCTCGCTCAACGAAGAGGGAACACTCCGTGTCCGTCCTGAAGACGCTTGTCGGGCGCGCTGAAGCGGTCTGACCGTTTTCTTCGCTGGTTTGCCCGCTCCTCGGCTTGCCTTTGCCTTTGTCTGTGTCTTTGCCGGTGTTGTCGCCATTGCGAGAAACTCCTTTGTTGTTCGCGGTTTCTAGTCCATACGCGCCAAAGCCGGGCTGATTCTGCAACTTGTGGTGAGTCGTTGTCAAGTCGAACCCGTGGGATTCGACGCGAGAAAAGTTGTTCTATGAGATATCCAACCTTAACCGGACTCCGGGAAATTTTACACTTAGCGTTCCCCATTATCGCCTCGATGGCCTCGGCGACTATCGCCAGTTTCGTGGATACCTGGATCGTGGCCCGGATCGGCACGACCGAAATGGCGGCCGTCATGCCCGCTGGGGTCACCGCGTATACGCTGACGGCCCTGCCACTGGGCATTACACAGTGTGTGAGTACATTCGCCGCGCAATCCCTGGGCCGTGGCAACCCGGCGGAGGGAGCGGCGTATACCTGGCAGGGGCTGTATTTGAGCCTCCTGGTTGGTCTTACGTGTTTCCTGCTGTGGCCGTTCGCGCCCATGTTTTTCGGTGCCTTTGGCCACGAACCGGAAGTCGTCGCTCTGGAGGTCATATATTTCCGCATCCGCTTGTGGGGTGTCGGCCTTGGCGTCGCGATCGGGGCGTTGAACGGGTTCTTCTATGGCATTCACCGACCCAATGTCCCTTTGGTGGCCATGGTCGTCGCGAACCTCACGAACGTCGTGCTCTGTTACATGCTCGTGTTGGGCGTCTGGGGCGCACCAGCCCTGGGGCTTGCTGGCGCGGCGGTCGCGTTCGTGGTCAGTTTTGTCGCGCAGGTGGGAGTGCTACTGGCGGCGTTTCTTTCAACGACGTACCAGAAAGAGTTCTTTACTCGTGAGGACTGGCGCTTTGCTCCGGCTCGCTTGTGGCAGCTCGTGCGCATTGGCTGGCCGATTGGGGTGCAACAATCCTTGGATGTGCTCAGTTGGGGGGTCCTCATCATCCTCATGGTGGGCCGCTTCGGCAAGGAACAGCTCGCCGCCAGTAACATCGCCATTCAATATATGACGATTTCGTTTTTGCCAGGGATTGGCTTGGGGCAGGCGCTGACCGCCTTGGTCGGACGCTATATCGGCGAGGGGAACGTTGAGACCGCCACCCAGCGCGTCTACGAAGGGCTATGGCTGGCCACGCTGTACATGACATTCATGGGGTTGATCTATTTTCTGATACCGGGACCACTGATGGCATTTTTCAATGCCGACCCGCGCGTGATTGAAGCGGGTAGCGCGATTCTCCTGTGTGCCGCGGTGTTCCAACTGTTCGATGCGATGAACGTGACCTTCGTCGGCGCGTTACGCGGTGCGGGTGACACACATGGCATTGCGTGGATCACGATTGGGCTCTTGGTGGTCGTCTTCGCGCCCTTGAGTATTGGCGCGGTGATGTACACCGATCTGGAATCGGTGGGTCCGTGGCTGGCGGGCACGGCCAATACGATCTTGTTGGGACTGTTACTGTGGTGGCGATTCGCGCGGGGGAAATGGCGGGAGATCAATATCTTCGCGGTAAGGCGAAGGGGCGTGTGAAAGACAGAGGGGCGTGTGATTATACGCCCCTACAACAGGCCAGGATTATGCGCCGTGATTACGCGGCCACCGCTTGCTGGGGCGCGGCGATACCCATGTTCGCGAGCTTGGACACGGCGCGCTCACTCAGCAAGCCGACGCGCGTCATGTTGTTCCACAATGAGGCATGGAAGTCTTTCTTGAAGAACTGGCGGAATAGCATGTGCTCGTTTTTCCGCGCGACTTCGTGCCGCAGTTTCTTGATGTCCTCGATCTCCGCCTTGTTGAACCCGACCGCCTCGTATGCTTCACGGGGGAACTGGCCACCGAGCAGCCCAGCCGCCGCGTCACAGGCGAAATCCTCGACTTCACGCAGTTCTTGCGGGGAGAGTTGCTCCATTTGCCCCGGAAGGCTCAGCATGCCAAACCCCATGTGTCGGGCTTCGTCAGCGAGGATGCGTTTGCAGATCGAGCTGACCAACGGGTCCTGGCTGTGCTGTTCGAGCATACGGAACAGCGACACCGCGAGGGTCTCGGCCACGAGCTGCGTGCCCACGGTCTTAAAGTACCATTGCGGAAGCGCGAGGATATTGTCGAACAAGTTGCGCAAACTCGCGGTGAGAGGATAGGTCACGCCGACCTTGTCGAGCAGGTAACGGGTGAGCACTTCCGAGTGGCGCGCTTCGTCAACCACCTGCGTGGCCATGAAAAACTTGCCGTCGATATCGGGAATGACATTCACCAACTGGCTACACACCAGCATGGCGAACTCTTCGCCGTACATGAGCTGGCTGATCCGCCACGCCGAGAAATGACGATTCAATTCATTCCGTTCGCGTGGGCTCATCTTGTCCCAGTATTTGGTGCCATGAATGTCGATCAATCCATCAGGGAAGATGCCGCCATCCGGGTCCACATCGAGCTTCCAGTCGATATCGCTCGACGCATTCCATTGATCGCGTTTCGCTTTTTCATACAGGCCCCGCATATCTTGATTCTTGGGGGCAAGCTCGTGGGTGAAAATAGCATCGACAGTGGCGCTCACGGTGTGAGTCTTGGGATGCACATGCGACATAAGAAACTCCTTAAAATGATACTTTTGTGTTGCAATATTGAACGTACACGTTATCTACCCGGTTCGATTTTTTCTGTCAAGCCAACATTTCCGCGTCAGGCTTCCAGTTGTTGACCAGCGGGGAACGGGTAGGCACGATGAGGCACTCGGAGGATAGTATGAAAAAATTAGCAGTTGCCTCGTTGTTGGCCATCACAATCGCGTCGGCCTGTAGCTCACCACCAGAAGCACCCAAAGCCACCACACCGCCAGCACCACGGTCCCAAGCGGCCCCGGCATCTCCTTCGGTGGGACAAATCTACGGAGATACGCTGAAAGGTGGGATCGACAAGGCTAAGGAGATTGAACAGACGGCGAAAGACCGAACCGAACAATTGGATACTGCGGCGGGCCGGAATCAGACTCCTCCAGGGGAGTGAACAATCTTGCCCAATAATACCGCGCGCAGGCGCGTATTGCGCGGTTCCGCGCGGGCATCAATGCCCGCGCTACGCGAAGGCGCCGGATCAATCCGGCTTTTGAGCCCTATTTTATGGGGCGTCTTGGCGATAGGGTTAGGAAAGACCGGTTAAGCCGGTCTCTCCCCCCTCCGAACCGTGCAGGCGGATTTCCCGCACACGGCTCACCAGTTGGTGTTTTACCTCCGTAAGGATTGACGCAGACGAGTGTGGGCTGCGATCATGGAATACAACCCCACCTCGTGAAAGAACGCATTGGGCCAGCGCTGATGGTCCGCTCCTCGCCCCTTCCCTCTCTGGCCGGTGCGTTTGCGCAGGATACTGCGTAAGCGCATCCGCACCCAGCTATCCAGGGCCGGAAAGGCGGTCCGGTGACTGTGCTGGAAATACTCAAACCAGCCCCGCACCGTGCGGTTGACGTCGCCTATAATCGTGGGGAGTCCGTGCCCCGAGGTCCGCTTGGTCTGGGCGCGAATCGTCTCTTTGAGTTTCTGGGTACTCTTTTGGCGGGGCCAGCGCGACCCGCGCTCAAAGTGGTACAGCGGAGGATGCCTGGATGAGTATCACACCGCTGCACCGCAGCGCCGCCCGGTGGCGGCTGTGAACAAGCCGAAAGGCTGCGTTTGGGCAGCTCGCGGTGCACGAGGGCGTTAGGGCTTTCCAAATATCCATCTTAGGATAGTTCATCTATGTCTCGACGCAGTTTGATTTGGATTGATGGTGCGGCTGGGGGTACCGCCGGTGTTCTTGTGCTCCTTGCGCGAGAATGGATGAGTGATTTGTACAAACTTCCCCTAGACCACTTGATACTTATGGGAGTTGCGAACCTGGCTTACGCGTTTTACTCTTTGTCTCTTGCCAGACGTGTTATGCGTCCTTTGGTCTACATCCGAGTTCTGATTATTGCTAACGTTACCTGGGCTTGTCTTTGCCTGAGTTGGGCTGCGATGTATGTAGAAACGGCAAGCGTCTTTGGCCTCGCCCACCTTGTAGGAGAAGGACTCTTTGTCGGAGGGCTTGCCAGATTGGAATGGCGGTGGCGCTATTATTTGGTGTGACTACTGAAGAAAAACGACGAACGCACTCACGAGGTGAGAATGAGTCAGAAGGGAGAAAAGCCCTACCCCACCGCGCCACCGCATCGCGGCCACGGTGGGGTGCTGCTCAATCTGAGAGGACACGGTGTGGCCGCTCGCGGTGCGCGGGGGCGTTAGTCGTCAATTCGCAGTCACGACAGGTTTCCCACTGCCAGATACCGCCAATCCTTGGACTCCGCGGTTGCCGCTTCGAACAGCATTAGTCATTACGACCTCTATCCTGGAGTTGACCCATGAGTGATTTCGCGCTGGCGATAATTGACGGCACGGGAGCTTGGTCCGACGCGACTTACCGGCCAGGCCATGGACTGGTCCTTCTGTACTCAACTCGGACGAGGCTTGGCCCCGCACACGCGCTACGAGCGTGGTCCTTCCCCCGATGGGTACAGGATCCGAGAGCGCGCAGCACGTGCCGTTGAGTTTCTGCGGCGGCAATCTGGAAAGCGGCTGATGCTCGCTGGCTACAGCCGCGGCGGATCTGCCGCGGTCATCGCAGCATCAATGCTCAAGGCAGCAGGAAGAACAGTCGACTTTCTATTCCTATTCGATCCAGTTGCACGCCACCTTTCTGGCGACACTTCCACAATCCCGAGCAACGTCAAGGAAGCTTGGGTAGCCCGCCGAATGATCGGCGCTCCCGAGATGAACACGACGACTTGTGGCTCAGCAACTGGGCTGGATACAATCCAGTGCGTAAGAAGTTCCTATCCGCCCGAATCAGCAGCAAGACCAGTGTTGGAAAACATCGGTAAGAACGGCCGGTTCACGGTGAGGACCTTTACCAAGACTCACGGCAAGGGCGTGAGTGCCCATCGTATGATGTGCCTCAAGTCTGAGGGACCTCAGCTAACCCTTACAGAGATGAGGAGGAAAAGGGCCAAGGTAGCACGCTCCTTATGGCACAGGCCCTTACGTGAAATTTTCTGCTGCGGTCTCCCCTGTCACCTCGCGTGGCGACGGACGCGAAGCTCTCTTCGCGGATGACACGGATCGGCCTCTCTTCCTCACGGCCAATTTGACTTCGTCCTTTCTCTCCCCCCTCACGCTTGCTCCCAAAGCAGGGCTCGGCTTGACCTTTTCCCCACCTTTGGCATTATGAATGCCACAGAAGCTAGAACTAGCGAATAATGAGTACGATTGTTTGAGCTCTCGAGTGTCACTTTCAGCGAATCTTTTCTCCCCGGACGTTTCTGCTCCTCATCTCTTGGTTGCGGATGAGCTTGAACGAGTCGAGAAAACCCTCACCTACCAAATTCAATCACGCGAGCCACTTCTGCGTGAGATCTCGGATTATCTCGTCAGCGCCGGTGGCAAACGTGCCCGTCCCGCCGTGGCGCTCCTCGTCTTCCGAGCCTGTGGAGGCGGAGATCCCAGCGACATTATTGATATTGCCACGGCCCTCGAACTCATCCATTCGGCGTCACTCCTCCATGACGATATTATCGACGGGGGCGAAACTCGCCGGGGAAAACCCTCAGCGTATCGTCGGTATGGTCTGGCCGAGACATTAGTCGCGGGCGATTTCCTGTTTGGCCGCGCCTTCGCCATGTGTGGTCGGTTCGAGGAGAAAGTCATCTCGTGGACGACCGAAGCCTGCATCCGCCTGACGGAAGGCGAAATCATGCAAGGGCGCTTTCGGCGCAATCCCGCGGTGACCACCGAAGATTATCTGGAAATTATTTCTCGCAAGACCGCCTCGCTCTTTTCCCAGTGCGCACGATTGGGGGCGTACATGGCCGGAGCATCGGACCTCGTGGTCGAGAGCCTCGCGAATTGCGGCTATTGTTCGGGAATGGCTTTTCAGATTGTTGATGATCTGTTGGATGTCGAAGGTGATGGCGACCTAACCGGCAAGATGATCGGCATTGATCTCCAAGACGGGAATCCCTCGCTGCCATTGGTGATGGCGATTCCGCATGATGACGAGATTCGTCGCGTCTTTGAAAAGACCGACCCGACAGCGGAAGAAATTCAATCCGTGCTGAAACGCATTCGCCAATCTGGGGTCATGCCTGAAGCACAACGCCTTGCCCGCTCGTATGGGCAACAAGCAATGGCGTCGCTCGAACACCTTGAGCCTTCGCCGTACTACGACAGCCTCGTCTGCTTCGTCCAACAACTCATTGACCGCACTGGCTAAGACCGGAGGTCGCGATGGCCGTCGATGTCACCCGAGACACTCTCCAGCAAATCACCGATTCCCTGCGTTCGTATCTTGAGACACTGAAAGAGAGCGGCGTCACCGGGTTGCCGGGTCGCGTTGTTGCCGACCTCCCCGCTCCGGTTCGTGTTCTCCCTGAGCACGCGGCTTCTGTTGCTCCCGCCGTTCCTCCCCAGCCCGTGATGAAGAAAGAGGAGGCTGTCGCCATGCCCACCCAACCCCAAGATATGTTTGTGGCCTCTCAGTTAGAGAACGTAACCACGCTCGAAGCCTTACGTGCCGGGATTGGCGATTGTCGTCGGTGTAAGTTGCACCAAGGGCGCACCAACATCGTCTTCGGTGTGGGGAATCCACAAGCGGAAGTGATGTTCGTGGGCGAAGGGCCTGGACACGAGGAAGATCTGCAAGGCGAACCGTTTGTTGGACGAGCAGGGCAGTTGCTGAACGACATCATCACCAAGGGCATGAAGATGAAGCGAGAGGAAATCTATATCGCGAATGTGGTGAAGTGCCGCCCGCCTGAGAATCGCAACCCCGAACCCGACGAGGTCACGACCTGTCAGCCCTTCTTGCTCAAACAGATCGATATCATCAAGCCGCGCATTCTTGTTGCTTGGGGAACATTCGCCGCCCAAACCCTGCTCCAAGTCAAAACACCGATTTCGCGACTGCGTGGAGTGTGGCATAGTTACCACGGCGTGAAACTGATGCCGACGTTCCATCCGGCATATCTCTTACGGAATCCCAATGACAAAAAGTTGGTGTGGCTTGATATTCAAGCCGTGCTGCGCGAGATGGGCAGGCTCTAACGCTTGCTTCCAGGTGTGGACGCTCGCCCTTCTGCTCCTGAGCGGGGCGGCCTCGCTCTCGGCTCAAACAGCACCTGCTGTTCCCGCACCTGCTGTTCCCGCCACCGCGCATGTCAACCTCATCGTCCTCAAATCCATGATTAACCCGGCGACAGCGGATTTCATCCATGAAAGCCTCGAACAGTCCGCCGACGAAGGCGCGCAAGCGCTGGTGATCCAACTCGATACTCCGGGTGGGCTACTGACTTCGACCAAGGACATCGTCCAAGACATTTTCGCGGCGCGGCTGCCGGTGATTGTCTACGTTGCCCCTAGTGGTGGTGGCGCGGGCTCGGCGGGGGTGTTTATCACCATGTCCGCTCATGTGGCGGCGATGGCTCCGGGCACCACCATTGGCGCGGCCCATCCGGTCGCGAGTGGCGGACAGAATATCGAAGAGGACATGCGCAAGAAGGTCGAAAATTTCACCGCCTCGTTTAGTGAGTCGATTGCCCAACGCCGTGGGCGTAATGTGGAATGGGCCAAAAAAGCGGTGCTCGACAGTGTGGTGATTACCGAGACTCAGGCGGTCGAGAAGAAAGTCGTTGATTTCACCGCCGTGGACCTTCAGGACCTGTTACGCAAATCCGATGGTCGCAAAGTTGAGGTGGGGAATGCCTCCGTCGTGGTGAAAACCAAGCTGCCGCAACCAGCGGACGCCACCGCGCGGGTCGTTCAGTTGGACATGCGCTTGAAGCACAAGGTGCTCAATATCGTGGCTGACCCAACAGTAGCGTATTTGCTGATGATGGCCGGGCTCTTGGGATTGTATCTGGAGTTTTCCAATCCGGGCATTGGCTTCGCTGGGATTGGCGGAGGGATATGTTTGCTGCTGGCGCTGACCGCGTTTCAGGTCCTCCCCATCAACTATGCTGGCGTCTCGTTATTGCTGCTGGGGATTGGCCTGCTGGTCGCGGAGCTGTTTTTGCCGACCTTTGGGTTGCTCGGTGTCGGTGGCGTTGTCGCCTTTGTCTTGGGCTCCTTGTTTCTGTTTGATGCGCCCGCGCACGAAATCATGGTGGCTCGCAGTGTAATCGTAACCGTGGCGTTGTGCGCTGGACTCATCATGTTTACGTTGACGATGCTCGCGGCACGGGCCTGGCGACAAAAACCGGTGTCGGGAACGGGCGGACTGGTTGGCACCATCGGCGAGGTCCGGGTTCGTATCGCCCCACGTGGCAAGGTGTGGATCAACGGCGAGTACTGGAACGCTGAAAGTGATGAAGAAATCGAGGTCGGTCAAGAGGTCGAAGTCGTCGCGTTGCACGGCTTACTGATGAAGGTCCGCAGGGCCGCTGATCACTAACGAAAGGGGGAAAGTATGATTGAGATGGGGCCGATTGCTATCATTGTGTTGGCGGTGATTGTCACCTTTGCCAGTATCGTCAAGATTGTTCCCGAATATGAACGGGGAGTGGTCTTCCGACTTGGGCGGCTCCAGGAGTTTCGTGGACCGGGAATTACCTACGTTATTCCGGGCGTTGAAAAGATGATGAGAATTGACATGCGGACGATCACCATGGACGTGCCCCCACAAGATGTGATTACGCGGGATAACGTCTCTGTGAAAGTCAACGCGGTCGTTTACTTTCGGGTGGTTGATCCCAATAAAGCGATTGTCCAGATCGAGAATTATCTGTTTGCCACCTCGCAGCTCGCGCAGACAACGTTGCGGAGTATTTGTGGACAACAAGAACTCGACGACTTGCTATCGGAACGGGACAAGATCAACTCGCGTTTGCAGGAAATACTCGATGTGCAAACCGACCCGTGGGGGATTAAGGTGTCGATGGTGGAGATTAAGCACATTGATCTGCCGCAGGAGATGCAACGGGCCATCGCCAAGCAAGCCGAAGCCGAACGCGAGCGGCGGGCAAAAGTGATCAATGCCGAAGGTGAATTTCAGGCCGCGCAGCGGCTCGCTGATGCCTCGGTGATTATTGAACAGCATCCCGTTGCCCTGCAACTACGCTATCTCCAAACACTCGCCGAGATTGCCACGGAAAATAATTCGACCACGATTTTCCCCGTGCCGATTGATTTGTTTGCGCCGTTCCTTGGTGGGAAGAAGACGTAAAAGAACCACTCACTGTGCGCGCATTACATTGGGACGGACATTCTTTGCGGGTGCGACCGACGCAGCCTGAACCGCAACTGACTGAGCGGCAAGCCTTGGTGAAAGTCTCGCTTGCGGGCATCTGCTCGACTGATTTGCAGATTCTGCGTGGCTACATGGGGTTTTCTGGCATTCCTGGACATGAGTTCGTGGGTGCGGTTATTGATGGACCGGACACCTTGCGAGGGCAACGCGTGGTTGGGGAGATCAACTTCGCGTGTGGCGCGTGTGCGATGTGCGCGCAAAATCTCCAGCGCCATTGTCCCACTCGTCAGGTGATGGGCATTCTCAACGCGGACGGAAGTTTTGCTGAATACCTGGCCGTTCCGATCGAGAACCTCCATCTCGTGCCCGCGAATGTGACTGACGAAGAAGCGGTCTTCACAGAACCGCTTGCCGCCGCTTTTGAGATTCTTGACCAACTTCACCTCCAACCAGAAACCGAGGTGGTGGTGTTTGGTGATGGGAAACTGGGGCTGCTGTGCGCGCAAGTGCTACACAGTGTCGGAGCGCGAGTGACGTTGGTGGGGAAACATCCCGACAAACTTGCGTTGATGCGGCGGTTGGGCATGGTCACGGTGCTGTTGTCGCAATGGACTCCTCAGTTCGTTGACGTGGTGGTGGAAGCGACCGGCTCGACCATCGGGCTCTCTTTGGCAATGGCAACCGTGCGTCCGCGTGGCACGTTGGTGCTGAAAAGTACCGTGGCTCAGGAACATGCGCTGTCGCTCGCACCACTGGTGATTAACGAGGTGACGGTGATCGGTTCCCGCTGCGGTCGGTTCCCGCCTGCTTTGCATGCGCTCGCGCACAAGCACATCGCGGTCACTCCATTGATTACGGCAACCTATCCTTTGGCCGATGGAGTTGCCGCGGTGAATCGAGCGGCGGAGCCCGGCGTGCTCAAGGTGTTGTTGCGCAATTCGTAAGCGCGGGCGGCGAGGACACTGTTTGTTGACCTCTTGTCAGCGAACCGCTAGGACAAGGGGATTCCGTTTCAAGGAGGAAGAGATGGTTGCACCGGTCTATATTTTAGGTGGGTATCAAACTGATTTCGCGCGTAATTGGATGAAAGAAGGCGGCGACGTGGTCGCCTTGATGAAGGAGTCGGTTGTGGAAGGCTTGGCGGCGACGGGCATTGATTCCAAGGAAGTCGAAGTCGCGCACGTCGGCAATTTCGCCGCTGAACTCTATTGCAAGCAGGGCCACTTGGGTGGCTTCATGGCGGAGATTGATCCCGCCATGTCCGGGATTCCTACTTCACGACATGAGGCGGCGTGCGCTTCTGGCAGTGTGTCGATGATGATGGCCGGGGCGGAAATTGAAGCGGGTCGGTACAATCTGGCGTTGATTCTTGGTGTCGAACAGATGAAGACCGTGGACCCAACAACCGGTGGCGACTTCCTCGGAACGGCGGCGTGGTACGACCAAGAAGCGAAAGGGGTGGAGTTTCCTTTCCCGAAACTCTTTGGCCGCCTCGGTGACGAGTACGAGAAACGCTTTGGTCTCAAGGACGAGCATCTCGCGCGCATCGCCGCAATCAACTTTTCCAATGCCCGCCGTAATCCCAAAGCCCAAACCCGGGGCTGGTTCACCAATGAGACTCAGAACCTCATGTCCGGCAAATACGCGAACCCGGTCGCTGGGCGCTTGAAGGTGCGTGACTGTTCGCAAGTCACTGATGGTGCGGTCTCTCTCTTTCTCGCTTCGGAATCTTTCGCGCGTACGTATGCCGCGCGACGCGGTCTGAAACTCGAACAATTGCCGCGCATTCTAGGCTGGGGTCATCGCACGGCCCCGATGCGGTTTGACTCCAAGGTCGCCGAGAGCAAGAACAATCCCTATGTCTTACCGCATACGCGCCAGGCGATTGTGGATGCGTTCCGGCGCGCGGGAATCGCGGACGTGTGGGGCGTGCAAGGGATTGAAACCCACGATTGCTTCACCACGTCGGAATACATGGCGATTGACCATTTCGGCATGACCAAGCCTGGTGAAGGGTGGAAAGCGGTGGAAGAGGGCGTCATCGAATTTGGCGGGAAGCTGCCGATCAACGCCAGTGGTGGATTGATTGGTGGTGGCCATCCCGTGGGTGCCACCGGAGTGCGTCAGGCGCTTGATGCGAGTGCGCAAGTCATGGGGAAAGCTGGCGACTATCAAATCGAAGGCGCGAAGAAGATTGCCACGCTGAACATCGGTGGCTCCGGAACAACGACGGTCGCGATGGTCATTGGAGCGTAAGATCAACAGCGGGGAGACAGAGAATTGAAACGGCGATTTCATATCCCAGCCCTCTTTTCTCTGTCTCTCGCGCTTCTGCTTTTTTGTCCAACCGCCCACGCCGCCGACTTCTCCGCCACCCGCCGTCTCGACGTCTCCCAAGAAGCCCTGCGCAAGGGGCTCGAAAAAATCGGCGGCCCCGTTACCTTCGCTCCGCGTGTCGGTAGCAAGCAAGGCACTCAAGAAGCGCGCCTCCCGGAGAATGCTGGGCTCGTGCAAGCTGGTGGTGACCCCGCGAATCTGACGACGGTCGTGCTCTGGCTCCCGGTGGACGACAAGGGCAATCTCGTCGGTCTGAACGCGCGGGCGTACCTGGAAGCGGTAGTGGCCAATTTCGTGCGTGAACGTGAACAGATTACGCTCTGGGTGGAGCAAGTGCTCAAGCGCGCATTGGCCGAGGCGCGCGGCGGTCTGCATCTCGAATCGCAATTGATGGAGCACTATCAATTCAAGGCGACGTACATGCCGACCGTGAATCCGCCGATGGTGTCGCTGGCGATCACGGTGAGTAGCGAAGAGTGAGGGACCTTTCTTCGGTTGAGCCGGACGGAGAACCCAAACCCGCCACGCACGACCCAAAGACGTTTCCGTCCCCTCACTCTTCACTTTGCATTGTGAACTCTTCACTCTTGACGGCTTTTCCCATCGGATACACCACCAACCGACGAAACGGCTCCTCCCCCTCACTTTTGGAGAGCAACCCATGTCGTTTGACGAACTCATGTTGCAAGCGACGCAGACGTGGCTTGCGCGGGGCGAGTTCCACCGGTTCATTGTGTTCGATCACGTGTTCGATGGCGGCCTCCGCGTCCGCAACGGCGGATTGGTCTTCAGGAAACGATTCCGCGAGCCGCTCACGGAGAAACTTTCCCATCTGCATCATGGTGTCGCTACGGATCGTGTGGAGAGACAATCCCTGTTCAATCAGAATCCGCAACTCGCGCGGCTGACGTTTCAGTTGGCCTTTCACGGTCAAGACGACATCGGCTTGAGACGGGTGTGACACCAGGCGCGCTGGCGCATCCAGATCACGCACCACCTCTTCGAGGCGATGGCGGTTAATGCCGTAAGGAAAGATACGCAGCACCTTGCGTCGGTCCGCTTGTGGTTCCGGGACGGGCGCGGACGACAGCGTTGGAGCTGGAGTCACCTGCGTGATCTCGATATGCCCATCTTGTTGATGCGCGCGCATTTCCATCCGTGGGGGCCGACCACGCAGAAAGGCATCAACCGCTTCGGCAACATCGTGATGCACCGCGAAATGCGTCCGGTCGTGAATTTCAATGAGAAGATCGAATGTGGGTGGGGCTTTGCGTTCGAGCACGGTTTTCTGCGTACCGCGGCGGCGCGCTTCGTCATCACCAAGAGTCACGGATTGAATACCGCCGATCAAATCCGCCAATGTCGGGTTCTGAATCAGATTCTCCAACGCACTCCCGTGGGCGGTGGCGATCAGGCGCACGCCACGCTCGGCGATCGTGCGAGCGGCGGTGGCTTCTGCTTCCGTGCCGATCTCATCGACCACGATCACTTCGGGCATGTGATTCTCGACCGCTTCGATCATCACTTTATGTTGCAATTCGGGTGACGGGACTTGCATGCGGCGCGCGCGACCGATGGCGGGGTGCGGAATATCTCCATCCCCGGCGATTTCGTTTGAGGTGTCCACCACGATCACTCGTTTGCCAGCTTCATCCGCGAGGACACGAGCGGCCTCACGTAACAGCGTGGTCTTGCCCACGCCCGGCGGGCCGAGCAGCAGCACGCTTTTGTTGTCTTGCGTGATGATGATGTCCTTGACGATGTTGACGGTGCCAAACACGGCTCGACCCACACGGCAGGTGAGACCGATAATGTCTCCGGTGCGATTCCGCAGCGCCGAAATCCGATGCAAGGTGCTGGGAATGCCAGCGCGGTTATCATGCGTAAAGGTTCCGACCCGAGACACGATGAACTGGAGGTCTTCCCGATTGATCGCGCTCTCACGCAGATACGCGGTGTGATTTGTGTACCGCGCTTCCGGCGGACGACCTAGATCAATGACGACTTCCAAGAGGGATTGGAGTTGCGGACCGTGCCCAAGGGACTCGCGGACGGCGGGCGGCAACACTTCAAGGAGTAAGTCGAGGTTATCGACGGTCTCGACGCGACTGCTCTGTTCAGAAGGAGGTAGTTCGCTGGAAAGTGGAGATGTCATGGGTTGTTCCTCTGGTGCGTGCCGAGGAAACATAAACGAGGCTGGGGGAGGGGGGAAGGGGGAAAGTCAAAAGTCAAAAGTCAAAAATGAGGGACATGCAGGGTGCGCTTTGCGCACTGACTGAGGATCCGGTTTTGCGGGGGTGAGAATCAAGGTCGGGATGGCTCAGTGGATTCTCGACGGAAAGGGATTCCGCCGAATCCAGAGACTCCCCCACTTCGTCAGCGTAGCGTTTCACCAAAGCACTGGAGTCAAGGTGAAGCATTTCGGGTCCAGCATCGGAGAGAAAGGCACCAAGGAGATCAGCCAAGGATTGTCAGGCTCTGCAAGAACGCTTGTGGGGTTGTGATCTTTAAGCCCGTGCGCGCGGCAACCTCTGGGGTGAAGTGCCGGGTGTTTGTGGTGAGGAGCCAATCCGGGGAGGCTTTCAACGCTGAGACAAGCACTGGAACATCAGCTTGGTGGCGCATGAGATGTCGAGCGTTGTCAATTTCTTCTCTGCTAGGGAGAGGGACGCGTTCTGGCTTTAAGAGCTGTAGCAAGGTGTCATAGGTATCAATGGCTTCCGTGGCTAACTCAGGATTGTGGGCAAGTATGGCAAGGAGGTTTCTTTCAACTTCGATTTGGACGTATGTCGCCAAGATAGTGGTGAACGCCCCGCGACGGGCGTGAATCAACAACGCACGGGAAACGCTCCACGGGGCGAGCACCCCTTCGAGAAATACCCCGGAATCCAGAAAGAGCCGAAGAACGGAAGGAAGATTACCCCTTGCCATACAGTTCCTCAAAATACTGCTGACGAACCTTTTCCAAGTTTTTTAACGCTTGTTTGGTCGATATCCCTTCTCCCGCCAGAATGTCCTGGAGTCGTTGACAGAGTTGATTCAAGGCCACATCAGTCGGGACCATCATCAACGCGTCACCAAGCTGGAGCAGCATGACTTCACTGCCCTTCGAGAGTTTATGTTTCTTCCGGTAGGCGGCGGGAACTGTAATCTCTCCGTTTTCTCCTTCGCGAATGGTGCCAAGCGGTCGGGCTGTGGATTCAGGCATGGATCGCTGTCCTCCTGTGGGAATAAGTGCGGAAAAAGGGTAGCGAGTCCTCACCTGTCTTGCAAGTCGTTCCAATTGCAGGGTGGGTGCGCTTGGCGCACCCACCCTGCGGCTCTTGGGCTTATGGTGCATGGCTCAGTCGCTACGCTCTCTATATGGCATATAGTTCCAACCATAAGCCATAAGCCACAGGCCATAAAGCGACCGTAGGGAGCGAGCCATCCGCGCTTACTTCGGCCCGAAGGTCTCCACGACCCGCATGTCCGGCAGCGTCTCACTGTCCGCGCGGATCGGCAAAATACAGACGTGCGTGGCTCCTGCTTTCAAGTGCGCGTCGATACGATCACGAATCTTTTCTTCACTGCCCCACGCGACGATGTCATCCACTAATCGGTCGCTACAACCATTGGCGAATTCCGCATCGCCGTAGCCCAACGCCTTCAAGTTGTTCGTGTAGTTCGGCAGCCGGGGCACATACGTCTTCATGTATTGCCGCGCCACCGTGCGCGCCTTGGTCGCGTCCTTTTCCAGAATCACGGCCTGCGCGGCGCAAATCCAGGGCTTGGGCCCGATTTGGGCGCGGACCTTGG
>JANMSE010000559.1:0-2597 GCA_031389045.1 Deltaproteobacteria bacterium | reverse complement strand
GTCTGATCCATGAGCACCCCAGAGTTTCCCCTGGTATCCTTTTGGGTCCGGGCCTAACGCCCAAGCTCAGCCGCCGTTTTGCCGTAGCGAAGCGAAGGCAAAACGGTCGGCTGGAGCGCCTTGTTAGGCGGCCCCTATTTGAGCAAGGATGGTTACTTGAAAGCCAACACTGACCAGGCTAATCGAACCGTTACCTCTGGCATCGATGTTTACCTCGAAACGAAGTTCAACTTTCTGCGATTCGTCATCCCAATCAGCATCAGTGGCTACCACAGACCACAGCATTGTGCCCTGAATACCACCACCGGGACCCGTCGCCCCTATGGTAAATGCTAATGGGAACGTGGCCGCAATGGATTTATGAAACTGTCGGCGCGTTAAGGTTGGTCCAAGTAGAAGTGTAAAAGGCTCTTTCTTAGGAGGTTCTTGGCGGGCAGTTGAAGTATTGGTGGCCACTACGTTAACTGGGACGCTTCCTGTGATCATAAATAACCGGTTAGCGTCGTCAGGGCCACTTACGACAACTTCAATCATTTGCAAATTCTCAACTGTGCTTGGATCGAGTTTTCTGGCCATATCCTGATCTCCGATAAGTCTTCGAATGGTTGTTTTCTGCGTTTAGAGACGCCTAACGCTCCCGCGCACCGCGAGCCGCCAGAACGCGGCTCTTCGGGTTTTTCACAGTCCCACCGTGGCCGCGATGCGGTGGCGCGGTTGGTTAGGCCGCACTCTGGATGCGTTCCACTGTTATCAGGAATCAGGCGGTGCTTGCCTCCGCGTTATTTCCTTTCTTCAGAACCGCTCGGCGGGCGGCGGCCCCACACCGCCATAGTGA
This sequence comes from Deltaproteobacteria bacterium, assembly GCA_031389045.1. GTDB lineage: Bacteria > Desulfobacterota > Binatia > Bin18 > Bin18 > JABFSC01. The sequence continues at coordinate 1,762 of JANMSE010000559.1, read as the reverse complement.
TGGCCGACATGGTGGCGAAGGCGGGATCGTTTAATCGCGCGAGCGCTTCCTCCAAATCCTCCGCCCTGATCGCGCCCGACTCGACGGCGGGCGCGGCGCTTTTGGCCATCGACAGACTCAGATGCGTTGAGAGAGGCCTGCCGTTACGCATCATCTCGACCCTGCCCAACGACTCAACGTCAAGCAGGCCGAGCGCACGCACGTCGTCGAACAGACGCCGGCCATATGCAGCATCCACAGTCGCGCCCTCAGTTCCCCAAAGGAGTGTCGCTACCTTGCTGACGATCTCGGATGGGCACGCATGGAAAAGCGTCACCCAGTCCGGCTCCTCGACGAGAAGCCAGCCACCAGGCCGCACCGTAGTGACCATGCGTCCGAGGGCTTCTCTGGGCTCGGCAATCCAATGCAGCAGCCAACGCGCATGCACTAGATCGAACGGGCTGGCTTCGGGAACCTCGTCGGCAACGATGTCGTGCCGGCGAACCGCCAGGTTCGGGTACGACAGCCGCTTGAGCAAGGTCGTGTCTAGGTCGGTCGCGAAGACGTGGCCGTCATCTCCGACACGTTGACACAGCCACGCCGCGATTGAACCGCCGCCGGCACCAACCTCCCAGCAACGCCATCCCGGTCCGACTGCGAGCGCTTCAAGATGGCGTATCGTCCCAGGGTCGAGTCCCTGTTCCAAGCCGCCGAGCCGGCTCCGCTCCTTGTCCCAGGCTTGATCGAAGGGATAGGTACTCATGTGTCCTCCTTATCTTAATCAAACAAATACAAGATACCTTGAAGTACGGCCCGCGTTCGGAGGTTCATCGAACTCTCCCACTGCTGTACGACTCTAAGCGGCCTAACGCCTGCCGTCTCGGGCCGCCGCCTAAACGCAACCGTTCAGGTTCAGCAGAAACCGCAAACGGGCGGCGGTCACGTGCACGGGATGGTTAGACAGCACAGCTTCCCTTCGGGAGGGCTGCCTTCACTTCGACCCTCTCTCCTTTTCCCCTAGAACCCCCACCTGCATTCAGGTCCACTCGTATAACGCACCGGTCGACGTACCTGCGGTGATATCAATCTCTCCCTCAATAGCGGCAATGCTGCCATCGGATAAGCGACTGATCCCACGCATTCGCCGCTTGTGGTTCTCCATATTTTCTAGTGTCCCTTGGGAGTTGATGGCGACAGGATCCCCATTGGTCGGCCAGGTCATCCCACAATAGGTATACGTCCGACTCTTCGTGCCCGGCACGATGACCAGGGACATTGTTCCCCGGTGGAGACCCGCCATCTCCCCCGTCACTGGCCCTTCGTAATTCACTTGCAGAGCACTGCTATCGCCTGGCCCGGGTGTAAACGTTGATGAGGTCATCTTGAGCGAAAATTCCCCAATTTTTTTTCCGACTGCCATATGCTGTTCCTCCTTCGGTTGCGTAGTTGGTTGCTGGGCCATCTCTCTTGATGCTCCGTTCGCGGTGACAGGACAAGTGTCGGTGGTGCACGGGCCTCTGGTGTCGTGGTCCGAGCAGTGCCCGTTTGCCGTGCCCACCTCATGATGGAGTGCTCATAAAATATGCCCCATGTTCAAACCGGAAGGTTGAGAACTGGCTAACGCCCCCGGTCACCGCGAGCGGCCCTGACGCACCCTTTCAGTTTAAGCAGAGTCGCTCGCGGGCGGCGATGCGGTGCAGCGGTGGGTTAGGCGCGTCGTCTCTACGGTTCTGTTCCTTCCTCGGTCTGGTCTTTTCGTTTCTTCCTCTTCGCCTCGGCCTGC
>JANMSE010000506.1:0-10447 GCA_031389045.1 Deltaproteobacteria bacterium | reverse complement strand
CTGCTAACCTCCACCCAGCCACTGCCGGTGGAACGCAGGGAGACGCGATCTGGCGAAAGCTCTCGAACTATTTCGTACAGCTTGCGTGCATCGGTCGTCACCGCCCCTTCCTTTTTGACTGTGGCTTTGCACTGTTGACGTAGTCCGATTTCGAGATCTGTCGCGCGCAGAGAAATGGCTCCTTCTTTCGATTCGATGAGGACGTGCGAGAGGATGGGCAGAGATGATCGTTTCTCAACTACGCCTTGTACTAAATACAAACAGTGTAATAAATCTTCCTTTTCAATAATGCTTTCCATTCCTCTCTTCCCTTTCTTAGCTGATCAACTTTTTTCCCTATCGTTCGGAGTGATCCACATTTTTATATCCCCTTTTTCCTACTCCTACTTCTTATTTCTTTCCTAATAGTAGCAGTAGGGGGTGTGAATATGTGGATAACTCAATTAAGTATATGAAATCGTTGAAATAGTTATTCACACCCCCTGTGGATAACCCTGTGAATAACTTGACCGAGGCAAAAAGTTATCCACAGGTTATTCACAGGTTATTCACAGGTTATCCACAGGGTTATCCACAGGTTATCCACAGGGTTATTCACACCCTCTCAAAAGGTGTTCTAGACTAATTTTCTTGACCAAAAACGATGTTTTCAATCCGCACAACAACCGCTCGGAGTTCTTCGTCATGCTTGAGTCGTTTCTCTATGGAGGCACATGCGTATAACGCTGTTGTGTGATATTTGCCACCAAAACGGACCCCGATCATGGGGTATGAAGCCCCGGCGAGTTTGCGGCACAGGAACATGGCGACCTGCCGTGGAAAGGCGACCATCTGCGTCCGTTTCTTGGAAGTCAAATCCACGACGCGGATCGCGAAGTATTTGCAGACCGCTTTCTGGACCGCTTCGACCGAGACTTCTTGGTCCTTATCCTTCCCCCCGCGCATGAGGTTGTGCAACACTTGTTGGGCGAGGTCGACGGTAATCGGACTGTCGGTCATGGTGGAAAAGGCGCCAAGCTTGGTGAGCCCACCTTCAAGTTCACGGACATTGGCGGTGACATGGGTCGCGATAAAGAGCGACACATCATGTGGAAGCTGGATTTTCTTCTGTTGCGCTTTTTTTTGCAGAATGGCGACGCGGGTTTCGAGGTCTGGTGGCTGAATATCGGCGATCAATCCCCACTCGAAGCGGTTGCGCAGCCGCTCCTCGAGTCCTTCAATCTCATTGGGAAATTTATCGGACGTGAGGATGATCTGTTTGTGAGCCTGATGGAGCGTATTGAAGGTATGAAAAAACTCCTCTTGGGTCCGTTCGCGGCCAGAGAGGAACTGGATGTCGTCAATGATGAGCACATCGGCTTGGCGGAACTTGGTCTTGAAGTCGTCCATGCGGTCGCGCCGCAGGTGCGCGATCAACTCATTGGTGAACGTTTCCGACGAGAGGTAGAAAACGCTCTTGCCTCCCTGCTTGACGAGGGTTTCGTGGCCAATCGCGTTGATGAGATGGGTTTTGCCGAGTCCGACACCGCCATAAATGAACAGCGGGTTATAGTTTTTGCCGGGATGCTCGGCGACGGCGCGCGCGGCGGCGTTGGCGAATTGGTTGCCCGCGCCCACGATAAAAGAGGAGAACGTATAATTGGAAACGAGGCCGTTCTTTTTGGTGTTCGTGGCGCGCGCGGTCTCCGCTTTTGTGGGCTCCCGTTCCTCATGGCGTTGCGGAAACAGCTCGCCTTGTTGTTTAGCGGCGATATGAACGACGATCTGGGTCGCGAACCCAAGAAGGGTTTCGAGCGATTTGCGAATATGGGGCAGGAGATTTTCCAGGAGCCAGTCACGAAACAGCGCATTGGGCACTTCGAGATGGAGTGTCTCCTCACGAAGCGCGAGCGGCTTCACTGGCTTGAGCCAGGTTTCGGTCGTGACACGACCAACCTTCTCCTCCACCTGAACGAGGACCTGCTCCCACACTTGCTGCACGCCGCCGCCCCCACCTTCTCGTTGTGCCGCGAGAAGGGAGTTATTCACACCTGTGAATAACTCTCCAACATGGCCTAATGACCGAAGTTTTTCCCCTTGCACCACAAGATTCTCCACATACTTCTCCCCCACATTCTTTCTCTCCGTCCCAGGGAAGTCCTGGCAAACTACGCCAAGTATCAGTGGGAAAGAGGGGGAAAGCCGTCACTATTTTTTACTGCGCTGTATTCGGAAAATTAGAGATCGAACTGAATGAGTATCGGGATGGATTAGACGCTTTTTTTTCTCTTTGCAAGTAAAAAAACATGCCTCGGTAGAAGTGGCTGTGTTGTCTATCGTTTTGGTTTGCCTTGACTCACAAAATGTCGGGTGGTAACAAGGCCACATTCTTTTCACACGCGGGGAACACTTCCATGTCCACGTCCCATAAGCTTTTTCTCGAAGCCCAACAATATATCCCCGGTGGGGTCAACAGTCCGGTGCGCGCTTGGCGCGCGGTGGGCGGCGATCCGCTGTTCATTCAACGGGGACGTGGCTGCCGTGTCATCGACGCTGATGGCAAGGAGTATCTCGACTATGTTGGGTCCTGGGGGCCACTGATCGCCGGGCATGCGCATCCGCGGATTCTCAGAGCCTTGGAAGACAGTCTGAAACGAGGCACGAGTTTTGGCGCGCCCACGGCGAAAGAGATCGAACTCGCCAAGATGATCGTCGCGGCGGTGCCTTCGGTCGAGAAAGTGCGACTCACCTCTTCTGGCACCGAGGCGACGATGACCGCGTTGCGGCTCGCGCGTGGGTATACGAAGCGCGCGAAGATTCTCAAGTTCGCTGGTTGCTATCATGGCCACAGTGACGCGCTGCTGGTCCGTGCGGGTTCTGGAGCCCTCACTTTTAGCCAACCCGATAGCCAAGGCGTTCCTGAAGCCTTCGCCAGTCAGACGCTGGTCGCGGACTACAACAATCTCGCGAGTGTCGAGGCCCATTGCAAAGCCGATCCGAGCGGCATCGCGGCTGTCATCGTCGAACCCATCGCCGGCAATATGGGTCTCATTCTCCCGAAACCTGAGTTTCTTGCTGGTTTGCGCGCGCTCACACAGCAATATGGGATCGTGCTGATTTTCGACGAGGTGATTAGCGGATTTCGTGTCGGACTGGGTGGCGCGCAGGTGCTGTATAACATCACGCCAGATATGACGTGTCTCGGCAAAATCGTTGGTGGCGGCATGCCGCTTGCCGCGGTTGGTGGCAAACGCGAGATCATGGATATGCTCGCGCCGCTGGGTCCGGTGTACCAAGCCGGAACCTTGTCCGGGAATCCGTTAGCGGTGACGGCGGGCGTTGAAATGCTCAAACTGGTGAGCGTGCCAGGAACCTATCAGCGCCTTGACGAGCTGGGCACGATGATGGCCGAGGGGTTACGCGCTGCCGTGAAAGAAACGGGAACCGTCGCATGTGTGAATCAAATCGGGTCGATGTTCACGCTGTTCTTCGGCGTTGAACAGGTCGATGACTACGAAACCGCGACACGCAGTGATACCAAGCTGTTCGCGCGGTTCTTTCAGGGCATGATTGCACGCGGGTTTTATTTACCACCGTCACAATTCGAGACCTGCTTTATTTCTCTTGTCCACGGCGAAGCGGAAATTCAAGAGACCATCGCGGCGGCCAAGGAAGTCCTGAAAAGTTTACGCTCGTGAGCGCTATGCCAAAAGAGCCATCTCTGTTCTCTTATGGAAAGTACGCGGCTCTGGGATTTGAGTTCGCCGCCGCCGCGCTCGGCGGAATTTTGCTGGGGAGTTATCTCGACAGATTCTTCGGCACGAGTCCGTGGGGCACGCTGCTTGGTGCTCTGGGCGGCCTGGTTGGCGCGGTCTATCGGCTCATCATTGTTCTTCCAAAGCTATCGGCTCATCGTGACATCGACAATCATCACAAAGATTGAACGTCTCAACTTGCTGCTTCTGGGCGTTGGCGCGTTGGTTGGGTGGAGTCTTGATATGCTTCATGCCGCCAGCTTTCTCGTCGGTGGGCTCGTGATGCAGGCCAATTTCTGGTTATGGAAGCGCATCGCCGGGGTTCTGCTCTTTCAGGCTCAGATGGGGACGGGTGAAAAGAACTGGGCGATCTTCTGGGTGCTGGTCAAAGGCGTCCTGTTCTTATTGCTGATGAGCACGTTATTCCTGCGGTATCCGATTCGCGCGGGCAGCTTTCTGCTTGGGGTCTCTTTACTGCTTGTGACCTGCATGATAGTCACCCTGACCGGCGCGGGAACTCGCATCTCCCCCGCGCTTTCCAACGAACAGAAAATCTAACCTCCCCGACACTCTCTCACGGTACAGAACATGGAACACCCCTTCACTTGGGTCGCGGCTATCCCCGTCATCAACCTTTTACCTGGTCATCTCGTCACGTCGATTTTCGTGACGCTGCTGATTATGTGGTGCGCCTATCGCGCCTATGACCAGATGTATGCGTCCGACGACAGCGCGATTCCCGATGATTCGATCACGCTCCGCAGTATCGCGGAGCTGCTGGTCGAAGGGATCAAGGGGATGGCGGAAGGCGTGCTGGGCAACGAGGCGAAACGCTTCGTGCCGCTGTACGGCACTTTCTTCATCTTCATCCTCACCGCGAACCTCATTGGGCTGCTGCCAGGATTTTCACCGCCCACCAGCAACTTCAATGTCACGCTCGCGCTTGGGCTGATTTCCTTCGTTGCGTACAACGTCTACGCCTTCAAGGCGCAGGGAATGGCGTATTTCAAGCATTTCGTGGGACCACTGGTGTGGCTCGCGCCGCTGATGATCCCTTTAGAAATCATTGACAACATCGTCAGACCGTTTTCGCTCTCGCTCCGGCTTTTGGGGAACATGACGGGAGACCATGTGGTGTTGGAGATTTTCACTGACCTGACCAAGCTCATTATTCCCGTCGTGTTTTACATGCTGGGAACCTTTGTGAGTGTCGTGCAAGCCTTTGTCTTCACGCTGCTGAGCATGGTGTACGTGTCACTCGCTGGCGGTGTTGGGCATGGACACGGCGAAGCGGCGCATCATTAACAACTACAATTGCCATATCAACCGCGATCTTGCTCGTGAGCGGGCACAGATGGAAGAGGATAAGAGGAGAGGTGGCGCCCACGCAGCTCACGTGCGAGAGAGCACGAAAGGAGTCCGTATGAAGAAGTCTGGGTTCATTGGATCGCTCACGACGTTGGCACTGCTGACGATCGTGGGGAGTGTGTTTGGGCAAGAAGTCACCCATGAAGCCACTGAGGCCGCTGCTGGCAGTGGAGGTTTGGGAGTTGGGCTTGGCGCGTTAGGTGCTGGGCTGGCTCTTGGCTTAGCGGGTTTAGGCGCGGGTATTGGTCAAGGGCGCGCGGTGGGATCGGCGATGGAGTCGATTGGCCGTAATCCCAACTCGGCTGAAAAAGTGTTCACGCCGATGATTATCGGTCTGGCGTTCATGGAAGCGCTGGCCATTTACGCGCTGGTTATTGCGTTTATCTTCTCTGGCAAACTCTAACCTTCTGGGACGGGAGACCGGGGACGGGGGACGGAAGCCAAAACCGGACCCTGCCCTCGCTTCCGTCCCCAGTCCTTGGTCTTCGGCCCTCCGTCTCTTTCCTTCGTTCATACTCTGCGCATTACATGCAAATCGAGCCGCTGTCCTGAGCGGGGCAGGCCCTCTTTCAACATCTCAAATTCGAAGATGGGAAACCGATGACGGGAAATGGAAGCCAAAAGTCGAACCGCGCTTGGCCCCGGTCCTTCGTCCCCGGTCCCCGGTCGGCCCTACACGTACCCCTTCTGCATCAGACATTCCGCCATCAGCACCGCGCCTTTGGCCGCGCCCATCTTCGTGTTGTGGCTCACCAACATATATTTGATCGCGTTCTCAAGCACCGTGTCCTTGCGGATGCGACCGACTGAGGTCGCCATGCCGTCTTCCGCGTCACGATCAAGCCGTGGCTGCGGGCGGAATGGATCGTCGTGGACGATAATCATGTGTTGTGGAGCGGACGGAAATCCCTGCTTCACGAAACTCTGACCAAACTCGATCATCGCCGCGCGCGCGTCATCAACCGAGCAGGGGCGATCCATTGAGGCAAACACCGATTCCGTGTGTCCTTCCATCACCGCCGCGCGTGTACACGTGGCACTGACCACGATGTCGGCTGGCGCGATGCTCCCGCCACTGAGCGCGCCAAGAATCTTGCGCGTTTCCTTTTCGACTTTTTCCTCTTCACCGGAAATGAACGGAATGATGTTGTCGAGAATGTCGAGCGCGATCACGCCAGGAGAGCGACCAGCGCCAGACACGCCTTGCATCGAGGTCATAATCACTTTCTTGATACCAAAGTTATCGAACAGCGGCTTGAGCGTAATGGCGAGCCCAACCGTCGTGCAGTTCGGTTGTGTGGCGATGTAGCCTTTCCAGCCACGATTCTTCCGCTGGGTGTCGATAAGGTGGATATGATCGAGATTCACGCCAGGAATGAAAATCGGCACGTCCTGTTCATAGCGAAACGCGGAGGCGGTACTCACCACTGGCGTGGTTTTGGCGTACAGCGGTTCCAGTTCACGTGCCGGGTCCGACTCGACGGCGGAGAACACTAAATCGATCCCACCGAGATTGAGGGCAGACGCCTCATAGACCGGGAGGGCCAGGGCTTCCTGCGGTGGTTCTTCCTTGCACCACCACCGCCGTGCGCCGGTCTTCGGGTCACGAATGGCCTCGGCATAACTCTTACCCGCCGAGCGTTCCGAGGCCGCCAACACGGCGATTTCCAACCAAGGATGATTCCGTAACGCAACCAGGAATTGTTGTCCGGTAATTCCGGTCGCACCAACAATAGCAACTCGTTTTTTCATAGTGTTCCTAATGAATGTGACTGAGGTGATTTTGTCAACATCCTTGGCGGTTGACATGATCTTCAGAACCCATAACACTGCCCCGCACGAAAAGGAGCACGCATGGCAGTAGAATTTTTCGAGGACTTTGTCATCGGCGCGGAGTACGCCACTCATGCCCGAACCATCACCGAAACCGATGTCGTCACCTTCGTCAATTTGTTTGGCTTCCATGAGCCGCTGTTCATCGACATGGAGTTCGTCAAGAATAACAGTCTGTTTGGTAGCCGCATCGCGCCAGGGTCGTTCACCTTCGCGCTCTCTGAAGGCATGACCATTCAGTCCGGCCTCGTGCGCGGCGGCATGGCGCTGCTGGGCGTCGAGGAGATGAAGATTCCCGCGCCCCTGCGCTGCGGGGATACCGTCCACATCAAAGTCAAAGTGCTGGAGAAACGGGAAACCTCGAAAGCGGACCGCGGGATCGTCACGTCCGAACAACAAGTGCTCAACCAGAAGGGCGAGGTCTTGTTGCAATACACCGTCAAACGCATGATTCGTCGCAAGCCGAAGGGATAGTCTCGACGAAGCAGCAGAGGTCATTCGTTATGGATACCGCGTTGATTGCCCAACTCGCCGCCATTGTCGGCGCTGACGGCGTGATCTCGAACAAGACGGCGCTCTCCGTGTATGACTGCGACGGCTACACCCTGGAAAAGTCCACGCCTGACATCGTCGTGCTGCCCCGGTCCACCGAGGAAGTCGTTGCCGTGGTCAAATTGCTCCACAAGGAGAAGATCGCGTTCGTGCCCCGTGGCGCGGGCACTGGTCTCAGCGGCGGCTGCTTGCCGGTCGAAGCGCCGGTGATGATCGGGACCAGCCGGATGAATAAAATCCTGCATATCGACCTCGTCAATCGCTACGTGGTCGCGCAAGCGGGCGTGGTCAACCTCTGGGTCAGTAATGCCGTGAAGAACCAAGGGTTCCAGTATGCGCCTGACCCTTCGAGTCAACAGGCGTGCACGATTGGCGGTAATATCGCCGAGAACTCCGGTGGTCCGCACACACTTAAATATGGCGTCACCACCAACCACGTGTTGGGGGTCGAACTTGTCTTGCCTGATGGCGAGATGGTGCAGCTCGGTGGCCTCGTCGAGGATACGCCAGGATACGATCTGCGCGGCGTCACGATTGGCGCGGAGGGGACATTTGGCATCGTCACCCAAGCCACTCTGCGGCTCACCCGCCAACCGCAAGCCTATCGCACCTTTCTCGCGGTGTTCGAGACCGCGCCGCAAGCGACGCAGACGGTGTCCGATATCATCGCCGCGGGTATCATCCCCGCCGCGCTGGAGATGATGGATAACCTGATGATCCAGGCCGTCGAGGCGGCGTTTCACTTTGGGTTTCCCACCGATGCCGGCGCGGTGCTGATTATCGAGCTGGATGGACTCGAAGCCGGGCTCGATTCACAGACGACGAAAATCCGAACTCTCTGTGAGCGCAACGCCGCGCGTGAGGTGCGGCTGGCGCGTGATGAAGCCGAACGCACGGCGTTATGGAAAAGCCGCAAACGAGCGATTGGCGCGGCGGGTCGTCTCGCGCCCAATTATTGCACGCAGGATGGCGTCGTCCCGCGTACCAAGGTGCCGGACATCCTGGCCGCCATCGCTGGGATTAGCGAAAAATATCAGTTGCGCATCGGCAACGTCTTCCATGCGGGCGACGGTAACATCCATCCGATTCTGTTGTTCGACGAACGCAATACCGACGAGACCGAGCGCGTCCTGAAAGCGGGACAAGAAATCCTGCAAGCCTGCGTCGATCTCGGTGGCAGCCTCACCGGCGAGCATGGCATCGGCGTCGAAAAGATGGGGCAGATGTCGTTGATTTTCAGTCCCGACGATTTGCTGGCGATGACCCAGGTTCGAGGTGTGTTCAATCCAGAGAATCGCTGTAACCCGCATAAAATTTTCCCCACCCCGCACGGGTGTATCGACACGCGCGTCCCACGGCGGCAAGCCTCGCTGTGAGCCGAGGCGGAGCAATGAGGACCGAATTATGAGTGGTGGCGACAACGGGGCGCGCTTCGAGATCGACGGTCGTGCACCGCAAGAGATCGTGTTTCCCGAGAGCACCGAGCAAGCGGCGGGGATGCTCCATGTCGCCGCTGAGCACCAGCGTGCGGTCAGTCCGGTCGGGACCGGTGCCTTTCTCCATATTGGTGGCTCGCCGCGACGCTATGATCTCGCGCTCTGCCTGCAACGCATGAATCGAGTGCTTGATTATCAACCGACCGACATGACCGTCGCGGTTGAAGCGGGCATTTCGCTCGCGCGCCTGCAACAGGTCTTGGGCGAACAGAATCAATGGCTACCGGTTGATCCGCCGTGGCCGGAACGGGTGACGGTGGGTGGATTGATCGCGATGAACCTCAGTGGGCCGTCACGACTCTCGCAGGGCACCATCCGCGATTTTCTCATTGGCATCAAGGTGATTCGCGCCGACGGGACGGTCATCAAAAGCGGTGGGCGCGTCGTCAAGAATGTCGCTGGCTACGATCTCGCCAAGTTATACTGTGGGTCATTTGGCACCCTCGGTGTGATTGCCGAAGCCATATTCAAGATTCGTCCACGGCCAGAGGCGCGGACGGTCGTCGCGTTGGACTTCCCCACGGCGGAGCAGGCGATGGCGGTGGTGTTGCGCGTGCTGGGCACGGAACTGCAACCGACGCTGCTCGAACTGACCAATTGCGATGTGGGCGGGCAAGGCGACAAGCGGTCACCGTATCAGCTCTATATTGGCTTCGCGGGCAGCGCGGAAGAGATCGCCTATCAACACAACCGCCTCCAAGAAATCGCCGGCGCTCGTGGCGAGCAGCAGCCCGCGCTGCTTGATGCCATCCGCGACTTTCCGGTCAGTGGAGAAGCGGCGCTGCGCTGCAAAGTCAGTTTGGTCCCCTCACAGATCACGCCTTTTTGCCAAGCGGTGGAAGAAGAGACTCCGATTCGTGGGGTATCGCTGGAGATGGTCGCGCACGCGGGAAACGGCATTCTCTATTGTCGGCTCCCACAACGGGACAATCCGTCGCGAGAAAAACTGTTGTCGTTTGTTGACTGGCTCCGCATCCTCGCCAAGAAGCTGGGCGGGACGGTGATGATTGAAGCGATTGACCCGGCACTGAAAGACCGCGTCGATGTCTGGGGACACGTTGGGAGCAGTTTCCCGTTAATGAAGCGACTGAAGGAAACGCTCGACCCGCAAGGGATGCTGAACCCAGGGCGGTTTGTGGGGGGCCTTTGAGGATTGAGCCTTGGCGCTTGAGACTGGAGACTGTTTTCTGCTCTTCCAAGTCTCCAGTCTCCAGTCTCAAGGCGTAGCCCCCTGTTTCGTGAGATGTCAGCGTCTCGCGCTGCTGAGAGGAAGAGGGAACCGCTTGTGCGCCGGCCTGGGCCAGGACAGAGCAAACATGGGCCTGCCTCCACATTCGGGAGCTTGCAGGGGATGGCCCGAGTGGAAGTGGATGAATTCTTGCGCACCCTGGGCGCGGAGGTGCGTATGACGGCGGGAGGATATACCCGCTATCAGTTTCCAGATAGTTCCGAAGTATGGATTCG
>JANMSE010000488.1:0-3379 GCA_031389045.1 Deltaproteobacteria bacterium | reverse complement strand
TGTGAGCTTCGAGCGGTCCCTCACGACGCCGCACTCCCGTTTCGATGCCTATCTTTCTGGGAATCAGCAGGCGCTCTCGGACGACGAACAACACGGCTATGGCCTCTTCAAAGCCTACGGCTGCGTCGCCTGTCACCAAGGAGTGAATATCGGCGGTAACATGTTCGCCAAATTGGGGGTGTTCCGCTCGCCGGACGCGACCAGCGAGGAGGTGGTTGATAGAGGGCGCTATAACGTGACGCAGCGGCCACAGGACACACAGGTGTTTCGGGTGCCGAGTCTGCGCAACGTCGCGGTGACCGCGCCCTATTTCCACGATGGGCGAGCTCCCACGCTGGCGATTGCCGTGGAGACGATGGCACGAGTGCAGTTGGGCAAGACACTCACTGCCGAGGAGATCGACCGCATCGTCCAGTTCCTGCGCACCCTGACTGGCGAGTATCGTGGCGCGTCAGTCCAAGCGCCTACCCCAGGAGCAGACTGATGCGAACGACGGGACTGTCTGTCCTGAGTGTGCTGGGAGTACTTGGGTTCCTTACGTACTTACTGCTGGAGAGTCGTAGTCTCGACCTCACCGTGCGCGGACGGATGCAAGAGGGAGTGCAGACGCTGCAAGTGCACGATGCGGAACTCACGCGCGATGTCTTGCTCGCCCGCGCGGGCTTACTCCCCAATTATGATGCCTTGGCGCGGACCAGTGCGGCCTTGTTTCAGGACAGTGACGCGTTACGTCTAGAAACGGAGACCATCGCGGACACGGCGGCACGGGCGCTGATTGACCAACGGGTCGCCGCGCTCGCGACCGCGCTACGGGAGAAGAGCACCGCGGTCGAGGACTTCAAATCCGACAACGCCGTCTTGCGGAACTCCCTGTTCTATCTCACGCACGCGCCCGCGCACCTGACTGGACAGGGCGAAGCCGCGGAGGTGTGGAGTCGCCTGTCCCCCTTGTTACTGCGCTACCTCCAACTGTCCGAGCCGAGTGTCGGCGGTGAGTTGCAAGCCGTGCTCGGCCAATTGGCCTCGACGGCTACCGATGATGCGGAGGTTCACACGGCCGTGCGACATCTCCAGCTCGTCGTTACCCTGCTCCCGCACGTGGATACCCTGGTGCGCCAGATCATTGACGCGCCGACCCCACAGCTCGTCCGGGCGTTGCAAGCCGCCGTCCAAGACTATGCGACACAAGTGGAAGCCCGCGCCCAAGTGTTTCGCCTGTTGCTCTACCTCGCCGCGGTGACGCTTGTCGGGTATCTGGTGGCGCAGTTCGCGCGTCTGCGTGCGAACGCGCGGGACCTCCACCAGAGTAATGCGGACCTCCACCACGCCATGGCGGAGCGGCAAGCGGTCGAGACCGCCCTGCGGACCAGTGAAGAACGGCTCCGTGCCATTACCGAATCCGCGAACGAGGCCATCGTCTCGGTGGACAGCGCCGGAAACGTGGTGTCCTGGAATGCCGGTGCCACCACGATCTTTGGCTATGCCCCCGACGAGGTCTTGGGGACACCATTCACACGACTGCTCTCCGTTCATTCCCGTGACTCCCAGGTGCAGTGGTTTGCCGAGTGGTCCGCGACCGGGCATTCCGCGTTTGTTGGCAGCAGCATGGAAATGGTTGGCCTGGGCAAGGACAACCGGGAAGTGCCCCTCGAAGTCTCGCTCTCGGGGTGGGTGACGCACGAGGGGCGATATCTGACTGGTATTATCCGTGATCTGACGGAGCGAAAGCGGCTCGAAGAGACGACGCGCCAGCAAGAGATGCAATTGATCCAGGCTAACAAGATGACCGCGTTGGGAACGCTGGTCTCCGGTGTTGCGCACGAAATTAATAATCCCAACCAACTCGTGTTACTCAATGCCCAGGTGCTCGCGCACGCCTGGGCGGACGCCCTGGAGATCGTGGACCGGTATGCGGAAGAACACGAGGGGCAGGTGACACTCGCCGGACTGCCACTCTCCGAGATGCGGGACACCATTCCTACATTGGTGCGTGATGTCCACGAGAGCGCCCAACGGATCGAGCGCATTGTCACCGATCTCAAGAATTTCGCGCGTCCCGGTTCACCTGGGGGGCGCGGACAGGTCGATGTCACGGCGGCGGCGCAACGAGCGCAGCGCTTGCTAACCCATCTCATCGCGCGCTACACGACGCGGTTCCGCACCTATTTTGGGTCCGATCTCCCACCGATTCACGGCGATGCGCAACAGGTGGAGCAGGTCGTGGTCAATCTGCTGGTCAATGCCCTGGAGGCACTGCCGAACCCCACGTGTGGAGTCACCTTGTCGACACGATTCGATGCCAAGGAGGGGTGCATCATCTTGGAGGTCGAGGATGAAGGCAGTGGCATTCCCACAAAGGATTTGCAACGGTTGACTGAGCCCTTTTTCACCACGAAACATGACCGTGGCGGGACTGGCCTTGGTTTGGCCATCAGCTCTTCCTTGGTGCGCGCGCACGCGGGGAGCCTCAGTTTCACCTCCGAACCGGGCGGTGGCACGTGCGCGCGTGTGACATTGCCGTGTGCCGCCCCGTGGCCCCAGGCTGGAGAAGCGCACAAGGCTGGCTAACAAAGAAAGGTGAGTCTATGTCCCCCAATGGCCTCTCTACCCTTCCGGTGTTGCTTGTGGATGATGAACCGCAACTCCTCCATAGCGTGAGCGTGGTGCTGCGCTCCGCTGGCATGACCCAGGTGCTCACGCAAAGTGATAGCCGCGAGGTCTTACCCATGCTGGCGACGCAGGAAGTGGGGGTGTTGGTGCTGGACCTGACGATGCCACATCTTCCCGGCGCGGCCCTGCTGGAACAGATCGCCACGGACCACCCGGATGTCCCGGTGCTCGTGCTCACGGCCACTAACGACCTGGAGACCGCCGTACAGTGCATGCGGGCAGGTGCCGTGGATTATTTAGTGAAGCCAGTTGACCACAACCGGCTCGTCTCAGCGGTCAAGCGCGCGCTGGAGCTGCGCGCGTGGCGTGCCGAGGTCGTGTCACTGTCAGAGCGGCTGCTGAGCGACACGCCGTATCAACGGGATGCCTTCGTCGAGATCGTGACGCAGAACCGCGCGATGGGCGCGATCTTTCGCTATATCGAGGCGATCGCGCCGTCGCCCCAACCCGTGCTGATCTCCGGGGAAACCGGCACTGGGAAGGAGCTGATCGCCCGTGCGCTCCATCGGCTTTCGGGCCGGTCCGGGGCGCTCGTCACTGTCAACGTGGCTGGCCTCGACGATACGATGTTCTCCGATACCTTATTTGGGCATGCTCGTGGGGCGTTTACCGGTGCCGACCGCCCGCGCGAAGGGCTCATTACTCGCGCGGCGGCGGGCACGCTCTTCTTGGATGAGATCGGCGATCTGACCCTGATGTCGCAAGTCAA
>JANMSE010000683.1:0-5214 GCA_031389045.1 Deltaproteobacteria bacterium | reverse complement strand
AGGAAGTCAACAACCAAAACTGCTTGATGAAGTCCGTCACGTGCTCCGTCTCCAGCACTATTCCATTCACACCGAGCGCTCTTATGTGGAGTGGGTCGTCCGGTTCGTCCGGTTTCACGGCATGCGGTCGCGTGCGGACCTCTTGCCCGCCGAACCGAAGATTGAAGCGTTCCTGACGGACTTGGCCGTCCGTGGCAACGTCGCGGCTTCGACTCAGAATCAGGCGATGAATGCCCTCGTGTTCCTCTACAAGCGTGTCCTCAACCATACGTTGCAGGGCAATATCGACGCCGTGCGCGCCCACAGAAAGATCACTGTTCCCGTGGTGATGACCCGCGAAGAAGTTGTGGCCGTACTCTCGCTCATGGACGGCACAGCTCAACTGGTAGCCAAGCTCCTCTACGGGAGCGGGCTCCGCGTCATGGAGGCGGTTCGGCTCAGGGTCAAGGACCTCGACTACCAGATGAAGCAACTGACTGTCCGGGCGGGCAAAGGCGACAAGGATCGGTTTACGACTTTTCCTGCCACCCTGACACCGTTACTCCAGAATCATCTGGCTGGGGTCAAAACGCTCCATCAGCAGGACTTGGCACAGGAGCATGGCGCCGTGTACCTCCCGCATGCGCTGGAGCGCAAATACCCCAAGGCGGCTACGGAATGGGGGTGGCAGTATGTCTTCCCTGCCCGGCAGCTCTCCGTTGACCCGCGTGGTGGCGTCATTCGTCGCCAGCATGTGGACCCCAGCGTTATCAATAAGGCGATCAAGGTGGCGGTGCGCCGCGCCGAGCTGACGAAACAAATTAGCGCCCATACGTTTCGTCATTCCTTCGCGACCCACCTGCTGCAACGCGGTACCGATATCCGCACCATTCAGCAGTTGCTCGGGCACACCGATGTTGCCACCACGATGATCTACACGCACGTCCTGCAGCAGGGTGGCCAGGGTGTTCCCAGTCCCTTGGACGATCTCGGCGTGTGATCTTTAGACTTTCCGGTCTGGCGAACGCTGGCGCTCAATGAGCACCCGCGCCTGGTCAAACACCGCCTGAAACATCTCACGAGTTAGTCTTCCCGTGAACGTGTTCTGTTGGCTGGGATGGTAGGAACCAATGAGGGTCACGCCATCGGACAACAGCGAAGTCGCACCGTGTCCGAAACGGGGGACTGGGGATGGCACTGATAACGACAACGCGCGACGCGCGGTCAGATATGCGTGAAACGCGATCTGCCCTAACGCAATCACGACGCGGACCTGTTTGAGCAGGGTGAGTTCTTGCAACAAGTAGGGACGGCAGGCGGTGAACTCTTCTGGCAGCGGCTTGTTGTCTGGTGGAGCGCAGTGCACCGCCGCCGTGATGTAACAATCCTGAAGCGTCAGACCATCGTCACGATGGACGGAAGTCGGCTGGTTGGCGAATCCCGCCTGGTGCAGCGCGCCATAGAGCCAGTCGCCACTGCGGTCGCCGGTAAAGATGCGTCCGGTGCGATTGCCACCATGCGCCGCGGGCGCGAGGCCAACAATAAACAAGCGCGCCTTGGGGTCGCCGAAACTCGGCACTGGCTTGCCCCAGTAGTCCCACTCGCGATAGCGCTTCACCTTCTCCGCGGCGGTGCGTTCGCGGTGCGCCACGAGGCGCGGGCATGCGGAACAATGCGTGACTTGCTGTTGGAGATGGAGCAGCGGATTGGTGGGCATGGCCTTCGGTCTTTAGGCTTATGAACTTTGACAACCAAAATCGGTGAGCACACGGCGATCCCCCTCACCCTGACCCTCTCCCAGCCGGGCAATGGCATGAAGTTAAGCCGGAACATGATCGCCGACG
This sequence comes from Deltaproteobacteria bacterium, assembly GCA_031389045.1. Lineage (GTDB taxonomy): Bacteria > Desulfobacterota > Binatia > Bin18 > Bin18 > JABFSC01. Next base: position 3,391 of record JANMSE010000683.1, on the reverse strand, counting down.
GATTGAGAGGTCCAGGACAAAATAAGGAAAGGTCACTTGATCCCCCTCACCCTAGCCCTCTCCCAGCCGGGAGAGGGAATTTCGGAACTCGGAACTCGGAACTTTGCCAAGCCTACGAAAGGCTCATAATGTACCGCGCCAAGGTGCGCACGCCAAATCCCGTCCCACCTTTGGCGATGTAGGAGGACTCTTTATCCGAGAAAGCGGGCCCAGCAATATCGAGATGCGCCCACGGCACGTCGCCGACAAACTCTTGTAGGAACAACGCGGCGGCGATGGCTCCGGCGTTGCCACCGCCCGTGTTTTTAATGTCAGCGACCGTGCTCTTGATGTCGTCCTTGTATTCTTTCACCAATGGCAGCGGCCAGAGACGTTCCCCCGCCTCTTTGGCGCAACGAATCAGCGTCTCGCTCAATTCTTGATTATTGCTGAACACCCCGGCGATCTGTGAACCCAGCGCGACCACGCACGCACCTGTGAGCGTGGCCAAGTCGATAATCACATCTGGTTTATCACTGACCGCCTGAATCAACGCGTCAGCCAAAATCAGGCGACCTTCGGCGTCGGTGTTCAACACTTCGACGGTTTTGCCGTTCTTGTAGTGGATAATGTCACCGGGCTTTTGCGCGGTCCCGCTCGGCATGTTTTCCGTCGTTGGCACGTACCCGGTCACTTGCACCTGTGGTTTGAGCTGGGAGATCACGCTCATCACGCCCAGCACGGCGGCTCCGCCCGACATGTCGTATTTCATCGTTTCCATCGACTTGGGTGGCTTGAGCGAGAGTCCACCAGAGTCAAACGTGATGCCTTTGCCCACCAACGCGATTTTCTTCTTGGGTTTACCAGTCGGGGTGTACACCAATTTGATGAAGCGGGGCTCTTCGATCCCACCACGCGCCACTGCCAGCAGTCCGGCCAGTTTCGCGGCTTTGATTTTCGCGGGTCCCCAAATCTCGCCCTTGATGCCATTGCTTCGTAGAATTTTCGTGGCCTGGTCCGCGAGGTAGGTTGGGGTTGAGACGGAAGCTGGCTCGTTGATCAGGTCCCGCGCCAGGAATACCCCGGAAATAACCTGCTGTGCCAGGTCGAGCGCTTTCGTCAGCGTCGGGGTCGCGCGCAGCTCCGCTCCGGTCAGCGTCAACGTTTCCACCACCGGTTTGCCGTTTTTTTCCGATTTGTATTTCTCGAAGGAATACCCAGCAAGGCAGGTTCCTTCGACCACCGCCACGAGTGACTCTTCAGACTGGTGGTCTTTGGCGAAATACCAGGCGAGGTGTTTGGCCCCCTGCCCTTTCGCCTCACGATGTACTCGAGCCGCGCAACGCCGCCAGGTGTCGGACTCGAGATTCTCGGATTTCCCCATCCCAATCAACAGGAGCGTTCGACTCGGCAGGTGTCCGTGAGTCGAGAATACGAGGGTTTCCGCTTCTTTGGCGGTAAACCCACTGTGTTTGATCTGTTGCTGAAGAGCCCCGTTCAAGGGAGTATCAAGAGCTTTGACTCTCTCGCTTTGTTGCTCTCCTTGCAGCAGCGGAACGACGAGGACATCGCTCGTGACTTTCGTCAGCGCTTGTGGTTGGATGCGAAGGTTCATGGGAGGTCTCTCAGTCTTTCAGTTCGGAGTCGAAGACGGTTCGGAGTCCAAGGCAGTTCGGAGTCAAGACAAGAAAAAGCCACTCAGTCTGGAGTCCGGACTGAATGGCTTTTCCTCATGCTGACTACTGACTACTGACTACTTTCTCACGTCGTCGCCGCTGCTTTCGCGGCTGCCGCTGCCTCCGCAGCCGCTGCTTTCGCGGCGGGAGCGACAATGCGGATGCGCTTTTTCAAGGCGCGGAGACCTCGCCGGAGACTCGCGGTCTCTTTCGAGGCTTTCTGCGCGATCGCGGCGTCGCGCCGCGCTTTGAGCGCGTGAATCCGTTTTTTCAATTCGACTCTTTCTTCTAGTGGTGTTCTTTCGGCCATTTCGGTCCTGTTCCTTCCCAGATTAACTGACGGTCCACAGCTCGCCCTGACGGAGAATCTTGTCCAAGTCCCCGTCTCCGAGCTTCGCTTTGGCATCGGTAATTTGCTGATTCATCATTGAGTCAAAACTCGGCCGTTCCGACACGCGGAATACTCCGAGCGGCGTGGGAAATGCCGGCGGCGTAAGCCGACTCAACAGGAATCCCAACACCGGGTCAGTTTCGTCATGAACCAAGAGGTCCGACGTGCCAATGCCGTTGCCGAGCGTCACCACTTCCAACGTGAGCCCCTTGAGGCGAATGCCCCGGTCTTTGTTTTTGCCAAAGACCATCGGCTTGCCATGCTCCAACACCAGTTGGGCATCGGACTTCGTCCCCTTGTCGGTCAGCGACTCAAACGCGCCATCATTGAAGACGTTGCAATTCTGGAGGATTTCGACAAATGCCGCACCTTTGTGGCGAGCAGCGCGACTGAGTATGTCTTGCTGATGCTTCACTTCAACATCCACCGTGCGTGCGACAAACGACGCCTCCGCGCCCATCGCGAACAGCGTGGGGCTCAGCGGATAGTCGATCGAGCCCGCTGGGGTTGATTTCGTGACCTTGCCGATTTCCGAAGTCGGTGAGTACTGCCCCTTCGTCAATCCATAAATCTTATTGTTGAAAAGGAGGATTTTGAGATCGACGTTCCGTCGCAGGGCGTGCATCAAATGGTTGCCACCAATACTGAGACCATCCCCATCACCCGTGACCACCCACACCATGAGGTCGGGGCGGGACACTTTCAGTCCGGTCGCGATCGCCGGGGCGCGCCCATGAATCGTGTGAAATCCATACGTATTCATGTAATAGGGAAAACGGCTGGAGCAACCGATCCCCGAAATGAAGACGATCTGTTCGCGCGGGACGTTAAGTTCGGGCATGATCTTTTGCACCTGGGCGAGGATCGAATAATCGCCGCACCCGGGACACCACCGCACATCTTGGTCGGTTGCGAAATCCTTGCGAGTCAGTTTTGCCGTCGCTGCTACTGTTGCTGTGCTCATCGTTTACTCCTCTAGCATCCGCGCGATTTTGGCGGAAATTTCGGACACCTTGAAAGGCCGTCCTTGAATTTTGTTGAGGCCAACCGCATCGACCAGATAGTCCGCGCGCAGCACGCGCAGCAACTGGCCCATGTTCATCTCCGGCACCAGGACTTTCTCGAACCGGCCAATGATCTCGCCCAGGTCCGCCGGCAGCGGATTGAGAAAACGCAGATGCACATGCGACACCGATTTGCCCTGCGCTTGGAACTCTTTCACCGCTGAGGTAATCGACCCGTAGGTGCTCCCCCAGCCGATCACCAACAGTTTGCCTTTCTCTGGTCCGTCGATCTTCGTCGGAGGAATCTCTTGGGTGATCTTGTCCATCTTGCGATAGCGGAC
>JANMSE010000426.1:0-3899 GCA_031389045.1 Deltaproteobacteria bacterium | reverse complement strand
CAGGCTTCAGCACCACAAAGATCGAAGTCTACATAAGGAGGGTATATGCGGAGGGAAAAACAACACTTCACAAGGTGGGTTGTCGCTGGGCTGATGTTGTGGCTCGGAATGGCGTCCACTGCCTTTGGCTATTTCTTCGATGAACGGCGGGAGATGAGTTTATCGGGGTTCGCCTACACAAGGGGGACAATAGCGCTGTCTCAAGACAACATCGGCACCGGGAAGAGTCTCTACGAAAAAGGCAACTTGGTCCAGCATCGCAATTTCGTCACTTTAGAATGGCGGCATAACATCAACCGCGCCACGCGCGAGATGCCCACGGTCGGGCCATTGTTTCAATTCATGGGTCTTGATGGATTTGATTACTTCCTGAACCTGCGTGAAGCATACGACGGAGTTTATAATTACGGTCCACGAGGGATCAAGAACCAGCTCAAGGGTGGTGGTGGCACCAATTTTTGGGACAAGTATTATGGGCGTCAGACCCCCAAATATCCCTCCGAGTTCGTGCGGGTGAATAACCTCGCCTACGTCACCAACATCAACTTCGCGGAGAAGCAGGTCAACCAGATTGCGCTCTTTGAGTGGTACTTCAACATCACCAAGGGGCCGTTGTTCGTCCGCGTTGGGCGACAGAATCTGTCGTGGGGTGAGACGGATGCGTTCCGGCTCCTCGACCAGATCAACCCGCTGGATAACTTCTTTGGCGGGTTCTTAGTGCCCCTGGACGAGCGGCGGGTACCGCTGAGTATGCTGCGCGCGCAGTGGAGTTTCGGCACGGTGGGGCCGATCAACGACCTGACATTAGAGGGGTTCGTTTCTCCGGATCGACGCACCTCGGCCTATTACGGGTTGACCCCCAGTTTCTGGACGCCATACACGGTGACTTCGCCTGTGGCAGTGGCGAGAATGCCCTGCGGCGGACCAGTGTTTGGGCGCAAGAGTCCGGGGCCCCAACAAGGAGGAGGCGACCAGGGGAATGGCGTGCCGTGTAGTGTACGGGCGCAAGGACCGAAAAGTAACTTATCGGACAGCCGGGCTGGTGGACGTATCGTCGGGACGATTAATGATTTCAGCTTTTCGTTGGCGCACTATTACACCTGGCAAGATGGGCCGGTGTCGGCCGGGGCCGCCGGCTCGCCCACGCCCGCGCACTTAGCGTGGGACTTGGATGCGACGGGGTCCTTATTCAATCGGATCACCGGGAAGAACGCGTTAGAGAAAGACTCCTCGGGACGGTATGTGAACAATCCCTGGGGCAGCAACGACCCGGTGGTTAGCGCGACCAACGGACGTGGTGGACCGGGAGCAGGGACTGGAGTTCCCGCAGTGCAGGAGCGCAACACCTGGGTGCCGATTCGTGAGAAGCGCGTTCAGATATCAGGGGCGTCGTTGTCATTTCCTGTGAATGCGTTGACTGGGATGTTCGTGGGATCAGACAATCCGTTGTATTACATCTACACGACGTTCCGTGGTGAATTCGCTTACACCCGTAACGTCGGATTTCGTTCTCCTATTCAAGATAGCTCGGTCGCCTTTGGGGATCCTAACGGGGTTGGGGCTGGACGGTGGCAGCGGTTCTTGACGTTACCGTTAGAGCAAGCGGCCCTAAGAGCAGAGCGGGATGGCAATTTAACCGAAGCGGCCGCGATCAGGAAAAATGCCAACTACAGTCCAGTCTTCTTGAAAGGTGGCACGCATTCGAGCCAAGGCGATTGTACCGATGCCTCCGGGGTTCGTGGTTGTCGGTTAGGGCGCATGAAGAATCGAGATACGTGGGCGTTTAGCATCGGCTTGGATCACAATCAATGGATTCAAGCGCTGAACCCGGCCAACAGTTTTGTATTTTCAGCGCAATTCTTCATGTCTCATGTCATCGGCAACAAGCGGGAGTATGATGAGGACCGGCCCATTGGGTGGGACAATGACCAATTGACTACAGGGCTGACCCGACGGCCGATTGCGACGATTGGACCGAACCGGACCAATCCTAAGCTGCTCAACCGGATTGGTGGCCGGGGCGACCGTGCCTTCTCGTGCATCAAGGAAGGGCAGGCCGGAGCGCCGAACGCCCCACAGTTCGCGCCGTGTAAAACCAGTCGCCTCTTCCCGCTGCAAGATTTCAACCTGGTCAATACGCTGTCGGTTTCGACGTCGTATTTGGGTGGGAATCTGCGACCGAGCTTGGTCTTCTTTTATGACTGGAGTGGGTCGTGGTTAGTCCAGCCTGGCTTTGACTGGAAGTTCTGGGACCCGTTCGCGGTGACCATGCGCTACAACTGGATTGATGGGAACTATGGTCCTTCGATTGGCGCTTTCAAGACTAAGGACAGCGTCTGGCTAGAGTTCCAGTATCTGCTGTACTAGGGGAAGTAGTCAGTAGTCAGTAGGATAGGGAGCAAGGGCGCGGCATAGACCGCGCCCTTGCTTTTTGTGCCGAGCGCGAGATCGTCTTGGTCGCCTTTGCGTTTCTTGCCTCATTGCTTTTTACCCGGAAAGAGCCTTGAACGTGAAGAGGAGGATTGACGTATGGGTGAAGTCAAAGTCGAAGTTGAACTGGAAAATGCCGAAGACCGTGGGGTATTCCGTCGCGGATACATTCGGGAAGATGAAATCCGCTCGCTCACAGTGCCGCTGGTGGTTGATACTGGCGCCGTGATGCTGGTGCTGCCGCAAGACTTGGTGGAGGCGTTAGGGCTGAACGAAGTCGGCAATGTCATTGTCACCTACGCCGACGAACGCAAGGAGACACGTCCAGTCGCTGGTATCGTCACCGTCAAAGTCGGCAAGCGGCGTATGAACGTGGACTGCGTTGTCGGTCCACCAAATAGCGAAGCTTTGCTTGGCCAAGTCGTGCTGGAAACTCTTGACCTGCTGGTTGATTGCGCCCAGCAAAAATTGGTGCCGCGGCCCGAGTCCCCTTTCTTGCCGTTACTGAAGTTGAAGTGAGCGGAGGAGGAACGCCGCAGGCGTCACCTGTGCAGCTTTCGGCAGTTCTCCAGCTTCGCATTGTTGTGTGCCCATGATTACGATTGATCCAGCCATCATCGGGCAAGAGATGTCTGTTGGTGACTTTCTGGCGACCGAGGAGAATATCCGGGCTTTCGCCGAAGCAACGGGCGATACCGACCCCCTCTCTCTTGATGCAGACGCGGCGCGGCAGGCGGGGTATCCCAACGTGCTTGCCTCACCACTCTTCGCGATGAAGATTCGTGGTGTTCTCGCGCTGCCTGACGCGGAACTCGCGCCAGGGGTCGTCAGCTTGAATGCGGGACTGGAATTTGAGTTTCACGATGAAATCCACGCGGGACAAACCTACGCTGTCTCGGTCAAGATCACCGATGTCTACGAAAAGACCGGACGGAGTGGGCCACTGGGTGTCTTTGTGCGTGAACTGTTGATTCGGGATGAAATGGGGCGACTGGTCGTCCTGATGCGGGAACGACGCATGGTCCGCTCTCCCGACAAGAAAATCTGAGGCGAGGATGAGTGAGGATTCGCGATGACAGACATTTTCCAGAAAGCCTTTGCGGAGGTCGAGATTGGCGACGAAATCGGGCCACTCACGTATGCCCCAACGATTGACGAGATCCAACGCTACGGCACTGAAGTCCGCATGGTCGATCAACGCTTCCTGAGTGAGGAAATCGCGCGGCAGCGGGGTTTCCAACATGCCGTCGTGCCCGGACCACTCAGCGCGACGTTTCTGGTGCGACTGCTCACGACACACTTCCTTGGGTGGCGGCTCCAAACGCTCACCATCAGTTTCCGCGCACCTGTCCGGCATGGCGATACCCTGACCTGCGTCGCGACGGTCACTCAAAAAGAAGAGCAGGGTGGCACGCTTCGCATTCACTGTGACCTCGTGGCCGAGAACTCCAGTGGAGATCGCTGCCTGG
>JANMSE010000395.1:0-3398 GCA_031389045.1 Deltaproteobacteria bacterium | reverse complement strand
CGGCCGAACTACGTGCTGACCACGCTTTGCCTTGCTGGGGACCGGCAGTGGTCGTCGGTCATCTATATAGAACGAGAGTGCCGCTTCCAATGCGTCCACAGCGTACCGCAATGCCTCGTCACGGTCTTCGCCCTGGGTGATGGCCTCTGGAACGTCCGGGAACGTGACGACGAACCCTCCTTCAGGTTGCGCGGCAAGAACGGCGGGATAATCAAACATGGCTCACTTTCCCTTCAGGCCAAGTTGTTTCTTGATGCCCTCGACCGTGCCAGTCTTCAACTCGGAAGCATGCATTGGCAGCACCGACTGCCGACCGTTAAGGAACACCTTGAGATGAGAGCTTTTTGTCTGAACGAATGTCGCACCTTGCTTGGCGAGCCAGCGCTTGAATTCGTTCGAGTTCACACGCGAACACTATGAGATTTCCACGTTCTCTTTTCATGAATTGATCCGCTCTCTGCGTGGTTACGCGAATGCTCCGGTTGCTGCAGCTTTAAGGTGGCCAATGACTGCCTTGGCTCCTTCCTCGGTATCAAGCAGGTCGATAGGGCGAAGGTTCATCAGCAGGGGGTGCGGTTGCTCGAAAAAGGGGAGGCGATATTCAGGGAGCACGAAATCTCCCAACGCGTCGAGCGTGTGTTGCAAACGCGCCAACTTCAGTGCGTGTCGGGAATCAAGCGGTCCCCCGGATTCCCAACGCGCCACCGTACTCCACGAGACGTTCAGCAGATGACTCAGGCGCTGTTGAGAGAGGAGCTTCTCCGGAGCGGGCGATAAGCGCTGACGGAGTTCCCGAATCTGCTCCGGGGTAATCAGGGTCTTCTTTTCTGCCTTCAGATGGCGAGTGGCAACGACCATTTTGATCCGCCCTGTTTTAGGCTGCCCCAAGACGCGACGTTCTGCCTTGGCGACTCGTTGTACCGCAGTTCCTTTCGGCATCGTTACGTTCTCCCTTGTTTCATGAATTGCGCCCATTCTTCGTCTGCTGGCTCAATGGTGATGAGCGCTTCCGTCTGTTCCAGAAAGAAGGCCGCGCATCGCCCGACTGGAGGATTTCTAACCGAGGGATAGAGCAGACCATGATAGCCAGCTTGCCGGAGCCCTCTCGCGATTTCTTTGCAATGTGGTGACGGGGGATCTGCCGCGAGTTCCGCCGCTGTGGTTCGGTGACGAGCTTGTTCCTTGGGATCGCTCAGGTCAGCCAGGCGGAGCTTTCGTACAGAGACCCGGTACAAACGAAACGCGGCTGGATTTGCCGGCACCGCACCCAAATGAGCGGCGACTTCGCGCCACGCGGTTTCGATAGTGTCAGCCACATACGTCGTAGGTTCTGCCTCCATTCCCTCATGGAACCGGCCGGAGTAGCTAGACAGGACGTCTTCTCGTGTCTCTCGACTCTTGCTTACCAGACGATACCACCGAGCAATAGGAACCTTTTTTCCGCTTCCAGCCCCACGCCTCTTTGCCATAACAAGATATATTATGTGCTATATCATGCGATTGCTCAAGAGAGCAAAAGCAGGGAAGGTCCCCGAAGAGTGGTGCTCATTTGTCGACCGCTCGCTTGCAAAGAAAAACATCGTCGAATCACTGAAGCGTGCGTGTCACTCCGCGTTAGCGTTTTCATGCTAAAATTTTCTCTCCCGGACGGAAGAGGGTCAGGGTGAAAGGGATCAAAGACGAATTCTGTAACGACTCAACCGCAGAGTGGCTCGTAGAGGTAGGCCGGTCTTTCAAGGCCGGTTTGCGCTGGCACGGGCCGAATAAGATTCAGATGGTGCGGAAGTAGGAGCAGTTCGTAAACCACCTCTTTGTGGTCGGCACGATAAAAAAGGGGCGTAGATTGCTACGCCCCTCTCGTCTCGTTCTCTCAGTTCTCCCTACCAACCCTCACGTTACAGTCCTTACCACTGCCCATCGTTCCACGCCCGCAGAATCGGCGCGCCCATCGGATTGGCAGTCCCGTAGTTCATATAATTGATCGTCGAATTACCGAGGAATTTATTGTAGGTAAGCGCAGGGTTGATCGTCGACGGACTGCTGGCAGGATGCGGATCGCCCGCAAATGCGGGTAACCCATCAGCCGCCAAGATATAGCCATTGATCGTCTTTCCCCCAGTCATGTTGATCTGATTGTGAACGAGAATGATTCCAGTAATGGCGGTATTATTTCCAGAGAAATCGAGATCATTGCCAACCATCATGACCAGATTCTGCAACCTCCCCATCGCCTCAATACCTTTATCCTTGATCGGACCATTTGGCAGGGCCTGAAGAGCATCTGTCGCAACTTTAGCGGGCTGACCAGTGCCCATCCCCGCATTAGGAAAGAACGCAGACAAATTCGTTTGTGAAGTAAAACTCATATCGTCCCGAGAAATGATGGTCACTCCAGGTCCGTTGACCTGCCCGCTGTTCTCCGCCTTCCCTTCACAATAGTAAATTCCGGGAGGGATAGTCCCGCTAAAAATGCAGCGACCACTAGAGCCGAAAGAAATTCCCGCTGGCATGACCGCCACTTGATCCGCCGGACTCGTTGTCGCATCAGGATAGACGATATTAGAACCACAGTTACCAGTGGAAAAGCCGGAATAATAACAGCCTCCCCCTTTCCGAACAGTACCGATCGTGGCGTGCAAAATATAGAAAGGTCCTCCCGGATCAGCATTGCCTAAATCCGCTACCCATTTGCCATACTCCCCAGGGTTGGTAGTGGGCAATTCACGCACTGGCTGATTCCACAACACCTGGCTACAATTTCCTCCGGCGATATTGGGATTACCACTACAATCTCCTGGACCTGGAGGACCTCCGAGACTGGATGTCGCACCATCAGGAAATGTGGCATTCCCACTCACATCCAAGGGACCATTTGCATGCACACAGGCTCCGAAGCCGTCGGTCGTATTCACCTGGAGATCGCTGCTCCCAACGCTGCCACCAACATTGAGACGGTCCCCAGTAGTAATCGCGCACGGCGTCGGTGGCGCGACCAAAGCTTCGATCGTCTTCTCAGCGGTGCCAAATTTTCCACGCGAGATCAGAATGAACCGCTGATCAACATCAGTGTTTGAGGACCCATCAGAATCGTGATTGTCTATGGCGCGCACATAATAGCCATCCCCAGTCGCCGAACCGCCAAAACTAAAAAACCGGTACCGCAGTAGAGCCGCGGCCCCCGTATCCCCAGGGTATGCGGTTACGGTACTTCCCGCAGCCGCAAGTCCTCCTCCTGTTCCTCCATTGCTCAGTTCGTCATTGAAGCCATTCTGATAGGCACTCCCGTTCGCGAGCAGGCGAATGGCGTGACGAACACCGGCCTCAGCCACGTTAAGTGCTTTTTTTGAGTCTTCCTCGTTTTTGGTGATCACTAATTCCGTTTGTCCACTCACCGCGCC
>JANMSE010000328.1:0-32837 GCA_031389045.1 Deltaproteobacteria bacterium | reverse complement strand
GATTATCAAAGCCCGCGATGAGAAGCCGCGCTACGAGCGCATCCTCGTGCCAACAGCGGGTGACGCGTACTCGCAACTCGCGGTGGAGTTCGCCGCGATGTACGCCGAAGATGCCGGGGCGCAAGTCACGCTCTTTCACGTGCTCCCCGCTCCCGAGCGGTCACGCTCGCGGTGGTTTCGTCGGCGTGAGACCGGTCTGGATGAGCAGGTGCTGAACATGATGGCGGATACGATGGTGTGGGAAATGCGTCCTGCTCGCGCCAAGCCCGACCTGAGACTCAACGCGAAAGTCATCGAAGGCGAGCACCCCGCCGAGGAGATCCTTCGTGAAACCAGTCGAGGCGGGTACGATCTCGTCGTCTTTGCCACGGGCAATCGCTCTGGACGCGCGGACTCATTTTTAGGACACCGCGCCGAACAATTGGTCAACCAGGCGCCATGTACGGTTGTGGTCGTGCTGCCCAAAGGTCTGCGCGCGAGCGTCCCGCATTGACCGTCCATTTCCGCCCATGCTACGTTTCCGCCATGCGTGTGACCGCGCGGAAGCGCTTTTTTTACCCCATTTTTCTCGGCTTTCTCCCACTTCTCGTGGCCGCGTGCGCAGCCACGCGCCCGGCTCCTCCCGCTCCACCACCCTCACAGGAGACACCTGTGGTCTTCAAGATTCCCGGTGACCCTATCGCCCTCACCCCAGCCGAACGGGCGTTGGGCCACTTCCTGAAAGGGCAAGTCGCGCTGAATCGCGGAGAGCAAGAGATCGCGCTCACGGCGTTTGAACAAGCGGTGGCGAATGATCCCAATAGTTCCCTGTTACGTCTCCGTCTCGCCACGCTGTATGTCCGCAAAGGCAAGTTGGCGGAAGCGCTTGATCATTGTGAGAAAGTGCGCGAGCAGGACCCGACCAATGCGGAAGCTGAACTGTTAATGGCCGGGCTCCTTTCTTCGTTAAATCGAGAAGAAGAGGCCGCGAAAGTATACGAAGCGGTGCTGGCGCGGTCGCCAACCAATCAAGAACCGTATCTCTACTTAGGGACGTTGTATGCGAAGCAAGGAAAGTTCGACCAAGCGGTCGCGGTCCTGGAAAAACTCACGCGCGGCAACCCCCGCTCCATTTTAGGGTATTACTACCTTGGGCAGGTCCACGCGGCGGCGAACCATCTGCAAAAAGCCGAGTCGTATTACCAGAAAGCCCTCAAGCTGAATCCCAATTCTGAAATCGTCCTCTTAGACCTGGCGCTCGTCATGGAACTACAGAAAAAGCCCAAGCGCGCCATGGAAATTTACCAGAAAGCCCTCACCTTGAATCCCCAGAGCGCGCAAGTCCGCAAACGGCTGGGGCGATTCTATTTGGACCAGAAACAGTTGGATGATGCGCTCGTCCAATATCGCGAATTGGAAAAGGTCGAGTCCGACCCACAAGAAACACGCGTCAAAATCAGCCTCATCTATCGAGAAAAAGGCGAGTATCAAAAAGCGGAAACTGAGCTTAATTTGGTCCTTGCTTCCCAACCCGACAATGATCGTGCCCGGTACTTCTTGGGAGCCGTCCTCACCGAGAGTAAGGACTACGACAAGGCCATCACCACCTTGTCCGACATCCAGCAGGCATCTGAGTACTATCCCGATGCCCGCATGTATCTGAGTTATGTCTATCAACGACAGGGCAAACTTGCCGAGGCGATCGTGGAGGCGGAACAGGCCCGCATCACCAAGAAAGATGACCTCGATTTGCTCGGATTCCTCGCCTCGTTGCACCGAGAAAAAGGGGACCGTCCAAAGGCCATTGAGCTGCTCGAGCAAATGATCACCCTCGCGCCGGAAAACGACCAGTACCACTTCACGCTAGGGGCCGTGTACGATGAACTCAAGGATAAGCAGCGCTGCATCACGTACATGGAAAAAGCGTTGCAGTTGAACCCAAAAAATGCCGCCGCGTTGAATTATCTGGGCTATACTTGGGCGGAACAGGGCATTCGTCTGGATGAGGCCGAGAAGTTGATCCGCCAGGCCCTGCAGATCGAACCGAATGATGGGTTCTATATCGACAGTCTGGGCTGGGTGTACTACCAGCGTGGTGATTACGTCAAAGCGGTCCAGCAACTTGAACGCGCCGCCGAACTGGTCGGACAAGACCCCACCGTCAACGAGCATTTAGGGGACGCATACGGCAAGGTCGGACGACAGATGGACGCTGCTCGCGCCTACCGTGAAGCGCTGACCCATGCCAAGGAAGAAGAGCAGAAGCAACGATTGCGCATCAAGATCGACGCGGTAGCCGACGAGCAGAACACCACGAACAACGGCGTCTAGTCACAACCTGTGCCCCATTTCCCTCGGTTCGCCGACCGCATCACCGTGAAAATTCCCGCGCTCGCACTCTTTCTGCTATTGGGTGCGAGTTGCACCCTCATCCCACTTCCTCCAGCATCAACGCCAACGCCAACATCCTTGTCTTCAGTATCGGCTCCGCCGACTGGAGCAGAGTTATTGCGCGCGCTCACCGATCGTCGGACTCAGACGACCAGCCTGCGGGGACTGGCCCGCATCGTCTACAAGGACACAGCGGAAAAAGGCACCGCGCGACAAGCGGTGGCGGTCGCCGCGCCAGACCATTTTCGACTCGAACTTTTTTCCCCGGTCGGCATCGTGGCGCTCGTCACCACCGACGGGCAGCAATTAGCGGCCTATTTGCCACGAGAGAAGACAGTGTATCGTGGAGCCGCGACCCCACGGAACGCCGCTCGTTTTCTGCGGATTATGCTCTCCGCCAGCCAGGTCACGAGCCTCCTGCTAGGGCTTCCGCTGCTGCCCCTAGATGTAGATGAAGGAACCGTGCGGCTGGACACCGAGTCCGCACGGTATGAGCTGACGGTCCCCATACCAGGGGGCGGGACACAGCGATTTATGTGTGAGCAAAAAACTCGGCGTCTGATGCGCTGGGAGGTACAAAGCAGCGAGGGGCTCCTCTTGGCGCAAATGACACTTGCCGATTATCGCACCGTGCAGGGACAGGAATTTCCGTTCGAGATTGCCTTGGTGGACCACCAAGGCAACCAGGAGGCTACGATTTACTATGAACAGCTCGAACTGAATCCGATACTGCCGCCCACGCTGTTTACCCTCGCGCCTATCACCGGAGTACAAGAGACAAATCTTGATGCGGGTGGCACACCTGCGGGTGGCACCCCGTAGCCGGCTGCCTCTTGCGCCTCACGCGGAGACGCAGAGGCGCGGAGAGAAATGAGCGAGTGACTCCTCACTCTTGACCCTTCACTTTTCACTCTTCACTGCTTGGGTAGATCGCGTGGAGATATTTTTCTTGTACACCAGCGCGAGCGCTCGTTGCCCGACGTTGTAGCGTTTATCCTGCCAATGCTGGAACCGTTCGCCCTCCCCTCCCCCTTCACCGGCGGTCACCCAGTCCGGATAGATGGAATCGGAGTTGGTGTGGTCACCGTGTTGAATCGATGAGAGGACGAGCGCGTCGGCACCGATCTCACACGCATTCTCCTTAATCAACGCCAACATCCGCTCCGACATTTCAGCGGACCCGGCATAGCCAGCGATCTGCGCGAAAACTTCATAGGGCTCCGCCGGTGGGTGCGTCAGCAAGGTGACGTTACAATTTTCCGGACGGGCATCGGGATAAATCGGCGCTGTGAAATTCACAAAAGCGGCCGGGGGATAAATACGCGAACAGCCATTCAGCACCGTACAACTCACGACCATCAGCCATATACCGACACGCATCATACGCTAATCCTCATGTGACAAGCTGGACTGTCAAGAAAATCGCCAGCGCCAAAAAACGTGAGCCAAAATAGACCGTGTGGGTGGACTTCGCAACGGCAACGCCACTCCCGCACAGGGGCTGGCGGTTGCCGAACGTGTCACTTTTTTCACCACTAGGTAGATAAATGTCACAGAAAAACTACTAATCAAACAGCAAAATAATCGTAAGGTAGGAGAAGTTCTTCAATCATTTCACGGAAACATCTCACTTTATTATTGTGGTACGACACTTGCATCGCTATATGTGTATCATCGGTCGTGAAAGGAGCATGTATGATCGATCGGACACGAAGTGGGTGGCGGTGCCGGACAACCCAGTTTGTTCGGACGGTAGAGGGGGATTTACGCAGAGACGCACAAGGGACAATTCGGTATGAGACCGAGAACCTCGGTAGGGACTTAGTCATGGTCCAATGGGACCAAGGGTTCATCGTTCCGGTATTCCCGCATGAAATTGAAGTACTGGCTGAAGAAGTGGCATACCCGTAGAGCGGTGGCCCCCTACGAGCTGGTGCATGGCAAATGGCGCTGCCACTCAGTTCTCGCCCATTCCGTTCCTTGATTGCCCTCCTTGGCTTGTCACCCCTGAAGAGATACACCTCTCCGGTCAGCGTGACCATCGTCAACACAAGGAGGCGTTATGCAACTGGGCATCTTTAGTTTCAACACTGAATACACCCTGCCCGCCGATGAACTGGCGCGAGAATGCGAAGCCCGGGGCTTTGAGTCGTTGTGGCTCCCCGAACACACCCACATCCCCGCGAACCGCGAGTCCCAGTATCCCGGAGGCGGAGAATTGCCCGAAGAGTATGTCCACATGTCCGATCCGTTCATTGGGTTGGCCGCCGCCGCTGCCGTGACGAAAACCCTCAAGCTCGGCACTGGCATCTCCCTCGTGGTCGAACATGACCCCATCGTGCAAGCGAAACAGGTTGCTTCGCTGGACCGCATCTCCAATGGACGGTTCCTCTTTGGTGTGGGCGCGGGTTGGAATAAAGAGGAAATGGCCAACCACGGCACGCCCCCGCGCAAACGTTGGAAAGTGTTGACCGAGCGGCTCGAAGCCATGAAGGTCCTCTGGACCGAGCATGAAGCCTCGTATCATGGTGAATTCGTCAATTTTGACCGGATATGGTCGTATCCCAAACCACTCACCACACCGCATCCCCCAATCCTATTGGGGAGTCTGAACTCGCCGACCGGGCGGCAACGCGCGGTTGATCTGTGCGATGGTTGGATTCCCGTCGAGACGGCCATTGCCGACATGCCCGCGTCCATCGCCGATCTCCACGACCGTGCACGAGCGGCGGGACGTACCCCTGGTTCACTGCCAATTTCCTTCTTCTGTGTCCATGCCGCGAGTATGGAGCGCTTGGAGCGGTATCGTTCGCTGGGCGCGGTACGAACCGTCGTGCGTGCGCCCACCTCTGGCCGCGAGGAAATCCTTCCCTTCTTGGATCGCTACGCGGACATTGCTCGGAAGTTGGCATGACAGACAGTGTTCAGCTCTCAGCAATCAGCCAGACAAGGTCCACGGAAGATTTTTTCCAATTTCTCCACACCCACAAACTCTCAAAGTGTGTAACTCCTTGCTCTTGCTGAAAGCTGACGGCTGACCACTTTCGGCCTCACCCTCGAAAGGTACGCCCTCTATGAAGCTCACACATCTA
Organism: Deltaproteobacteria bacterium; assembly: GCA_031389045.1. Classification (GTDB taxonomy): domain Bacteria; phylum Desulfobacterota; class Binatia; order Bin18; family Bin18; genus JABFSC01. The sequence continues at coordinate 27,375 of JANMSE010000328.1, read as the reverse complement.
CTGATCGCCAACCGTGGCGAGATCGCCATCCGCATTATGCGCGCGGCTGCCGAACTGGAGATTCGCACCGTCGCTATCTTTTCCGAAGATGACGCCCTGTCTCTGCACCTCCGCAAGGCGGACGAGACGCGCCCACTCCGTGGCAAAGGCGTCGCTCCATATCTCGACATTGAACAGATCATCGCCGCGGCCAAGGAATCTGGCTGTGATGCCCTCCATCCCGGCTACGGCTTTCTCAGCGAGAATGCCACGTTCGCCCGCCGCTGCGCCGAGGAAGGGATCACCTTTGTCGGCCCACGTGTCGAGGTTCTGGAGATGTTCGGTGACAAAGGCCGGGCACGTGCCTTAGCCGAACGCTGTGGCGTCCCGGTGATGAAAGGGACTTCAGGACCGACGAGCCTGGAGCAAGCGCGTGCGTTTCTTGCCGCCTTGGGTGATGGCGGCGCGATGATGATGAAAGCCGTGGCTGGTGGTGGTGGCCGTGGCATGCGAGCCGTCTTTCAGCCTCAAGACGTGGAGGAAGCCTACACCCGCTGCCAATCAGAAGCGCGACAAGCCTTTGGCAATGGCGACGTGTATGTCGAGCAACTGTTACCGCGCGCTCGGCATATCGAAGTGCAAATTCTCGGCGACGGCTCTGGTGCCGTAAGCCATCTGGGCGAGCGCGAGTGCACCATTCAACGACGTCATCAGAAGCTCGTCGAAATCGCTCCCAGTCCATCCCTCACGCCAACCCTGCGGGCACGCCTGACCGCCGCCGCCGTCCAACTCGCGGAAGCCGTTCGCTATGAGAACGTGGGAACGTTTGAGTTTCTGGTCGATGCCACAACGCAACATGAAAACGCCCCTTTCGCCTTCATTGAAGCTAACGCACGATTACAGGTCGAACACACAGTGACGGAGGAAGTGACGGGCATCGACATCGTGCAAACACAACTCCAACTCGCGGCGGGGCGTTCGCTCGCGGAGTTAGGACTCCAACAAGCTGACATCCCGACGCCACGTGGATTCGCGATGCAGGTGCGGGTCAATATGGAAACCTTGGTGGCGGATGGCACTGTGCGCCCAGCGGGTGGCACACTCAGTGCCTTTGAGGTGCCGTCCGGTCCTGGCCTGCGCACCGACACCTTTGGCTATGTCGGGTATCGCACGAGTCCAAGTTTTGACTCGTTGCTGGCGAAGCTGATTGGACACACGCGCTCCAACCGTTTCTCCGATGTGGTCGCCAGAACCTATCGCGCCTTGTGTGAATTCAAGATCGAAGGGGTCGCGACCAACATTCCGTTTTTGCAGAGTCTGCTCCAACATCCAGAATTTATCGCCAATCGCGTCTACACTCGTTTTGTCGAGGAACATCTCACGGAGCTGGTCACATCGACCAATGGAGCCCATCGCCAACTCTTCTTCGCGCAACCCGCGGACCCACGCGCCGCCCAACCGGCTCGCGCGGGTGCCAAGCTCGATTCTCTTGACCCGTTGGCGGTGTTGAGCCACGGCAAGAGCGAAAGCGAGACAGTCAGCGCGTCGTTCAGCGTGCCCACTTTCACCAATGCCTCACCTGACATTGGCGGACCAGAAGGTACGGTGGCGATCAAAGCCCCGATCCAAGGCACCATCGTCAGTATCGACGTGAACGAGGGCGACTTGGTGCATAAGGGGCAGCAACTGCTGATTATGGAAGCAATGAAGATGGAGCACGTGGTACAAGCTGACGTCAGCGGCATCGTGCAACGGCTCACCGTCACCAAGGGTGATACCATTTTCGAGGGCCACCCGCTCGCGTTCATTGAAGAGGCCGATGTCGGCATCGCGCAAGCCCAAGAGGCGGTGCTCGTCGATCTTGACGCTATTCGTCCCGATCTCGCCGAAGTGCATGCACGGCATGCCATTACGCTCGATGCCGCACGGCCTGACGCGGTCGCGCGCCGACGCAAGACCGGGCAACGCACGGCGCGGGAGAACATTGATGATCTTTGCGACCCCGATTCGTTTGTCGAATACGGGTCACTGGCGGTTGCCGCCCAACGGCAACGCCGTTCGATGGAAGACCTCATCAAAAATACCCCTGCTGACGGCATGGTCACGGGCATTGGCCGCGTGAACGGCCACCTTTTCCCCGATGAAAAATCACGTTGTGCCGTGCTTGGCTACGACTATACGGTCCTGGCGGGGACGCAAGGCATGCGGAACCACGAGAAAAAAGATCGTCTGATTGCCTTGGCGGAACACGCACGCTTGCCCGTGGTCGTCTTCACTGAAGGTGGAGGTGGTCGCCCCGGTGATGTCGATTGGCCGAGTCCGGCGGGTCTGAACATCATGACCTTCCATAACTTCGGCAGACTGAGCGGCTTAGTGCCGCTGGTGGGCATCAACTCTGGACGGTGCTTCGCTGGTAATGCCGCGCTGTTGGGCTGTTGTGATGTAGTGATCGCCACGGCCAACTCTTCCATTGGCATGGGGGGACCGGCGATGATTGAAGGTGGCGGACTGGGCGTTTTTCGCCCGGATGAAGTTGGCCCCATGTCCGTGCAGGTCCCCAATGGCGTGGTCGATATTCCCGTCGCGGACGAAGCGGAAGCGGTGTACGCCGCCAAGCGTTATCTGTCGTACTTTCAAGGTCCGGTCGCGCAATGGGAATGCGCGGATCAACGGATACTGCGCGGCATTATCCCAGAGAATCGCTTACGCATTTACAACGTGAGGTCAGTGATTGAAACGCTGGCGGACACCGACTCGGTCTTGGAGCTACGTCGCCATTTTGGACACGGCATGGTGACCGCGTTCATCCGTGTCGAGGGACGACCGCTGGGCGTGATCGCCAACAACCCGACGCATCTTGCTGGTGCCATTGATAGTGAAGGTGCGGATAAAGCGGCGCGGTTCATGCAGCTCTGTGATGCGTACGACATTCCGATTCTTTTCTTGTGCGATACGCCCGGCATGATGGTGGGACCAGAAGTGGAGAAGACGGCGTTGGTACGCCACTGTAGCCGCCTGTTTGTGATCGGTGCCAACCTCACCGTCCCATACTTCACCATCGTGCTGCGCAAAGGCTATGGTCTCGGCGCACAGGCAATGGCGGGAGCCAGTTTCCGCGCGCCCTATTTCACGGTGGCGTGGCCCACTGGGGAGTTTGGCGGCATGGGACTAGAGGGCGCGGTGAAACTCGGTTTTCGCAAGGAGCTAGAGGCGGTGGCGGACCCAACTGAGCGCAAAGTCCTGTTCGAGCAGATGGTGGCCCGCGCCTACCAAGCGGGCAAAGGCACCAACATGGCCGCGCATCTGGAGATTGACGAGGTGATTGATCCGCTGGAATCGCGACGCTGGGTGATAAGCGCGTTACGCTCGGCTCCGCCAGTGGCACCGCGGCAGGGCAAGAAACGGGCGTGTGTGGATACGTGGTAAACGCCTTGCCTGGGAAAGTCAGTTTCTCACCGGACTTGGCGGTTTTATCGGCGAAGAAGCTGAGCATTCATGGGACGGTGCAAGATGGACTTTCCTTTCGAGGGGGAAATAATGAAGACCTCCACGTCGTTCCGCCCTGCGCGAAAAGATTGCGGATCAACGATAGCCGACCACTTCCTTAAGACTCCATCCATGGGAAAAGTCCAACTTCGAGTGACCGCTTGAATCGTTCCATTGATCGCAACGGCCAACTGCGATGATGGAGAAACGGCTCCATTCGGGGACAACGTACCGGTGATTTGCGCGGGTACAAAATTCGCCCGCGGATTCATATCCGCAAAGCGCTGCGCGTGATCAAGCTCGATAGCCGCCTTTGTTTCTCCTCCCATATCGATCTCATCAATGTGTTGTCCAACCAGTTCGTGGGAAGCACCGCTCGTGAACAGTCCATCGGATGGTGCCCCTGAGCCGAACAACGCAAGCTTCTGTTTGACAGCAAGAGAGACAGCAGCCTCAAGATCAGCGGGAGCAATGCGCAAATTTTGATTGCCTTCAAAGAAGATCACCTTCGTGTCGCGCTCCGGTACTGATTGGGTCAACGCTGAATGTCCGTCCACAGGCCAAGGAAGTCGAATCCCCAAAATGTCGGCAATGGTCGGCAGAATATCAATGGTCTCGACATTCTGCTCATTGAGCGCCCCTTCGTGCTGGTGAGGTGCTTTGATAAACAGCGGCACCGGCATGAGGTCATGAAAATTTGTTTTGGTCAGCGGACGGCGGAAATCATTCGGTCGGAAGCTCACCCCATGATCGGCGGTGACCACGATCAGAGCCTGGTCGTAGAGACCTACCGCTTTCAGGTGATCGAATAGGTTGCCGAGCAGAGTATCGACACAACCAACCTGCAGGAGGTATCGCTGATAGCTCTGCGTCACTGCCCACTCATCGTCCCCCCATTTCTCCGCGGCAGAGCCTATCAATCCGCCATCGGTGCTGTAGGTCTTTCCCGAGGGCAGGTAATGATACGGCGCATGAGGGAGCAGGATATGGAGAAAAGAGAGAGTGGGCCGTGTGGTGACGGAAATCGCCTCAACGAAGTGCCTGAATTGTCCAATACGGTCTCCCTCCAAGTCCTCGATCGCGGATGTCAGCAGATGCTTGATGAAGGATTCACGTGCCGTGGCTGTGTTGTCCGGGGATGGACTGTTGAGAAAATTCATCCAGTTCTGCGTAATTGCGGGCAAGCGGGCACTCAAATCCGCCGGGAGGAGAATATGCAGATACACGATCCCCAGATCTGACAACAGCGAACGCATACGTTGCGTCAGGCTCTGCGCTTCCTTGTTACACAGCCAGTCAGGGCAGAGTTGTGTTGCCGTGCCGAATACTTGGATGTCATGGGATGTCCCAAGCAAGGTGAAGAGATTGTGAGGATGATCAGCCGCCATGGGCAGAAGGGAGGAGTCTGGATACTTCCCAGTCAAGATGGCCGGAACAGCATGGACCGTGGCATTGCTGACGGTCGTGGTATTGCGGAACCAGGTTGCCTGTTGCGCCAAGGCGGCAAAATGAGGATACCGGATTGGATCGATCTGGTGATGTTCGTCCAGCAGTGCGGTCAGAGAGAATTCATCAAATATCACGAAGACGACCGGGGTGGTCACAGCGATTTTCGCAGAAGTCACCTCAACATCATTCTTTGCGAACACGACCTTCAATATCGGCGAGTTGAACAAAAAAAAGCCGGGAAAGAGCAGCACCGCTGGCGACAAGGCAGTGATAAACAGCCGGACTACCAAGAGACGATTATACGCTATGGCAGTCGCCACCCCGAGCAGCGCTGCTGTCAGCAGAAGGGCGGGACCAGGGAGTCCACCGACCTGCTTCACTATCGGTGCGGCAATGCCCGCTACGAGACTTGCGACCACAAGACTATGTAGCCCCGCTCTCACTCGACGGTGAATCAGGCTCGCTCCTCCTTCGAGAACGACGATAGCCGCGGGAAATGCAACACAGAGCAGCAGGATAAGAAGAACGATATCCACCGGCTCCGAACCGCGGACGATGAAAAACTCCGCATTCCGGGAGAGCAGATCAAGCAGCGGCTGTGTGATGGCAAAACCGCAGAGAGTGAAGGTATGCAGGCTCTCAAGGAAAAACTCGCCTCTCTGCCTCATGCTCCTATCCTTTCCTACACCGCGCTGCCATTGCTTTCAGCAGGTCCTCGCCTTGCCGTAGTACAGAATGCGCGTCTCACAGGGCAATACTTCACGCCGCACGATATTGAACGCCTCGGCAAGGGAGCGCTCAAAGTACCCGACCTCGTAATCAGAGTAATTGTCCCTTTTATGGTGCAGGAGAGCCTGCACCATGGGATCTTGTCTGGTCACGAACTCGATCACCACCTCGGTGCCCAAACCGGCCAGCCAATCAATGAACTCTTTGAGTGGGATATTCGCGCTAATGACGACATGATGGATAAGAGCAAGGCAGAGCGTCAGGTCTGGCTTCCCTCGCTCGGCGAGAGCTTTGCGTTCTAAGCCACGCCAGCCAAGGTTCGGTGAGGGATCAGCGATGTTACTCACCAGGGGGAGGATGGTGGTGTTCCCTTCAGCCTTCAGCGTTTGATAGAGACATTCTATAGTCAGGTGATCCGCATCCATGGCGATCACGTATTGCGCATGTTCGGCCGCGATGCGGGAAAACGCTCCGAGGTTGCAGCCCAGATCCCACACCAAGTTCCAGGTGCGCGCGCTGACGACATGGCGCACAAAGGCTGCCTTCTGCTCGCGATTCGCGTCAGTATAGGGATTGTCGCACGTGTAGTTTGACCATGTTGAGCTGGTGCGTTTCCAGTTGAGCTGGCGGATAGTTTTCCTGAGACGAGTGGCGTTGGTTTTGATCAGCGCCTTGTGGAAACCGGCCTCACGCAAATCCTTCTTGATGTCCTTCGACGTTCGGGCGTATTGCGCCTGTGCCCAAGTCTGTAAGAAGACATTGAGGAATACGCCGGGGCGAAAGAGGTCGCGAATTGACATGAGATGATAACAGTCTTGGGCCGCGATGCCGTCAATACTGCCGCGCAACCAGGGTTGAAAAGGGATGTCCTTATAGGCTTGCAGAAAGAGCGGATAGAGGAACATTTGGCAAAACTGCTCATATCCTATCCACGGTTCCCCAGGGGTGAGTCTCTCAAACGAAGGAATGTCGATAAAGACAGGCGAGGCGCCTACCCACTGAATGTTAAAGGGAGATGCGTCTTTGAGGGTCATGTCCTCGTCGAGTGCGGCGAGTTGGAGCTCCAGTTGTAACAAGGCGGCATCTTGCAGCATGCCAAAAGGCCACTCGTAGGGGTAGGAAATGAACGGAATACGCCGATGCTTGAGGACCGCGCTCCACTGCTCCGCTTGGCGCGATTCTGGGGTCTCGATCGCGGCGACTTGTTCAGTATAGACCAGTTTGCCACTACCGATAAATTGTCGAAAGAACGAGGTGGTCGAGAGGGTTTCCCACTCCTTGCGTCCTTGTTCGTTCAAGCCGCGGAAAACGTCACCAGCATGATAAAAAACTTGATTGCCGCGATCACGGAACGACCCTGGCTCTATTTGAGCGTGCGCCAGCGTTGCGGGTCGGGTAGACATACTCGCCATCGACCTCTTACCGCGTCAGCTCCCTTTGTGTCTTGCCGCCATTGGCTGGCTCAGGCGGAGTAGTGGCTTGAGAGGCATCTCCGAGGGAATCAAGCTTTTCCTTCTCATCGATTCTCAATAGGGCGAGCAGCCGGTGCCAGTATAGCTTCAGAACAACTACCAAGCCGGCTGCGCCACCCAGCAGCAGTTGGAGCATCATGCTCCCGCTTCTGGGATCCAAATATGCGTGGGCACAGTCTGTAGCCACCAGCAGCCACCAGCTTACACAAAGGAGCACAGTCAGAGGTTTGCTCATATCCTAAACGCCTCCTGGGAAATTTTCAGATTCTTGCGGCACGGGAAGACAAAGGGGGAATTCGGGCTTATTTATGGGCGGCTACTATAGACAGCGGAACTCAGAGACACAACCCTGAGCCGTCAAGATGAAGTTAAAGTTCCTTCTACTCCCGTGAAGTCTCGCGTTGATCGCTATGGCCCTTCCTACCCGACCGCGGGAGAGAAGGGGATACGTACCACCAGCTACGACATTTTGCATTCCGTGCCACCCTCGACCCGACGGCAATGAGTGGGCAATTTTCGCGAACTTTTCTTCGCCCCCGTGGACGAGGCGCTCTTCTGTCGTTTAACGACCGCCTTTGTCTTTACCGGGGGTTCCGCCGGTTCCTCCTGAGGTTTCATGAGTTGCGTTTGCGCGACATACGCGACCGCGCCAATCGCCAGCATCGGCAACGAAGGCGCGCATGCGGATAGGAGCAACGACAGACCACACAGAAACAGCAGGATTTTGCTCCGGGTGTTCATAGTCTCGGTTTCCCTTTTTGGTGGTCAGAAACTCGGCGATCGTCTCGTTGAGATCATCCATCTCTTGTTGCGCCGCCAGTTAGGTCGAGGACGCGATAGGGAGTGAGGAGATAGTCCTTGTGACGGTTAAGATTCATACGCTTGCCCCACTACTACTTGGCCTCGGTGACGAGGGGGGAAGAGGGGAAATGGGGAAATGGGGAAATGGGAGAGGAAAAAAGGACAAGAATAGTATCGTTGTTTTTTCCGTTTCCCCTTTGCCCCGTTTCCCCTTTGCCCCGTTTCCCCCCTGTCCCCTCCCCTACCCGGCCATCGTCAGCCCACCGCTCACGGAAAGCACCTGCCCAGTCACGAAGTCAGAATCTGGCGAGGCGAAGAAGGCCACGGCACTGGCGATCTCTTCGGGTTGTCCGAGGCGACGAAATGGCACAGCTTTCGTCATCGCGTCGATGATCCGCGCCCCTTTACTGCCACCAGTAATTTGCTTGAGCAGCGGAGTTTCGGTCGGCCCTGGGCAGACAACGTTGACATTGATCTTGGCGCGCGCCACTTCCCGTGCCAACGTTTTGGAGAACCCCACGAGTCCAGCCTTGCACGCGGAGTACACCGCCTCTCCGGTCGAGCCCACACGGCCGGCATCCGAACTAATGGAGATGATTTTTCCGCTGCCACGCTGGAGCATCTGCGGCAGGACCGTATGACAAAAGCCGATGGGGCCTTTCAGGTTAATGGCGATGACTTTCTCCCAAGTCTCCGGCTGACTGTCGATGAATGGCTCGATCTTGTCCCAGCCCGCGTTATTCACCAGGATGTCAATTTGTCCCCAGGCATCGAGAATCGACTGCACACAATCCTGCACTTGATCGAGCTGAGTCACATCACACCGGACCGCCATGGCCTGCCCGCCTTGCGATTTAATTTCGTCAGCGGTTTGTCGTGCCTCTTGGTCGAGAATATCAACCACGGCCACCTTGGCACCGTCCGCGGCTAACCGCAGACATATCGCATGACCAATCCCCCGACTTCCGCCCGTCACGAGCGCGACTTTATTTGCGAGACGCATAAGAATCCCCCTCTCTTTAAGAAGTCCCAGGCAAGTCTAGGGCAAGTCTCAAGCATGTCTAGGGCAGTAATGTCGATGGCTTTGAGGAAATACCCTTCCGCCTCCGCTTGGGTGCTAGACGCCATCCCGTAGAATCCGAGGTTCCTCCGCCTCCCTCACGGCCTTCCTGGATTGCCCTTCGCTCCATCCAGGCGACGGGCGGCATTAGTGCGTTGTGAAGGATGGGGGAAGAATGCCCTGTGCCATGAGCCACGCATCAATCGTTTTGTAGACCTCGGCTATCGTCTCCGCCGAGTGTCCATGCGCATACATCCACTCCTCAAAGGGGCGCTCCCCGGCAAGGATACGAGTGAGCAGGTCGGCGATCTCCATTGCCGAAAGGCCAGACGCGGCGAGGAGTTCTTGCTTCGCGGGTGGAATCACGTGTTGATCCACCAACTCCAAAAGCCGCCGCCGATTTTCTCGCAGTAAGAGGTCAAGAAAGTCGAGGACCGCTTGTTGTTTGTCCGCGGGAAATTGCCGCAGGCCCATCTGCCACTTCAGTGTGCGCAGAGCGCACCCGACGGGCTACTCACCACTTGAGGCTGTAAGAGCCACAGCCTCAAGGCGATTGATATAGGCATCTATGTCCTCCTGGAGCTTGCGGATTTCGTCCACCGGCCCTTCAGCCAGGATGGCGAAATTTTTCGGATTCTGAGGAAAGATATCGACCCGTAAGCTGTCGAGGGTCTGACACAATCCTTGACGGAGAAAAACGAATCGGAGAATCGGCGACAAAGAAGGACAGACCGACATTGCCGCTGCCTCAACCTTTTGGTAAGCGATCAACCATCCGCTTTCAGCAAAAGTTCGGCACGGATAGGGAGAGGAATGATGACACTCACGATCGATTTCACCCCGGTGGAAGAAGGACAACTCCGAACCGCCGCGCACAAGGAAGGCATCGCCCCCGCTGAGTTCGTGCGGAAGATCGTCACGGCATATCTGCCAGTGGCACACGACGAAAATGCGGCATCTATTGCGCTGCTACAGTCCTGGCTGGAAGAAGAGGCCACAGACGACCCAGACGAATTACGGCAGGCCCAGAGCGAAGTCGAAGCATTTCAGCTCGCCATCAATGCTGAACGCGACCGCGCTGGCGCACGGCGAGTCTATCCATGAGTCACGTGATCGTTCTCGACACCGGGCCGCTGGGATTGCTGACGAACCCCAAGAAAACGCCAGAACCGCGAGCGATCACGCAGTGGGCTCTTCACATCATGGCGGCTGGGCATCGGCTGATTGTTCCGGCCATTGCCGACTACGAGGTCCGGCGCGAGTTGGAGCGTGTGGGACATCGGAAAAGCCTCGCACAGCTTGATGCCTTTAATGCCGCCCGGACAGACCGCTATCTTCCGCTCACTGACAGCGCCCTGCGGGTCGCGGCAAAGCTCTGGGCACAGGCACGCAACACCGGAGTCCCGACCGCCGACCCGAAGGAGTTGGATTGTGATGTCTTGATCGCGGCTCAGGCCCTTACCCTTGATGTTCCGGCCGCGGAGTTGGTCATTGCCACAACAAATGTTGGACACCTGGCGCGGTTTGTCACCGCCGACTTGTGGGCAAACATTACGCCTTAATTGGATCCCCACTGAGGGCGCATCCCACTCGCTCGCCTCTCCCGCAGGCGAGACACCCGCGCTCCCAGGCACCGAGAGCGCGCGAAGCGCCCCCTCCTGATTTTTCACTTTTGACTTTTGCCCTTTGACTTTTGACTTCTCCCCCTGTCCTCTGCTTCCCCAGAGCCAGCAGAACGACGGCCCTGCCTCTTTTCCAAGCACTCCGCACGTGCACTGAAGCAACCACGCCGTTTTTTCCGCGAAAAACCTCGGTTTTCTACCAGGTCTGCCGCGAATCCACAAGCGCAAACAAACGGTCTGGGAATTGCACTCCTTCCAACACCGCGCAAGGCGCATAGCAAAAATGAGGCATTCACACCCATGACTGAAGACGGACGAAAACATTTAGTGGTGATCGGCAACGGCATGGCAGGCGCTCGCGTCGTGGAAGAAATCCTCGAACGCGACCCAGACCAGTTCGCCATTACCATGTTCGGAGCCGAACCCTACGGCAACTACAATCGCATTCTGCTCTCCAATGTCCTCAATGGCTCGCAACGCATGGAAGAGACCTTCCTCAATCCGCTCTCGTGGTACGAGAAAAACCAGATCACGTTGCATGCGGGAGTCAAAGCTTCACTGATCGACCGTGACCGGCGCGTGGTGATCGGCAGTCCATTGCGCACCACGGCGTCTCCGTATGGGCTCGACGGGTGTGATGTCAACGCCGCGCGGGTGGAAGCCCCCTACGATGCCGTCATTATCGCCACCGGCTCCCGGCCCTTTGTCCCACCTCTCGAAGGGACCGATAAAGCGGGCACGTTTCTCTTTCGCACAATCGACGACTGTGACCAGATTGCCTCCTATGCCAAACGCTGCCGCACTGCCACGGTGATTGGTGGCGGCCTGCTTGGACTCGAAGCCGCGCGCGGGCTGCTCACGCATGGGGTGACCGTGACCGTGCTCGAAGCCTTTCCGCAACTGATGGCCGCGCAGCTTGATCCCGAAGCCGGCGCGATGTTACAGACCGCGATTGAAGGCATGGGCATCCGCGTCCTGCCGAGCACCATCGCTACCCACATTCTTGGGGATGACCACGTGACCGGGCTGCAATGCAAGGATGGCTCGGTCCTCGACACCGACATGGTGGTCATCAGCACCGGCATCCGCCCGATCGTCGTGATCGCCAAGGATTCGGGCCTGACCGTCGAACGCGGCATTGTCTGCGATGACCAATTGCGCACCAGTGACCCCAACATTTTCGCCGTCGGTGAGTGCGTCCAGCATCGCGGGGTGATCTATGGGTTGATCGATCCGATTTGGGAGCAGACCAAGGTGATCGCCGATGTGCTGACCGGCACCAATCCCCGCGCGGCCTACCACGGCTCCAAGCTCGCGACCAAACTCAAGGTGATGGGCATCGACCTCGTGTCGATGGGCGACCCCAAGCAACTACCGGCGGACGCTGACGTGGTGGTGTACCGCGAACCGTCGCGGGGCGTCTACAAACGGTTGGTGATCCACGATGACATCCTGACCAGCGCGATCCTGCTGGGCGAAACCGACACCGCCGGGGTGTTGACGCAGATGTTCATGCTCAATTCCGCCGTGCCGCAACGACGCGCGGACCTGTTGTTTGGCACGTCGAGCGGCATGCCGATACTCTCGGTGTTCGACCTGCCCGATCAAGCGCAAATCTGTAACTGTAACGGCATCGCCAAGGGCAAAATCAAGGAATCGATTCAGATTGGTAAATGTAAGTCGGTGACGCAGGTCGGCGTGCACACCAAGGCGGGCACCGGCTGCGGCAGTTGCAAAAGCCTGATTATGCAACTGTTGGAAGTATACGCGGGCGAGGTGGTCGAGGATCCGAGCGAGCACTATTACGTCCCCGGTGTGCCACTGACGAAACCGCAACTCATCGCCGCGATCAAGGAGCACGGGCTTAAGAGTGTGAGCGCGGTGTTTCGGGTGCTGGCGGGTAGCAAGGAAGACCCAGGCAGCAAGCCTGGCCTCGCTTCGCTGCTCAAATCGCTGTGGCCGGGCGGGTACGACGACGAGCGGGACGCGCGCTTTATCAACGACCGCGTGCACGCCAACATTCAGAATGATGGCACGTTTAGTGTGATCCCCCGCATCTATGGCGGCGTGACCACGGCGGCGGAACTGAAACGGATCGCCGAGGTGGCGGAAAAATATCATGCCCGCATGGTGAAGTTCACCGGCGGCCAGCGCATCGACCTGTTGGGGTTCAAGAAAGAGGACCTGCCGAGTATCTGGCGTGATCTCGGTATGCCGAGTGGCCATGCGTACACCAAGGCGTTTCGGACGTGCAAAAGCTGCGTGGGCACGGACTTCTGCCGCTACGGGCTGGGCGATTCCATCGGGTTGTCGCAGAAGATTGAGCGGCGCTTTCAAGGGGTCGAGTCGCCACACAAGATGAAGCTGGCGACGACGGGGTGTCCGCGCAATTGTTCGGAGGCGTATGTCAAAGACCTGGGGGCGGTGGCGATCGAGGGGGGGCAGTGGGAGATATACGTAGGTGGGGCGGCGGGGAGTTCGGTGCGCAAGGGGGACCTCTTGTGCACTGTCTCCACACATGACGAGGTGCTGCTCTATATGGGGCGCTTCATGCAGTATTACCGCGAGAATGCCAAGTATTTGGAGCGGACCTACGGGTTCTTGGAACGCTTAGGTATTGAGAAGATGCGCGACGTGTTGGTGGAGGATAGTGAGGGGATTTGCGCGCGGCTGGATGCGGAGATCGAAGCGGCGGTGGCGGCGTACAAGGACCCGTGGGCGGAGGCGGAGCATCCGATCCATGCGAGTCAGTTCGCCAATCCGGTGATGGTGGGGGCAACAACAGAGGAGGCCCGCATATTATGAGAAGCAGCACCGCACAAACCGCACGCATGGACAGTACTTGGCCCCCTGTCACCACCATCCCACATAGGATTGATCTCGGTCCAGTCGGATTTATCCCCCCCGGTGAAGGGCGCGCGTTCGTAGTGAAGGACAAAACGATCGCGGTCTTCCGGCAACGTGATAGTCGCCTCTTCGCCACGGATAACGCCTGTCCCCATCGTGGCGGCCCGCTGGCCGATGGCATCGCTGGTGGCGGCAAGGTGATCTGCCCGTTCCACGCCTGGAAAATCGACCTGGAAACTGGACGCTGCCAGGGTGAAGACGTAACCGTGCGCACGTATCCGGTACGTGAGGTTGGTGGGCGGATTGTGGTCGAACTGTCGTAAATGAAGGAAAGGTCATTTGATCCCCCTCACCCTACCCCTCTCCCAGCCGGGAGAGGGAACTTCTGAAATGATGACAGAACCCACCCCCCACACCACCAAATCCGTCTGCCCCTACTGCGGTGTGGGCTGTGGTCTGTTGCTCCAGGTCAAGGACAACCGGGTCGTCAAAGTCAGTGGCGACAAGACCCATCCCGCCAATGCCGGTCGGCTCTGCACCAAAGGCATGACCAGCGCGGAAGTGCTCTCCGCCCCGGATCGACTCGCGACCGCGTACCTCCGCCAAGAACGAGGCCAGCCCCTCACCCCGGTAAGTACCAACGAAGCCATCCGACTCAGCGCCCAGAGACTCCGCGCGATCATCGACCAACATGGACCGGACGCCGTGGCCTTCTACGTGTCCGGCCAGATGTCACTGGAAGCGCAGTATCTGGCCAACAAATTATGCAAGGGCTTCATCGGCACCAACAACATCGACTCGAACTCACGTCTCTGTATGGCAAGTGCCGCCAGTGGCTACAAACAGTCGCTCGGCGCGGACGGCCCCCCCGGCTCGTATCAGGACATTGAGCAGAGCCAGTGCTTTCTGGTGATCGGCTCGAACATGGCCGACTGTCACCCCGTGCTCTTCTTGCGTGTTCTCGACCAGTGTCGGAAGACCGGAGCCAAGCTGATTGTCGTCGATCCGCGCCGCACCGCCACCGCCGAGAAAGCTGACCTCTTCTTACAGGTGCACCCCGGCACCGACCTCGCCCTGCTCAATGGCCTGTTGCACCTGTTGGTGAAGAACAATCGCATCGACCCGGACTTCATCGCCGCGCATACGGAAGGCTGGGAGGAAGTCGCACCGTTTCTTGCGGACTTTACACCGGAACATGTCGCATTGATCACCGGTATCGCGCAGGCGGACATCCGCCAGGCGGCCCAATGGATTGGTGACGCGCCGGAGTGGATGACCCTGTGGACGATGGGACTCAATCAAAGCACCCACGGCACCTGGCATACGAACGCGATCTGCAATCTCCATCTCGCGACGGGAACAATCTGCCGCCCCGGCAGCGGGCCGTTCTCGCTTACCGGACAGCCGAATGCGATGGGCGGACGTGAGGTTGGCTACCTCAGTCACGGCCTCCCCGGACAACGCACGGTGCTAAACGAAGCGGACCGCCAGTTCACCGAAGAGCTGTGGAACCTCCCCCCCGGCACCATCCAACCCACCCCCGGCCCCGATGCCGTCTCGCTGTTTCGTAAGCTCACCACCGGTGACCTCAAGGCGGTGTGGATTATCTGCACCAATCCGGTCGCGTCGATGCCCAACCGGCAGCTTGTGATCGACGGGCTACGGGCGGCGGAGTTGGTCATCACACAGGATGCCTTTCTTGAAACCGCCACCAATCGGTATGCCGACATCGTGCTCCCCGCCGCGCTGTGGGCGGAAGCGGAAGGGGTGATGGTCAACTCCGAACGTAACCTGACGCTCATGGAACAGGCGGTGGACCCACCAGGGCAGGCGCTCGCGGATTGGCAATTGATCGCGCGGGTGGCATGCGCGCTGGGGTATAAAGCCGAGTTTTCCTATCGCGATGCCACCGAGATTTTCGAGGAGATTCGCCAGACGGGGAATCCGTTGACTGGCTATGATTTGCGTGGCGCCAGTTACGACCGTTTGCGGCAGGAGCCGCTGCAATGGCCCTGCCCACCACAAGGACTGGCACGGAATCCGATTCGCTATCAGGGAGAAGAGGACGCCCACCTTTTACGGTTTCCAACCGCTTCCGGCAAAGCCCGCTTTTTCGCCCGTCCCTATTTACCACCAGCGGAACTACCGGATGCCGAGTACCCCTTCCTGCTCAATACCGGACGGCTGCCGCACCAGTGGCACACCTTGACGAAGACCAGCAAAGTCGCGACGCTCAACCGCTTGAATCCGGCACCGTTTATCGAAATCCACCCAGAAGATGCCCGCGCCCATGACATTGCCGAGGGTGACACCGTGGCGATCCACTCCCGGCGTGGACAGGCGATCTATCCGGCGAAAATCACCGACCAGACCCAGCCGGGAGTCTGCTTCACGCCGTTTCATTGGAATGATCTATTTGGTGAACAACAGACCATCAATGCCGTGACCAGCGATGCGGTGGATGCCATTTCCTTGCAGCCGGAACTGAAGTGCTGCGCGGTGCGGGTACA
Source organism: Deltaproteobacteria bacterium (assembly GCA_031389045.1). Taxonomy (GTDB): domain Bacteria; phylum Desulfobacterota; class Binatia; order Bin18; family Bin18; genus JABFSC01. The sequence goes on along the minus strand of JANMSE010000328.1, from coordinate 11,420 downwards.
GAAGATGACCAGCGATGCCCCACGTCTCGACACCGTGCCGGTCTCTCTCCGCGCGGAGGAGGAGAACCACCCCTCAGCAACACCCACCGTCTCAATTCTCTACGCCTCGCAAACCGGCAACGCGGAGGAGGTTGCCGGGAAACTGTGTCGAGCCTTGGCAACGGCTGGGGTCTCAACCGCGCTCTCGTGCATGAGCGACTATCGGGTGACGACACTCACACGGGAACGTCTCCTCCTCGTTGTTACCAGCACCTACGGCGATGGAGACCCACCGGACAACGGCATGGCCTTCTGGCGTTTTCTCAACGGTGCCAAGGCCTCTCCCCTACCCCACCTGCAATATGCCGTGCTCGCCCTGGGCGATGCCAATTTCGCACGCTTTTGCCAGCATGGCGAAAATGTCGATGCGCGGCTGTCGGCGCTACAAGCCCACGCGCTTCTTCCATTCACGTCCTGTGACGTGGATTTTCAGACGACCGCCACGGAGTGGATCGCGCGGGTCACGGCAACGTTACTCGCGCACCCGGCGGTTGCAGTGTCACGCATCCCCGTGTCGGTGCCGCCCCCTCCCCGGCCTACGTCTTCAGCGGCGAGCACCTATAGCAAGACCAATCCGTTTCCGGCTCAACTGGTGACCAACGTGCACCTCAACGACAAAAGCCCCACCAAAGAGACCCGCCACTACGAACTCTCGGTGGCGGGGTCGGGACTTCAGTACGCCGCAGGTGACACTTTAGGCATCTGGCCCACGAACTGTCCCGCCTTGGTCGAGGAACTGATGAATCGGCTCGCGTTGTCGGACGATACGCTGGTCACGGTTGAACGCGTGGGAGAGATGGCGTTACGCGAGGCGTTGCTCACGCACTACGAGATCGCCACGCTGTCGCGCGACATGCTCCACGTCATCGCCGAGCGCAGTGGCGCGACCGCGCTAGCGCGGTTGTTCGTCGATGAACACGAGGCCGAACTCCAGCGCTTCCTGTGGGGGCGGCAGTTGATCGACCTCTTGCACGCCTACCCGCGGGTCTCACTGAGCGCGAACGAGTTACTGCTCCACCTGAAACGACTCCAGCCGCGGCTGTACTCCATCGCATCGAGCCCGACGGCGCATCCGACCGAGGTGCACCTGACCGTCCGGGTGGTGCGCTACTCGTGTGAAGGTCGAGTACGAAAAGGCGTAGCGTCCACCTTTCTCGCCGACCGCGCGCGTGAGGGCGTGGTGCCGGTGTTCGTGCAACGGTCTCCGAGTTTTCACCCCCCGGCTGATCCGACCGTCCCGATGATAATGATCGGTCCGGGGTCGGGGGTGGCTCCGTTTCGCGGGTTTCTCCACGACCGGCAATGGCGTGGGGCCGGTGGTCGGAACTGGTTGTTTTTTGGCGAGCACCACCGGGACTCGGATTTTTACTACCAGGAAGAGCTGACCGCTTTCCAACGCGCGGGGGTGTTGACCCGCTTGGATGTGGCGTTTTCACGGGACCAAGACGAGAAAGTCTATGTCCAGCATCGCATTCTTGAACACGGGGCTGAGGTGTGGCGCTGGCTTCAGGATGGGGCGTCGGTCTACGTCTGTGGCGACGCGACCCACATGGCGAAGGATGTCGATACCGCGTTACGCCAGGTCACGATGCGGCATGGCGGCTTGTCGGAAGACCATGCCTGGCTGTACCTGCAACAACTGGCAACGGAGAAGCGGTATCTGCGGGATGTGTACTAAAAAATTGAGAATTCAGAATTAGGAAAAGTCAAAAGTCAAAAGTCAAAAGTCAAAAGTCAAAAGTGAAGAACCCCAAGGAGTAGCCAATGTCACAGAATGCGTTTCAGCGGGAACATATTGTTGAACAGATTCAGACCTTTTTTCGCGGGGTGCATGACATCTCGGATTTTTATTATCGACTGTATCTGCTCAACGGATTCTGCAAGATGTGTGACGGGCGTGGACACCTCCACGAACAAAATGAGCCGTGTCCTCAATGCTATGCCAGCGGAAAAGCTGACCGGTGGCAAATCGCACCACGAGAACAGTCGGACACAGCAGCGGAGTCATAGTATGGCTCTCCCCCATTCCCCGTTTCCCCTTTTTTCCCTTTCCCCTTTCCTATTCTCGGAGGCATGATGCGCGGTAAAGTCTATCTCGTTGGCGCGGGCCCAGGCGATCCTGAGCTGATCACCGTCCGTGGTCTGAACGTGCTACGGCAGGCAACCGTCGTGCTTTACGACCGTCTCGTCCATCCACAATTGTTACAAGAAGCGCCGGCGGATGCGCACCAATTGTATGTCGGCAAAGAGGAACACTTGCACTGCGTGCCGCAGGGGCAGATCAATCAGTTGCTGGTCGCCTACGCGCGACGCGGTGAGTGCGTGGTACGCTTGAAGGGTGGTGACCCTTTTGTGTTTGGACGTGGGGGTGAGGAGGCGGAAGCACTAGCGGAGGCGGGAGTGCCGTTTGAGATCGTGCCTGGGGTGAGTTCCGCGGTGGCCGCGCCCGCGTATGCCGGGATTCCACTCACCCACCGGCGCTATGCGTCGTCCTTCGCCGTCATTACTGGACATGAAGAGAGTGGCGAGGCCACGAGTGGCGAGACCACGAGTGGCGAGGCCACAAGTGGCGGCACCACCACCCACAACTGGGCGAAGCTGGCGACCGCAGTGGATACGTTGGTGGTGTTGATGGGATTGAAGACGCTGCCCCATATCGTTACGCAGTTACTCCAACACGGGCGCGCGCCGGAAACCCCGGTAGCGCTGGTCCGCTGGGGCACACGGCGTGAGCAAGAGACAGTGGTCGGGACCCTGCGCGATATTGTTCAGAAAGCGACGGAGAGGAAATTCACCTCGCCTGCCGTGACCATCATTGGCGAGGTGGTGACGCTGAGAGATCAGCTTCGGTGGTTTGATGGCATCCCCATTCCACCAGCGCCAGGAATTACCCCCGTCGCCAACCATCAACAGGCTCTTTGAGGCTGAATTGTTGCCTTTTGATTTGCTGCTTGCAGTATCGGGGGTTGGCCCCCAACCTACCCACCCAAATGTTATTTGCTGACTTCTCCAACCATCATCACAGAGGACCACTCGGAGACACGGTCCCCGTCGAGGACGGCCCGGATACGGTAGGCCAGTTGACCGGACTGCAGCGCGAGGAGCAAATCACGGTTCACCAACCCTTTTTCTTTGGCATTTTCTCCCGCTGCCGCTTCAATACGCAGACAGGTGTCGTGTTGGCGCCGGAGTTTGCGGGACGTGCCTTCTCCGGTCAATGTTTGCATTTCATACGCCACCGCGCCGGCATACGGCTCCCAGCAGAGCTTCCAATAGGTTGACCACGCGATACGCCCATCCGGCAGATCGCGAACCTCGTCCTCCAAAGTCATCTTCATCCCACTGGGTGGCGGCAGAGGACTTGGAGGGAAGAGGGCAGGGACCGGGGGTTTTTGCTCTGCCGGTGGCACGGGGTGTTGAGAGGTCATTGCTGAGGGTGGCGGTACCACAGTCCCCCGCGCGGTCGTCAGGGGACGACAGGCGGAAGAAACGACAACGAGAAGCAAGACGAAGACGATACGACTCGTGTTCATCGCTCACGCTCCCCGCTGCGGCCAAAACGGGGTGCCACCCGCTTGCCCGAACGGCCTTGTCGCCACGGGCGGGTAGCGCGTTTTGTTCGGCCTCCATGCGCGCCCTCCGCGAGACTGATCTCGACCACTGCCTCGCCTTGATGGAGAAGCTCGATTGCGTCCGCAAGCGTCCGTGTAAGGATTTCTTTGAGACGAGCGTTCGACATGTTCCCGCACCTGAGCCACAGCACTTGCGGCGGTGTGCTGTGGCGGCGCACGAGATCGACGAAGTCGTCATCCTTGGTGAACACGACGATGCCCGCTTTGCGAGCACGGTCGAAGATCTGCGGATCCTCCGCTTCTCGCAAGCCGAGGTCGCGGACGTGTACGGCATCGACCTTAAACCGCTGACCGATCCACGGACACAAGGCCGGAGAGATCTGAGCGTCGACCCACAGAATCACGCTGCGACCACTGGATGTCCGACCCGGCTACTAGCAAACCGCAGGCAGGCCTGGATGTCCTCGGTCTCGAGATCAGGATGCTCTTTCAGAATCTGCTTGTGAGTCATCCCAGACGCGAGAAGCTCCAAGACATCGGCCACGCGAATGCGCATGCCGCGAACGCAGGGACGCCCGCCACATTGCCGTGGGTTCACAGTAATCCGATCCATTAGTTGAGCCATTTTCATTTTTTACCACGAAACACCGGTCACGCCGAACTTCTTCTTATATTCGTATGTGTGAAAGGCGTTCAGCGGTATGGCCTCGTATTTACCACTCAACCCGGTAGCCCGGCACCGGACAGTTCGTCCCGTCCCCAATGACAATCCGCCGGCTTTCGATCTTCGTCCCAGCGGGACAATCCACTTGTTGGAGCAGCGAACGCGACCCGATCTTGCTATCCGCGCCAATCCGGGAGCGGAAAAAGACGGCTTTCGTCTCGATTTTGACATTGTCGCCAGTAACGGTGGCGTTATGTTCCTCCTCATCTTCAACAGAGAAAGGAGTAGGGCCGCCATGAACAATGCTGCGATAGCCATACCGGCCGTGGTCGCCAAGATGAAGATGCGTTTCCCCTAGCGCATGCATGGTGACGTTATCTTTCATGTCAGCAATGGTACCAATTTCGAATGGCTCGCCTTCATCCGCTCGCAGGGAAATCTCGTGACCCAGCGCTTTATTGAGCGCGTCCCAATCATCCGCCAACCGTACATCACCAATAATCCGGTTACGAAAATCCGGGTCTCGTGTCTCTTCCTCAGCTAAGGTCGGAAGGTCTTTGTCATGATTGAACTCCGTATGTCCTGGGTCGTAATTGATCCCGGTGAGGTTGGTCGGATCGTCGGCTAATTCGTTATACTGTTCGGCAAACGCCACGTTCACCTCGATCACGCCGTGCATGAAGGCACGATCTCCCTCCGTCACCAGAGCGGTCTTCTCGTCCACCTCATCCTGCGAAGCCACATTTTTCCCAGAGAGGACCTTGCGACCAGAAGGAATCACCACCCCCGGCGCGACGCGAGCGAGATGCAACACCATCGCGTCTTTTTCGATGACCGCGCCCTCAACCTCGGAATTGAAGCCGACGAAAGAGGGGCAAATCTCTTCCTCAGGTGGACATACTCCAGTCTCACCGATGGTGGCGGGACCACGCACGGTGGAGCCATGCGCCAAAATGACCATTTCTCCAAGGGCGACTTCCCCCCCGCGCGCGGAGACGGTTACGTTGTCTTGGATGTTACTTTCGCCACCCACGACAATGAACTCTTCCTCTCCCTCGGCACCAGCGCGGAGCGTGGCGAACGGTCCGACATACACCAGATTCTCCAAGGTCACATGTTCGGGATACATGAACGTGGCCGTTGGATCGACGAATGTTTGGGCCTGTGAGGGTGCGCTCACCCCAAGTGATAACATGGCCACGGCGAAGGCGGCCCGACCGTAACGAAATAACGACATAGCGATTTTCTCCTTACTCTTGCGTCACTGACCACTGACTACTGATTTAGAACACCAAGGCTAACTCAGCCCCGAGCGTATTTTGTTGACGCCGAAAACGACCGATGTCGCGCTCAAAAGACCGGTTATCGGAGTTGTCATGGCGATATTCGACGCGCGCTTCCAAATGATGGCCAATGTCCCACTTCAAGGTGCTGGTGAACGCCCAGAGGTCTTGCTTGTTACCAGTACGAGCACCGTCCTCATCGGCGAACCACTCACCACGGAACGCGACGGAGAAGGGTTCCAACTCTTCGGTAATCAGCGACCCACCGAGGCTCAGGATACCGGACATGCCTTGCCAGGTGGCTTCACGCAAAGTCCCGGGCTGGCGGCTTTCCGCCCCACGCGTGTAGTTGAGCACCATCGCGAGATGATCCATCGGTTTGACCGTCAGCACGGAATCCAATAAGCCGCGCTGCGACCCGCCGCGTCGGTTCTGTTCCGCTCCGTAGATGCCGTTGATATTCCAGCTCACCATTTTGTCCGGGGTCAACGCCAATTGCCCAATGAATGACTTACTGCTGTTGTTGTCGACGACGTTGTCCCAGCCATTGATCACTCCACCGGTGAGGCTGACCTGATCCGTGAAGGGATAGGTCGCGAGCAGACCAGTATGCGTGAACGGAATGCCGTAGTTGAACATGAACGAACGCGACACGTTGTAGTTCAGCGGCGATTCAATGACTTCCGCTCCGACTAACGTGACAAACTTTCCACCCTTGAATTGCAGCCCGCGCCCAATGGGGGCGGTATTAGGTGATATAGGCTTCTTGCAACTCGAAATCATTGGTTTCTTCCGAGTTCGAGAGTTTCCCGTCGCCATTCCAATCCGAGGCAATCGCTTCCGCCGTTTGCCCGATGTCAATCTTGGCGTTGAAACCAATGCCGTGGATTTCTTTCGAGATGCTGAGCTGGAGGAGTTCGAGGTTAATGTTGTTGTGACGATCATCCAATAAACGCAGGCTGTTTTCACGGGAATCGGGGGTATTGAAGTTGTAGACGTATGAGGTCACCAACATGCCACCAAACTTGATCCCCCATAAGTTCATGGTGCCGTCTTCGACAGCCTTGAGGCGGTCTTCAATGGAGAGGCTGGCAGCGGGAGCATGTTCGCCAGTGGCATGTTCTTCATGCCCAGCGCCGTGTCGATCCATCGGGCGTTCATGGGTGGCTGCTGGTTGCCCGTGGCCCGCGCTAGGGGCCCGCTGTTGCAGCGCTTCCTTGAGTTGGCGCACTTCTTCTTCGAGTTGCTGGACACGATCCAGTAAGGCCGGGTCTCCGGTTTTCCCGCTCTCGGCCATCATGCCGTGGACGGGGCCATGATGGGGCGTTTCCTGCCCGGCTTTGCGCGGCCTCTTGTGTTGATGTTCTTCCGTGTGAGCAGTGCCCTGCCACAATAAGAGCATCCCCGCGACCGCGACACCGAGGTATGTTCGTTTTTTCATTTTTCCTCCTTCCTTCCTTTCCAATTTTTTCCGCTCTTCGCGGTTTTCCAGCGGCGGCATTGCAGCCGACGTTCCCAGCCTTATGCAAATTGGCCACCCACCCCCTCCAAGTTCGGTTAGGGAGACCACAACAGTCGATTATGTCTGGTCTGCTCCAGGGGAGTGGGTTTAAGCCGCGAACGCGGTCAACGCCGGGATGAGTCGTTGCAATGCGGTTTCTAACTCGCTTAACGCCCCCGCGGCATCAGTCAGATTGCCCTCGCGACCGAGCTGTTCCAGACGGCGCGCGGCGTTTTCCGTCTCATGCGTGACAAAATTGCTCATCGCCCCCCGCAACGCATGCGCGTGATACATGATGTCCTCAGCATTTCCGTTGGTGACCGCCGCGCGCAAATTCTCCAGCACGTGCGGATATTCCCCAAGAAAGAGCGTGGCCAACTCCATCAATAACTCCTCGTCTCCACCAATATGCGCGAGCGCTTCCGTCAAATCGATAATCGCTCCAGCAGGAGGAAGATCGGGGGGAAGGTCGGCACGTGTCTCCACCGGTTCTTGGAATGCCCCGGAGGTTCCGCTTTGCAAAGAAAACGCACCGGGAAGTTCGTCGGGAAGTTCGGCTTCCGTTTCTTCGCCAACACGCGGAGATGCCGCGAAAAGCCCCGGCACGGTGAGCATCCCACGGGCAGTCACTTCCTCAAGCGCTTCACGAGCCGCCAGCTCGCGAGCCTGTGCTTCCTGGAGTTGGCTTTTGACGGTGGCGAGTTCGGCTTGCAAAGTCGCGATGGCGCGCTGCTGCTGTGGCGTCTCGATCGGGCTTCCGGCCGGGTGTCGTTCCTGGCCTGGGGTCCCCGTGGTGACGACGGGCCGAGAGGGGGACCTGCTGCTCCTCGCCACCAACCACATCACCAACGGCACCAGGTCCAACAACCAGTGCAGGGGTTGCGCCACTTGCACAGCCACCACGCTGCTCAGAGAAAACGGGAGGGCTTGGGCAGCGATGTCCAAAAGGGTTGCCCCCAACGGAAAAAGAAGGCCAACCACGAACGGGAGAAAGCCCTTGCATCGAGTCACGGCGGGTACGGGAGCCGGCTTCGGCTTTCCTGGGACAGGCCCGCCTGGGACCGGCTTTCCCGGCGCGGCTTTCGATGTCACTTGACGTGCTATCGCCACGAGGGAGTTCTCCTCATCATGCCGCTACCTGTTGACGCAATTGTTGAAGGGCGGGAGCGAGCTGTTGCAAGGCCGTCTCGAGTTGGCCAACCACCTCAGTCGCTTGGCTCAAGTCGCCGCTCCGCCCCGCGTCTTCAAGCGCGGCGGCGGCCTCACAGGTGGGGGTCGCCGCGAAATTCCCAGCCGAGCCTTTCAGGGTGTGGGCCGCCATTGCCAGCAATTTATTATCCGCGGTTGCCAGCGCGGTATGGATTTGTGACAGATACTGCTCGTAGTCTTGTAAAAACAGATCGGCCAGCTCCGCGAGCAACTCCATATCTCCTCCCGCCCGTTCGAGCGCGGCTTGCATGTCAAATGGTGGGAGCACCACGGCCACTGGCATGGAGGCCGTGGACCCATTGCCATGTACCGCCGCCGGACTCGCGAGATCGGTGACCGGAATCGCGGGTTTGCCAAGCCACTTCTCCAACACCGCGATCAGTTCCTTGCGGTCAATCGGCTTGGCCAAATAGTCATCCATGCCTGCCTCAAGGCAACGCTCCCGGTCGCCCTTAATGGCGTGGGCGGTGAGGGCCACGATCGTGGTGCGCGCCCCCGTCCGCGCCTGCTGTTCACGGATGTGCGTAGTCGTTTCAAACCCGTCCATTTCGGGCATCTGGCAGTCCATTAACACCAAAGGATAAGGGGTCCGTTCCAAAGCCGCCAACGCTTCGCGCCCAGAGGATACGACATCCACGTTATATCCGAGTTTGTTCAAGATGTGGACAGCGAGTTTCTGGTTGACCAAATTATCTTCGGCCAGGAGTAACCGTGGAAGCTGATTGGGGAGGAGAATGCGCGGCCCCACCGGCGTGGGGGGGTGTGAAGGAGTGCGGACTTCGACAGGGACCATGTCCTCCTCGCGCGCGGCCGGTTTGGAAAGCCATTTTTCCAAAGCCCCTTTGATCGAACTTGCATTGACTGGTTTGGCGACATAATCGTCCATCCCCGCCAGGAGACATCGTTCCCGGTCACCCGCCATGTTGTGGGCGGTGACCGCGATGATGGGCGTGTGTTTCGCGAGCCCTTGGTCGTGCGCGCGAATTTGCTTCGTCGCCTCAAACCCATCCATGACCGGCATCTGACAGTCCATGAGCACGACCGAGTAGGAGGCCCGCTCCATGGCCTCGACCGCTTCAGCCCCATTATTCGCGACATCGCACTGATAGCCGAGGCGTTCGAGTAACCGCACCATCAGCTTCTGGTTGACCACGTTATCTTCAGCGACCAGAATTTTGACCTGCGCCGCCGTCTCCGCCAACGTGTGGCGCGTAATCAAGTCCGTGGACCGCGTGGCGGCGGCTTCTTCCAACTGACTCGCGAGGAGACAGAGACAATCAAAAAGCTGCGATTGGCGGACCGGTTTGGTGAGATACGCCTGCACCCCAGCCTCCCGTGCCCGTTCGCCATCGCCACGCTGGCCAACGGAGGTGAGAAAGACCAAGCGCATGTCTTTGAGTTCGGGACGCGTGCGGATAATCTGGGTCAGCGTCAACCCATCCATCTCTGGCATTTGCCAGTCGAGCACCCCAATGTGGAAGGGGCGATTCATTTGTTGGGCCAGGTCGAGGAGCGCCAACGCCTGCTGTCCACCCTCCGCCAGTTCGACTTCCATCCCCCACGAGGTCAGTTGATGTTGGAGAATGGTGCGGTTGGTTTGGTTATCATCGACGACGAGGGCTCGCAGTCCCGTGAGATTCGTTCGGGTAGTTTTCGCTGGGGCGGCGGCCATCGGCCGTTTCTCCAACCGTGCCGTGAACCAAAACGTGCTCCCTTTGCCAATGGTACTCTCCACTCCGACTTCGCCACCCATCAGACCGGCGAGCTTTTTACTGATCGCCAACCCAAGGCCGGTCCCCCCGTACTTCCGCGTCGAGGAGTTATCGACCTGGGAAAAAGTGCGGAATAAGCGGTCCATGCGGTCGGGAGGAATACCGATGCCGGTATCGATGATCTCAAACCGCAGGAGCGCATGAGACTCGGTTTCTTCGGCCACCACCACCCGAATGACCACTTCCCCTTTTTCGGTGAATTTGACCGCATTGCCGGTGAAATTAATCAAAATCTGGCGCAGCCGCTCTGGGTCCCCGCGCAAGACCGTGGGGACGTTGGGCAGGGTCAGCAGCGCCAATTCGATGTTCTTGTCCGCCGCCGTTTTGGCGAAGAGGTCGGTCACCGTTTCCAAGGTGGTGCGCAGATCGAAATCAATCGCTTCGAGGTCAAACTTCCCCGCTTCGATTTTGGAGAAATCGAGAATCTCGTTGATGATGCTCAGGAGGGACTGGGCGCACCCTTTGACGGTGAGGGCGAAATCCTTTTGCTCGTCATTGAGCGGGGTTTCGGTCAAAAGGTCGGTCATGCCAATGATGCCGTTCATCGGCGTGCGAATCTCATGGCTCATATTGGCCAAGAAATCCGACTTCGCTTGGTCGGCGGCTTCGGCGGCGTCCTTGGCGCGCTGGAGCGCCTCTTCCGCCTTCTTCCGAGCGGTGACATCGCGTAACGTGGCCAGCATGGCCGGGCGGCCTTCCCAGATAATCCCTGTAACCCGCATCTCCGCGACCACCGGCTCGCTCTGGACTTGCGGGACCGTGACTTCCTTGGTTTCTCCCACCGCCAACGAAAACGCGGGGGCGGTGCCGATCAATTCCTCCGCCGGCTGTTGGAGCAGCGTCACGGCGGCCGGATTCACATAGCGCACCATGCCTTCTTTGTTGACGAGGATCATCGCATCGCCATTACTATCGAGCAGGGTGCGGTGATTATTCTCCGCGACCGTCAACTCCCAGGTGCGGGCCTCGACGCGCTCTTCCAGCTCTTCGTTGAGTTTGCGGAGGGCGAGCTGTCCGCGGGTTTGGGCGCGGCTGGCACGCTCAAACTCGCCGCTCTTTTGGATCGCGTTATCGAAGGTCGAGAGGAGCAAATCGACCACCTGGGTCGGATCGGAGCGCAACGTGTACTGGCGCTCTCCAAACATCACGTGGACATCTCCGGTCGCGGGCACCGTCTTGCGTAACTGTTGGTTCGCCAGGACGTACTTGATGCGGGAGAGCAAAAACCGCTCGTCACAGGGTTTGGTGATAAACCCATCCGCCTTACTTTCGAGCGCCTTAATGACTTCCTTGGAGTCCGCCAGCGTCGTCATCAGAATCACCGGCAAACTGCTGTGCCGTGGGTCCTCTTTGACCGCGCGGCAGAATTGATAGCCATCC
>JANMSE010000671.1:0-17530 GCA_031389045.1 Deltaproteobacteria bacterium | reverse complement strand
GCATCATAGAGCGGCCGCGTGTAGAAACTGCCAGGCGTCGCGAAGAGCCCAGCCCATTCCGCCGCACCGGAGGACAGGACGGCGACATTGAGGTCGCCCATCATCAACACCCGTTCCAGATTCTTTTCCCGCTGTGACAGTGGGGCCAACGTCGTTTCAACCAGCTTGCGGACCTGGGCGAACTGCTTGGCACGTTTGGCCGTGTGCAACTCATTTTTGTCTGGATAGTCGGCTTGCATGTGCGTAAAAACCACATTGTAGATGCGCCCCGTTGACAGGTGACGCAGGCGGACGAGCCCTGCTCCCTTCGCCGAAAAACAGTCTGGACTCGCGCAGGCGTCGAAGAGCGTAAAGGCGACCTCCGGGGTGGAGGCCTCGAGTGCCTGATCGGGGGCAGTGCCCCATTTGAAGGACGGATCGGGCAGCGGGAGGAAATCAAATTTACGATTCGCGAAGAACATCAGTCCGCTGTCCTCGCCATTGATCTTGTCGATCGACAGATTCCCAAATAGACCGTTCAGCACTTCACTCGGCTGTCCGCTGAGAATGGCCCGCAGGTCGGGGCCGCGCATCTGGATTAGGTCGGCGTCGAGCTTGCGCACAAAGTGCGGATACGCGGAGCGCAGCCTCCGTACGAGAATGGACTTCGCGTCCTCATCCCAGGCCTCATTGATGACGATCAGGTCGAAGCGATCGGTATTGGCGAGGATGGTATCGGCCAGGTGATTGGCCCATTTCTCGGTCTCGCCAGTGATCTGCAACAGACAGTCGGCGAAGTTCGGATTGAAGCATTTGAAGAAGGGAGACAGGAGGAAGGCATTGTACGTGGCCACGCGGATCGATTCGTCGCGCGGCTGGTCATCCGTGCGCGGGCCACAGGCGAGCGCGAAGCAGGTCAGCACGAGAACCGCGATCAATTTGCACATAGTGGACTCCAAGTGATGCTGAGCATGGGGGCCGCACCGCGGTGTTAGTGATGGCCGAACGCAGACATGAGGGCGGCGAGGAGGACAGGACCTCGCGGATCAGCGATCGCATGACGCTGGGCCTGCGCGGCTCCCTCGTTAATGATCTCGTGGACTGCGGTTCTCCCGCATAGTGAAATTTCCGCGGATACAGAGCGCGCAGCGCCGTTAGCACCGCGTCTCTGGAATCACTGGCCCACCGGGATAAATCCTGCATAGTCAACCGCTCCGCCTTCCCGAGGGCCGGCTTTTCGTATTCGTACCGCGGCCCCACGACGGCATCGATATAATTCAGCGCGCGATCATACAGCAAAGCGGCACGCTCCTCTTGGGTTGCGGGCTCAGGAGCTTGGAGCGTTAACGATGCCCAGGCGAGCTGAGGGTCCGAATCGAAATCGGTACCGATCAGATGCTTACACATCTGCCCCTCGAAGTGACGCCTGGCCGCCTCCGCGAATCCCTCCAGGTGTTGCCGTCGCATCAACAGCATAGACATCTCCTCTTCACGTAGTGTGTCGCCGCGGGGGGAAAGTCCACGGAGTTCAGAGCACCCGACGGAGTATCCCAGTCGCAAGGGAACTGAGGATGGCGCACGCTTCACCCGCAGTGGTTGCTGCTTCATGATCCGTCTCCTGCACGAGCGCTCGGCCACGTCTCAGCGCCGGAGGCAATGGATTCGCTGCCGCAGGAGACAAAAGCCTCTCGGGACAGAGCCAGACCCAGAAGCACCGCACGCAGACCTTGAGCTGCGCGTTGACTGCGGCACTTGCTCCTCGGAACTCCGTGAAGGGCTGCGTGCACGCGGGACAGACAACAGCAGAGGGGCGACCGTCGTGCAGCGCGGTCTGCCACAGGTGATTGACAAACGGCCCCGCGGTCACTTGCCGCAGGATAGGCAGCGTGACCGCGCCGGCCCGGCAGGTGCGGCATACCCAGACCAAACCGTACCGCCTCTTGATAGGTTCAAGAAACGCTCGACACAGCGGACAAGGCAGCGGTTGCATACACGATCCCTCCTCGCCAGCAACCCTGAGTCGCTCGCTCAGGATGCGGCGGTCTCTCTCGCCACGCGTCATAGAGGTACAAGATCAGCGGCACAGACGCTCTCGCTCCACCTTCCCTCAAACAATGGCGCTCGCCGCTCTCCCGCTCTCGGGGCGGTCTCTCTCCTCATGACCGTAAGAGCTCGCGCGAAAGGGATCAGCCCGGACACTGGGCCACGGAGCCTCGGCTTTGGCTGTATCACGGGTGTTGGCCTTGTAGAAGAAGACGCCAGTGGAATAGTCATGCACTTCATTGAACAGCGGGTGGACAGCCGTGCGTTCGACGGTCTTACTCATTTCTGCGGAAATCGCTTCTAAAGAGTCCTTCACCACGAGTGCGGTAATGCGATCGACCATACGGCGTGCTCCTTATTGACGCGGAAGGGAAGGAAACGGACAACTCAGACGCCCATACCCAGTGACCGCAAATGGCAGGGCCGGAGGCGAGAATATATCCGCACCTCCAGGCCGCCACAAAGCGCTGAAGAAACCCCGCCATTTATTTCTGAAAGTCACACACAACCGCTTTCCTGGAGTTTTCGTCTCGCAAAAGTCTTCTTTTTGCGAGGGCTGTTGCGAGGCTTGGCAAAAGTGTCCTATCTCGATGCCAAAAGTTTCGAAAACCTTCTCTCTTAACCCGGTTGCTTGTTCCAACGAGACTCAACACCGTCCACTGTCTCTCATCGTCGGGGAGCATCCAGCTCCCAACCTCGTCAGCAAACACAATCTCTTCCCCCTTTTCCATGAGGTCAATGAACTCGTATAGCAGTCTAAAGCATTCAACTGCGAGAGCATGTTCCTCTTGCTCGATCAGTTCTCCGCTACCTCCAAGCAACTCCCCCGGAACGCATTGAAAAATCAAATGTATTATGAGAAGGGTGAGCCGACACTACTACATCCGAAGGAATAGGCGGAAACGTATGGCACCTCTCTCGACCGAACTAGCCAAGATACTGCGGACGGTACAGCGTCCCGGCGATTTTTATACCACCAACACACTCGACATGTTTGCGCCACGCCTGGACGTGGCGGGCGTTGGCCCCATTGCCCTGCCACTGCTCCCCGTCCAGGCTCAGCAACTTATCGACGTCGCCGAGCCGGCCCCCTACGGTCGGGGCGAAGCCACCCTGGTCGATACGGCCGTGCGCCGGACCTGGCAGATCGCCCCCGGGCGAGTCCAGATCAGCGGTCGGCACTGGGAGCAGACCCTGGCCGACATTGTGGCGCGGGCGACGAGCGGCCTCGGGGTGACCGGGCCGGTCGTCGCCGATTTCTATAAACTCCTGGTCTACGACACGGACAGTTTCTTCGTGAGCCATCGCGATACCGAGAAGGCCGCTGGCATGTTCGCTACCCTCCTCATTGTCCTCCCGTCGCTCTATACCGGCGGAGCCCTTCTGGTGCGCCACCGCGACCGGGAAGTGCGGCTGGAACTGAGCTGCCCAGAGTCATCCCAAGTAGCCTTTGCTGCTTTCTATGCGGACTGCGTGCATGAGGTGCTTCCCCTCACTTCAGGTTACCGGCTGACTCTCGTCTACAACCTGCGGCGTCAAGGCCGTGGTCAGCCCCCGCAAGCGCCGGACTATGACACCGAGCAGACCGAGGTGACGGCGCTGTTACGGCAGTGGAGCGCGGGGAAAGATGCTCCAGATGACGACTCCCCCGAAAAGCTGCTCTATCCCCTGGAACATGCCTACACGCCAGCAGAACTGGCCTTTGACGCGCTGAAAGGGGCGGATGCCGCGGCGGCGGCGGTCCTCGTTGCAGCGGCATCCGCAGCCGACTGCGACCTCTATCTGGCGCTGGTCTCTATTGAGGAAAGCGGCAGCGCCGAACACTCTGGGTATTCGAGTTCGCGCCGCCGCAGGTGGTCAGATGATGATGAGGACGAGGAGGATGCAGAGGACTTCGAGGTAGTTGAGGTCCACGATCGGACCGAGACCCTGTCTGACTGGCGGCATCCTGACGGCAGCCAGCCGACTCTGGGGACCTTGCCCTTTACGGAGGACGAACTCTGTCCGCCCGAAATTTTCGAAGACCTGGAGCCCGACGAGCAGCATTTCCACGAGGCCACAGGGAACGAAGGCGCCTCCTTCGAGCGCACCTATCGCCGAGCGGCCCTGGTGGTGTGGCCACGGGCACGGCGGCTCGCCGTCCTCAACCAGGCGGGTCTGGCTGCCACCCTGCCCTATCTGGCCGCCTTGACCGAGCGCTGGGCCAAGAGTGGTGAAGGTCTTGCCTCATCCCTGTGGAGTGAGGCACACGAACTCGCCGGCCACATGCTGGATACGTGGCCAAGGCAGGTCGGCTGGTCTCACGGGAGGAGCGAAACGCCCGGTGATGCGACCACACTGCTGACCCTGCTGAGCCAGATGCAGGATACGGCACGGATCGACACCTTTCTGGACATCCTCGCCACTGCGGCCCTCAACAAGGGCGACAACGCGGCGATTGTCCGGGCCGCTAGTCTCTTGTCGCCGGAGCGCGCCGCGGCATTGCTCGAGCACCTCATTGGCAGCCATGCCGCGACGAACTTAAGCGCCTGCGCTGACCTGCTCGCCCGGAGCGTTGCCGCGCCGGTGCCCAGGGGCGAGGCGGACCTCAGCGGCGCCGCCACCGCGCTGGTCGAGGCCTTGCCGGGCGACCCGGCACGTACACCGCAGCGCGACCCCTGGAACCGCGCACTCCCTGTGGAACCCGGCTGCCTGGTTGACCTTTTGACCGCCCTGGGGCAGATCGACGCGGCTCTGGCGGAGCGGGCGGCGGACCATATCCTGGCCTGGCCCCGGACCTATGAGCCAGATGCTGTCCTCATCCCGGCCGTCCTGGGTCTGACCGGGAAGGCAGCACCTCATGCCCTGGCGTCGATAGAGCGCCTGCGCATAGCAGTCCTGGAGCACCTGCGTGCCCGGATCGCCGCACCGTTGGAGCCGCCACGTGATTGGGCGCGGGCGAGCACTATCGCGTGTCCGTGTGCGCATTGCCGCCAACTCAGCGTCTTCCTGGGGGATCCCGACCGTCAGCAGTGGACTTTTAAAGCCCCCGAAGCCGGGCGTCGTCACGTCGAGGAATCGATCCGGCGCAGCGATTGTGACCTGGACCTGATGACCAACCGCCAGGGCCGGCCTTACAGCCTGGTGTGTACGAAGAATCAGGCGAGTTACGAGCGGCGGGCCCGACAGCGGCAGCAAGATCTCGCCCATCTGGCGCGTCTTCGGGTCTAGCCGAACCAGGCTTTCCGATAGCCTGTTAAGAACACCTGCGTATTGGGATTCTCATATATCTCGAATCCGTCAGGAATGGCGTCGGCCAACTGCCCTTCCCGCTTCAGAGAAAAGTAATAGGTGGGCTTCCCGGTCTTGGTCCGCCCTTGATGCAGGAAATAGGTCTGCTCTTTAGCATTGGTGTAGGTAATGGGCACCCCGCACTCCTTGTCTCCCGTCTCACTGGTTGACCGACGTAAGGCTGGGATAGCGATGGGGAGAGCAATGGCCCTTATATCCCCGTAGAGGTGTTCCTGTCGAGAAAAGGCTTGACAAAATGGGTGAAGCGAGAAGATATTGCAGCAGATTTTTTTTGACTGTTGAGGAATTTCACTATCAGGAGATACTGCTGGTGAGGTGTCTGTAAACCCACATGTTCGCTCCTCGGTTCAACGTCTTGCGCGGAGTTGGCATGGTTACCAGGGGATGCTCGGAAAGCTGAGGAAGATCAAACGTCACAACAGGAGAGAGCGCCATGTCCTACGAGACTATTGTGTACGAGAAGAAAGGCAAGATTGCCTATATCACACTGAACCGGCCGCAGATTCTCAATGCTTACAGTGACACGATGGGCAATGAGCTGCTGCATGCTCATCGCGAGTTTGATCAGGACGACGATCTCCATGTGCTCATTATCTCGGGCGCGGGGCGCGCGTTTTGCTCCGGGGCTGACGTGAAACAGCGCCAACTCCGTCCGCTCGACGAGATGAAACGGCTTGGCGGGCCGGCGGGTGGCATCAAAGCAGCGGGCGGATTGCTCGGCCTGGGCCAGACGGTCAACTGGAAACCGGTGATTGCCGCCGTGCACGGGTATGTGTTGGGAGCCGGTTTTGGCCTCGCCATGGCGTCCGATATCATCGTCGCGGCGGCGGGAACGCAATTTCAAATCCGCGAAGTGCAACGTGGCTTGGCTGGGGCACAGCACTGGGCGACCACCTGGTTCTGGGGCGGTGGCCGCTTTGCCACCGAGATCGCGCTGACTGGCCGGTATTTTTCCGCGGAGGAGGCGGCGCAATTCGGCATCGTCAACCGCGTTACTCCCGCAGGTGAGGTAGTCGCGGGGGCAGAGCAGTTGGCGGAGGCAATCATGGCCAACCCTCCTCTGTCGGTCCGGGCGAATGTGCGCATGTCGCGCTGGTTCGCTCGCCGCATGGAAGAGGAGTGCACCTTGTACACTGGCGGCTTGGGGTTGCATTTGACAGAGGATTTTCGCGAGTCCGCCCAAGCCTTCATCGAAAAGCGGCCGCCGAAGTTCAAGGGCCGATAGTAGAGAAAGGGAGGTCAAGATGGCTGAATCAGTGCAGCAAAACCTGGCTGGCGTACGCGTTTTGGATATTACGCAATATATCGCCGGTCCTACGTTAGGTCGGATGCTCGCCGATCTCGGCGCCGAGGTCGTGAAGCTAGAAATGCCACCGGCGGGGGAATACTCGCGTCGTGGCGGGTTTCCGCCCAGAGTGGAGGGGCAGTCACCCACCTATCTCTACTACAACCGGGGTAAGCGCAGTCTCTGTATCGATTTCAAACGGCCGGAAGGGGCGGCGATCGTGCTCGACCTGGCGTCCCATTTCGATGTGGTGATTGAAAACTATACGCCTGGGGTCTTGAGTAAACATGGTCTCACGTATGAGGCTTTCAAGGCACGCAATCCGCGCATCATCATGTGCTCGATTTCTGGCTTCGGCCAGACTGGGTCCCGCGTCAACCGACCGGGCAATGATATGACCGCGCAAGCGTTGTCAGGGCTGCTGCATCTCACCGGCAATGAGGACGGCACGCCGGTCTATCCTGGCATGTACTTGGCCGATGGCGGTGGCGGCGTCAACGGCGTCGCCGCGGTGCTCGCCGCGCTGTACTACCGCGAACGCACCGGGATTGGCCAGTCCATCGACGTGGCACTGTACGAATGCGTCTTCCATCTGCATGACGTCTTCTTAATGCAGCATCTGTTCACATACGGTGACTACAATCCCGGCCCGACTGGACGTCATCGACCGGGCGCCACGCCGTGCGGGCTGTTTCGGACGTGTGACGGTTGGATTGTCCTGACGGTGCTCAACCACCAATGGGAGCGCTTCGCCACGGATATCGGCAAGCCCGAACTGCTGACCGACAAGCGCTTTCATCCCTACTCCGCCCGTTGGGAGCATCGCCACGACCTTGAGCTCATAATTGAAGAATGGTTGCGGTCACTGGGCAGCCGTGAAGAGGCGCTGAAGTTCTTGCTCGACCGGCATTATCTGGCCGCGCCGGTACTGGATCTGCGCCAAACGGTCGACCTTATCAAAGGCGAAGGACGCGGCGCGCTGCAGACTCTCACCGTTCCGGGCTACGGAGACATTCCGCTCCCAAAGGTGCCCTACATGTTTTCCGAAACGAAGGTGGAGTTTCCGCCGATTCTGTCGATGGTCGGCGAAGACAATCGGGAGATCCTGAGTCGCTACCTTGGCTACAGCGACCAGCAACTCGACGCCCTCCAGGCTGCCGGCCTCTTGATTGAGGATGCTGAACTGGCAGACATCCGTGCACGCGGAAAATAGCGACGCGCGCACGAGAAAGGACAGGAGCACGACAGCATGGAAACGACGATCCCCGTCAAAGTCCAGCCGCTCAGTCCTGACGCCTTTCGCCCATGGGCAGGTGCTGGAAAGTCGCCAGCCCCTCTATCCAGAGGTCGAGGGCGGGCAGTCCTCCGTGGTGATGCTCCAACGGAAACAGCACCCCAAACGTCTGGCACCACATCGTGCTGGGATTTTTTACGCGACTGCCGTGGCTGGGACGATCACGGACGCCACCCGCGGGACAGTGCACCCGCATACAAAGAGCGGACAGGGACCGTCAGTGTCCTTCCCCTCTCCTTCTTCGTTGTCTATCGAGTATTCGGCGCGCGCTGCGTATTCGCATTGGGGCACCATAACAATGAGTTAGTGCATCTGTTGGTGAACAAACGCGATCATTTTCTCGAGCGCTCGTGCCGAGGCCGGCGACGAAGGATTGCGGATCGGGAAGCCTTCGGCCTCGCCCTCGTACAGTTGTACATCAACCGAGCCCCCGGCTTTGCGATAGAGTGTCACAAAGCGCTCAAGATCGACGCGTGGGTGCGCGCGGTCTTCGGTCCCCTGAATGTACAGGACGGGCGGCAGTTCCGTACGTTCGCCACGCTCAAGAGCAAGCACGGGATTTCCTTCCGCCATGGCGTCCTCTGTTTTCCAGTATTTGTCATGTAATGGGAGCACGACATCGATCAGATCAGGATAGGGTTTCCCTCCAGCTTGCAGCTTCTTGGCGTAGTGATAGCGCGCCAAGGGATCGATCACCGGCCACCCTAGAATGACGCATCGCACGCTTGCGTCCACGGCAGGTGCGCCCGCGGGCAGGGCGATGGCCGTGTAGCGCGGGTCACGTGGTCGCATGGCTCCAAGGATAGCTTGGTGCGCACCACTGGAACTGCCAAACACGCCGATCATATCTGGCCGCCCGTGGAGCTGGGTCGCCCGCGTCTTGAGCCAGCGAATGGCATAGTTGATGTCCGCCAGCGAACCGGGGTACGTCGCCTCCGGCGGCACCCGAAAGTCGAGCGCCGCGACCACCACGCCACTCTTGGCCAACGGTTCGTTAATGGGAGCATCCATCAAGCGATCTCCCAGACACCACGCCCCACCATGCAAATCGACGATGATCGGAAATGGCCCGGTCCCACGCGGTTGAAACAAGCGGGCCAGCAGCGGTGTCTCGCCATACCGAACGTATTCGACATCTTCGACATCAATGGCAAACGTTTTGGGTGCGTTCACTGTCATAATCAAAGTCCTCCTTTATATAAGCATGCTCGCCTCAGTTCGCTGTATCATCATCCCCAGGCTCAGCCTTGCGGTTATTGTCTCGCTCGTCCCTTGCTCGTTTTGACAAATTCCTGCATATCAAGCAACAAGAGAAACCACTGGAGCCTCAGTTCATAGGCCGGTAGAACCACAAAAAGAGATTCGCGCAACCGTCGCCCCAGCACCGGACAAGAAGAACAATCGGCGTCTTGATGTCACCACAGTCTAACCCGCGCGCAGGGGAATTCATCGTATGTTCTTCCAGCCCTCTGGTGAGCAGATGTATGCAGAGCACACTCGCGGTGCAGGTGCCGGCGAACCGGGAGCGAAAGCCTCGCCGAAGTTGACACTGCGTGTGCTTCGGCTTCGTTCGCAGCACATGAGCTCAGCACGTGCACGAAGCTCCACCAACTGAGACCCAAGGGGCGACGGTCACGCCGTCATCATCGCATCGAAGCCTTTCCAGAAAAAATACGCGAGCGTCCGCGCTTCGGCCAGAAACTCCTCTTCGCGCCCGGTGCCCGTCACGAAATGATCAATCACCCGATGGCCCGCCTCGCCATGCTCCTTGTCGGCTTCGTAGTGGACCGTGAAGAAGCGCAGATGCTCCACGCCAATGCCGTAATGCCGCTCCATCCCTTCCCACAGCATCCGATAGGCCTCGACCTCAATCTCTTCCATCAGGCCAATCGCGCCGATGAAGTGCGGCTTGAGCCGCAGGAGGCGATACATGCACGCGTTGAAGGCCATCGCATCGGGCGCGGCAATCGACTGCATCAATCGGGTTTTGGGCAGTCCCAGACCGCCTTCCCACAACTCGAAGAGCAGATCACAGTGTCCGGCCGATTTGCTGTAGATGCCGAGCGCCTCTTCGGCGAAACTTTTCGCGGCGCCTCGGGCCGACGATCCAGGGTCGATCTCCAGCATCCGGATAAACACGCTCGCGGAGAGCGGCGCAGAGTCGCGCACGGTCATTTCGTAATGCTGGATGGGGTAGCCGCTGAGCTGTTCTCGGGTCGCCTTGCCCTGATTGACCAGCTTCACGTACGGATGCTGATCGAGCCGATGCTCGGCAACAATCTTATTGATCTCGTGGTGAAAAGTCGCTGTGTCCATGTCTGCACCTCCATGACGTAGTGGGGAGTGAGGGACAACGGTACCAAAAGTTTTCCGCGCCAACAAGTTTCCCAGTACTCCCGCTGGCGCATGGTTGTGGAGGTGTGAGAAGGTAAGAGAGGCTTGAGACACGAGGGAGTGTTTGCACCGAGAAAAGGAGGAGCAGGAGTGTGTGACAGAACCAGGAAGCGGGTCTGTGAGGAGGAAGCAGTGGTTTCCGACGACGGTGTTTACTGGGGTGAAAAGGCACGACCGCTCAGGGCTTGTAAAAGGTATCGAGTCGGGTACTGATTAGGCCGACTGAGCTGACACACGAAGGAGGACGGCTCATGCAGACAGAAGAGACGCGTGTTTTGATCAAGACGTATTATGACACCCTGCCGATTGGCAATACGATAATGAGTATTGCTGGGTCTACCACTGCCGCGACGGAAAAATCGCCAAGATTGAAGAATACGCCGACACGCATAAAGCGGCGCGCATTATGAAGTGGGAGCATTAGCCCATCGCCATTTCCCCCTCTCGAAAGGAGAAGGCGAGGCCTCTTCTCGGGTGTGTCGGACGTCGCCCCAACCGAGAGGAGACGTGACAGCACTGTCACGCGGTGGTCTCATTTCTGCTCCCGCCGCGGAGGTCAGCAGGACACGGATGCGTACCGTGTAGGGCAAACACGTATCAGGGCTTCATGGTCACGTGCGCAGCCGGATGCACGGCGGAGTGGGGTGGCCGTCCGGGAGAAACGACGCGGGGAATTGAAGATCAGAGATAAATCACCACGAGTGATTGAGGAGCGGAGACCGATGACACTGGAAGACCGGATTGCGTTGCTGGAAAACATGCGCGCGATCGAGCAACTGAAGTATCGCTACGCCCGCTGCTGCGACGGCGGCTATGACCTCGAAGGGTTTCGAGCCATCTTCGTGCCCGATGGCACGTGGGCGGCCAATGGCTATGGCGAATTTCATGGCCACCAAGCGATCTGCGATTTTTTCCAGGAGCTCTCGCAGTCGGTGGTCAACGTGTTGCACTACGTGACCGCGCCCCAGATCACCATCGCCAAGGATGGACGGACAGCGACGGGGACATTCTATCTGCACTGCTTGTCGCGCTTTCGTCGGAAACAGGACCGGTCGTTGATTGACTTCGTCGTCATCATGGGCGTCTACACCGATACGTTCGTCAAGACGGAGGCCGGATGGCGCTTCGCCTCCATCACCGTCAACGTCACGCACACCAACCGACTCGATACGCAGCCGGAAACACCCGTCACGCAGGAGGAGCCCCCATGGAATATCAGACCATAATCGAGGAGCGGCATGGCGCCGTTGCCCGCCTTATCACGAACCGCCCGCGGTACAAAAACGCGCAGTCGCGCCTGATGATCGAGGAGCTGGACCACGCCTTTGCCATGGCCAACGCCGACGACGAGGTGCGCGTAATCATCCTGGCAGCAGCGGGCGATACCTTCTCCTCCGGCCATGACCTCGGGACGCCGGAAGAAAAAGAGGATATGCGCCAGCGGCTGGTCCCGAAGAAGGTCAGCGGCCAGTACGCGCTCTCGCGGTCCCTGTTCCTCGATGCCACGCTGCGGTGGCGCAATCTGGACAAGCCGACGATCGCGCAGGTGCAGGGGAAGTGCATCTTTGGCGGCTGGATGTTCGCGGCCGCCATGGATCTCATTGTGGCAGCGGATGACGCCCAATTTCTGCCGGCGTTGATGCAATACTTCTCGGTGCCCTGGGATATCCCGCTACGCAAGGCCAAGGAGGCAATGTTCCGCAGCCGCTTTATCTCGGCTGACGAGGCCTGGCGATTGGGGTTCGTGAATCATGTTGTCCCCCGGGCGCAACTGGAAACGGAAACGCTGGCGCTCGCGCGTGAGATCGCTGACAATGATCCCTTTACCCTGCGGATGGTGAAGTGGGCGACCAACGCGGCCCAGGATGCGATGGGGTTCAGTGAGGCCGTGCGCAATGCCCATTCGCACTATATGGTCCAGGGCTTCGACAGTTACCTGAAAGAGAGTTTGGAGGGGAAAGGCTTTCCGAAAGTAATGCCCGGCGTGACGCGGGCGCTGAAGCCGGAGTAACCGTCCGTGCAAGCGCCGCGCGACGACGACGGCGCTCGCGCGGACAGCGGGAACCGTTGGCTTCCCTCACCGCCCCCCTCAAACATTCGCTTGGAGCGACTCGATCGGGTAAATCCGCGGCGAAGAAGAACAATAAATCTCTCACAGTTCGTATTCATTGCGATAAGCGCGTTTATGGTGCGTGCAGTAGGCAGCGAGCAAGGGCCCTTTTGTCCTTTGTCCTTCCCTCTCTGTCAAACCTTTGTCCATAGGAAATGGACCTGCGGTGTGAACGCTACCCTGGCTTTTATCGCTTTGGCAAAGTCCTGGAACGGTTGGCCGAAGGGATCGCGAGCGGTCGTATTCCAGTGCCGAAATAGCCTCTGCACCTCTTTTCAAGAAAAAATTGAAACGCAATGAGGCATTCGGTTTCACGCCACAGGCTGAAAAGACGATTATGGACCAGCGGGAGCGTGTGAACAATTATGGAATCAATTCCATAACTGCGCGGATGTGCCCGCTAGTCCATGGTCTCGCCAGCAATTGCCCCGGGCATGCTCAACCCGGTGCGGATCCCCGTGAGGTCCAGCACCCCAATAGTGGACACGGTGCCGCCTCGGTTGCCCGGCACCGTGTCGTAGACCCGTTGGCCGGGTGCGGCGCGGCCATACCGGCGAGTCATTGCTAAATTACTGCCCATCTCGTCTACAAAGATGCACTTGCGTAGGTTCAGGACCGTCATCAACTTACGAAACTTCTTGCGCTGCTTCTCCACCCGCTCCGTGGCGACCAGCCTTTTTTTTCCGCGGCAGCCCCAGGGCTTGCAGAGCGCGACTCAGAGTGGGCACGCTCACCTGCTTACCCACCGTCTCCAGGTGGGTTTGTAATTCGGCCAGCGTCACGTCCGGCTGCTTGGCCACCGCCTCCCGCAGCAGCGCCCGCTCGGGCTCTTGCAGCCCCGGCGTGGGGCCTCCCCCGTGCCGCGGCGCCAGGTCCTCCCCGGCGCGATGCAGGCGCAGCATCTTTTTGACGAACGTCAGGCCCACACTAAACACCCTGGCGATGTCCACAATCGTCAACTCCCCTTGTTCGACGGCGGCCACTACCCGACTGCGTAATTCTTGCGGATAGGCTTTCATACCTCTTACCGTACCTGAGATCGTTTGCACTTGAAAACCGCTATAAATGGCTGCATGGAGCCACCTGAGTACCACGAACGTCCATGCGAGTGTGACTTGAACATTGTCTGTTTCCTTTACTAGGCCCATGCCCAACAATGACACTGGTGGCGAAATGGTAAGTAGCGGGCATTCGTGTGCATGCCGATGTCGGCATGCACACGAATGCGTTCCGGATACCGGTCGTGCGTCGTATTGTATGTCACTATTATTGATTTGACCTTTTCGGCTTCGTCGGGTCGGACGTAGTTCTCGGCGAGAATGCGCTTGACCGTCGCCAGACCGTCGCGAATGACGGCCTCGTCATTTGACGCGCAGTAGGTGCCGAGCAGATACTGGTGTAACTCGCCTCAATCGTGTCACGTAGGGGTTTGAGGATATTCCACCCTTGCGCTTCGGCCTGATCGGCGGCTTCACAAAAGTGGCGGTACAACTGATCGAACCGATACAGCGGCGTTTCATACGCGCGATACATTGCCAGCGCATCAGGAAAGTCGAACCCAACCTGGTACTGATTGCGTAGCGCACAAAAATCAGCCGCGACGATCAAGGCGTTATACACCGCATGCAGCGCTAGACGGGGAACCTCTGGTGCCCCGGGTACGGTCAGTGAGGCCCAATGTCCGGCTTGTCTGCGAATGGCGAGAGCACGGACCTCTTCAGTGTTGATGGTATCCGCCGTTTGCCGCACGAAATCGCGCAGACCGCTGGCAATGATCTGCTCGACAACCTGGAAGGTCATCACATCAATAAGGGTCTTGTGGTCTACATCCCGGAGGTGCTCCTCTATGCGGTATCCTCCACGGTCACGAGGGGTTTCAGCTTCTGCAAGCGCTCTTTGTTGTCGAAGAATTTGCGTCGGTCAGCCAAGTGCTGACGCAGGTCTTGTTTCTTTCCCAGACCAAGCTCATCAAGAAGAATTGACGCACGGTCGGCACGGAAACTCCGGCTAAAGAGACGAATATCCAACAGCCAGTCACTCTCATAGTCGGGCTCTTCCATGGGTGCATAGAGCAGATAGCAACCCGTTGGGTCTTCACGTTCGAGCCGAATCTTCATGCAAGGGAGGCAGTTTTGTCCAGACGAACCACCTGCACAGTAGTCTCGCCGAATTGCAGTGAGGAATGGGCATCAATAAAGTCCAGAAACTCCCGTTCGGGGTCGTGCCAGAAAACGATGCGATTGCTTTCTTGATTATAGATGCGGTCAAGCGCGGTGGTGAGCTGTTTGGTGTCCATGAGCGCTACTACCACAACCGCCGAATAGGATAGGCATCCAAGACAGAATCGTTGCTCACCAGTGGGATCTGCTCAACCATCGCTTGCGCGACTAATAAGCGGTCGAAGGGGTCTTTGTGATGGAATGGAAGTGTTGTTAACGGAGCGACATGCTGAGGCTCTACGTGCAGGATGTTGAATCGATTGGTGGCAATTTGTCGTTCCATGAATTGTTGAAAGGGCTCCGGCAGCTTGTACTTGTCAAGACGGATTTTGATAGCGATTTCCCAGTACGTTGCGGGACTCACGTCGATTTGATTATTCGGATCGGCGATCAAGATTCTTGCCGTTGGACTCAGGGGCGGCTCATCCAATATGAACCACAAGAAGGCGTGCGTATCGAGGAGCAGCCCATGGCATGTAGTCCTTGAAGGCTTCTAGATGCCCTTCATCGTCGGCCAGGATAATCAACTGTCCTTTAGCGCTGCCTGGCTGCCGTGGTTGGTGCGCACGCGGACACTGGCTGGTCAGTGTGGCTACTGGTTGATTGTTGTCCGTAATGACGATTTCTTGACCAGGTGCTAGCTTCGAGATCAGTTCTGCCAGATGTACCTGCGCTTCTTCGATAGTGACGGTTGCCGACATGATGTTCTTCCTCTCAGTTTTCCACTACCCGTGAGTATAAAGTTCCCTCTCCCCTTGTAGGAGAAGGACAGGGAGAGGGGGCTATCGAGCACCTCATTCCATATACTCCTTGAAGTCCTCAAGCGGGGCGTCGAAGTCCGGAGCCATCCAGTATTTAGTGTCCTTGGCGGAACCGGGCTGACACGGCCAACTGGTGCGAGGCGGACGGATGACGACCGCGACCGGGTCCCCGTGCGAGGTCAACACGAGTTCTTCACCGGGCACCATCCCAGCGACCAGTTCTCGCAAGTGATCCTTAGCAGCGTCGAACGGTAAGGTACGTGGCATTGTCTGTTCCTCTTTTCTTCTTTTCATTTCGTGTATTTCGCGTATTTCGTGGTCACTCTGTCCCACACACCGCTTTCACCTCGGCAAGGAGATCACCAAACTTCCCGTAATTCACCTTCACACCGTCGTCGAGTTGATCGGCTTTGACGACGCCGTTGATCGGACGGAAGATGTCATGCGCGAAGAGATGCTGGATCTTCATGGACAGCCTCACTTACGGAACGAGCTTGAACGCCCGGTAGTAATTAGCGTTCGGCAATTTGCTAAACAGGCGGAGGGATTGCCCATCATACCGACCTGGATAGAACATGATGAGTGGTGTCCGCCCCATGACTGGATGCAGATTGTTCAACAACGTGTGAGAACGCAGGAGCGGCCACACGCTGCCAACTCCAGAAAGCAGTACCATGTCATGTTGGTTGGGCTGTATTGCGTCAGCAAAGACGGGAGCGAGCTTATTTTCATGGAGCGGCCCAGCTAGCACTTTCTTGAGTGCTTCATCTCCCTTGTCCTGCTGCAGAAGCATGGCCTTGTCGAGCAAGTTCCGGCTTTTGAGGTAGTCCAGGACGAAATCAAACAGATTGATGTGTTTGACCCGCAGGCCAGCCTTTCGTTGGGGAATATGAGTGAGCAGAAACCGGATGTGCTCGCGGACTTTCAATTCGTCTTCAGGCGGATAATCGAAAATGTAGAAGGCGATCTCGTTGCCCAGTCCTTCGCTTCTCAGAAACGCCTCGGAGGTGATTTTTGGCAGAATCTGATTCAACCGGTCAGTCAGTAACTTATTCATGGGGACACCTGTATGCAGCGAAGGACGTAGGCTTCGTTGTGCTCATGTAAGTAGCCTAGCACCTGAGAGGCGATATGCACCGGTTGTAGTCGCAACGTCCGGGTATTTTCCAGAAACCCCGCTTGCGCGAGAATCTGGAAGACTGAAGAACGTAGGCGTCTTTTCGTCGATTCATTCCACTGCGGCATCTCAGGATCACGTCCACGGCAGTCCTCCAGATAGTGATTCCAGAGAGCTTTCAGCAGCATCGGAGCGAAGAGTTGATACTGCTCCCGCACAACCAGATCAAGGAAGTCGCCCAGTAAAACACTCTGCTTTATTGCTGCCGCAAGCAGGGCTTGGCTGGCGATGGTACTTGTTCCATCGCGCACCAGTATCCATAGATCGGTATCCATGAGTTCCAAACGCTGACGGATAAGGCGAGCGAGCCTGATGGCCGTGGCGGGATGACGAGCTTGCAACACGTTTTGTATCAGAAGTGCCGTTCTCCATTGTGGCTGATCGACTCCTCGTAACAAGAGATCAGCGATGATCCGACTCTCGGCCACCTTGAGTGATCCGGCCGTAATGTCAGCACGGTATCGCACGACTCGACAAGAAAGTTCCTCTTGTAACGCTTGGGCTCCCATGGGAATTGAGTGCTTTGCAAGAAAGGGCAATTACATTCCTTCCGGCAATACTGCGGATTGTCCTTCTTCCATCAATCGGCAGAACATATTGAGAAGGGTCATTTGCGTAAGGGAGGTACAGCGTGAGGTGGCAAGCCGAGGGCTCCCAACCACGATAGCCAGGCTTTGCGCCCGCGACAGCGCCACATTGAGCCGATTTTTGTTCAAGACGAATTCCAGTCCACGGGGAGAACTCTCTCCGTCACTACTACACATCGAGATAATTACGACCGGTGCCTCCTGTCCCTGAAACTTATCCACCGACCCCACCCGCGCCTGTGGTCCTAGTGCCGCGCTCAATTTACGCACTTGAAGGTTATACGGCGCGACCAAGACGATGTCCTCAAGACTCAGACGCTTGCAAACTTGTCCCTGGACATCGGTCACTTCACGCCCAATCAGTTCACGAACGAGATCCTCGATAACGGC
>JANMSE010000286.1:0-24461 GCA_031389045.1 Deltaproteobacteria bacterium | reverse complement strand
TCTCCGACCTATAGCCCGATATTGAAGGCATCAACGTAATCGCTTTAGATAATCCATTGGGCTGTGGCAAGAACGATTGCGTCCGGAGAGGGGTTTCTATATAACGCGGGCGGAAGAATTCAGTAAGGAGGAGCCAGCGTTATGAAGTTCGGCCTTCACTATTCCCTTGGGGTGGGGACCAATCCCACGATTGATGATTACCTTCGTGTTGCCCAACAAGCCGAAGCGCTCGGATATCGCTCGGTCTGGCTTGGCGACCATATCGTGATTCCAGAGCAGATCGTTGCGCCCTACCCGTACACAAAGGATGGGTCGGTTGGGTTCGCCCGCAATTCCCCGTGGCCCGATCCCTTCGTGCTGTTAGCTGCTATCGGCGTGACCACCAAGACTATTCTCCTCGGTACCAGTGTCATCATCGTCCCGTATCGCAATCCGCTTCACGTGGCCAAAGCCGTCGCAACGGTCGATCTCGCCTCGCATGGGCGTTATCAGTTCGGCGTCGGCATCGGCTGGCTGAAGGAGGAGTTCGATGCGCTCGGCGAACAATTCAGTGAACGCGCCGCCCGCACGCGAGAGTATCTACAAGTGATGAAAGCTATGTGGGCCGGGGAGACCGCGACGTTTCAGGGGAAGTATTTTTCCTTTCCAACCCTGCACACCAACCCGATACCCGTACAAAAACCGCATCCGCCGATCATCTTTGGCGGTGAGAGCACGCCCGCGCTGAAACGCATCGCGGATTTAGGGAATGGCTGGCAGCCTGGACCGATCCCGGTGGATGTCTTCCGCACCAAGCGCGACCAGTTGCAAACCCTGATGGCGGAGCGTGGACGGAAGATGTCGGAGTTGTCGATTTCCATGATTGGCGGGACCCGTGACCTGCAACAAGATCGTGGGAAGATCGCCGCGCTCGAAGAACTCGGCGTCTCGGAAATCCTGCTGTTTATGATGGGCCCCACGGTCGATGACACGCTCAAGGAGATGGAGGAGGCGGCCCGCACCTTGATGCGCTAACGAGGCAGTATGAAGACCAAGACCAGCGCGACCGAGGCATCCCACATCGCCGTGACTGACCGGGTCACGTTCACGTATCAGGCGCGCACCTGGACCGGGACCGTGGTGAAGAAAAGTCGCACCCGTGCGCATGTCGTGTGCGACGACCAGCGCGAGCTGCACGTCCCGTATGCCTGGCTCACAAAGATTCTCGATGCCACGCCACGGGCTGTTCAGAGTCGCGCGGAACAACAGCGCGCCCGCTTCTCGCCTGGCGATCGGGTGCAGTTTGACTATCGGGGGACGGTGCTCTCCGGCGTGCTGGCGCGAGTGAATCCCACACTCGGCCACATCGCCACCGATGATGGCCAGGAGTATCGCGTCGCGTATGGACTCCTGCGCCACGATGAGGACAAGCAACCCGTTGCCGTCGCCGCGCGCGGTCCCACGGCACTTAATGCCTTGGCGCTACGGGCGCGGTCACTGTTGGAACAGCATCACCTCGCCGGGTGGAGCTTCCAGTTTGACAATGGCCGGAAGCGCGCGGGCTGTTGTCAGTACGGGACGAAGGTTATCTCACTGTCGTATGCCTTCGCGAAACAGGCAGCCGAGGAAGAGCTGACGGACACGATCCTGCATGAAATCGCCCATGCCTTGGTTGGGAAAATGCACAATCACGACGAGGTGTGGCGCGCGAAAGCGATTGAGCTTGGCTGCTCCGGGCGGCGCTGTCACGATTTGCAGTTTGTCCCACCCCGCTACATTGTCACTTGCGAACGGCACTGTTGGGTCGCGACGGCGGAGCGCCGTCGCCGCGGGGTGGTGTGCATGCGGTGTCGCGGCCAGATTGTATATCACACCTATACCGAGGAGCGGTGGAGGAGTGAGCAGCAGCAGGTGTAAGAGCCCGAACTATTCCGATTTCCCACGAAATCCGCTACAAGACCCGGACGTACACACATGACGCAACTCATCAAAAAGGAGACCACCCCATGATCCCTCCAGGCATCATTTCCGCCGATGGCCATATTTGTGAGCCACCTAACTGTTATGTCGATTTCATTAATCCCAAATATCGAGACTCCGCGCCGCGCATCGTCGTCCAACCCGACGGCTCGGAAGCCTTTGTCGTTCCTGGCATGAAACGTCCGGTCGCGCTCGGCTTTATTGATGGCGCGGGCTTTGGCATCAAGGAACGGAATGATCGCGCCAAACGCATCAAATTTTCCGACATCCGCGAAGCCGCCTACGGTGGCCGCGCGCGGGTCCCGTATATGGACCAGGACGGCATCGCCGCCGAAATGATCTACGCCTCGGTCGGCATGGGGCTCTGTATGCACCGCGACGCGGAGTACAAGGACGCCTGCATGAAAGCCTATAACCGCTGGTTACAGTCGATGTGCAGTGAGGCCCCGAACCGCATCTTCGGGCTCGCCCAAACCGCTGTTCTCAGCGTGGATAGCGCCATTGAGGATTTTCGCCGCGCCAAGGAGATGGACATGGTGGGCATGATGATGCCGGGCCGTCCGATCCATGAAGATTACGACCATCGGGATTATGACGCCTTGTGGGAATGCGCCACTGATCTGGGGCTGCCTATCTGTTTTCACATTCTGACGTCGCGCGATGGCAGCATTAACATGCCGCATCGTGGGCATGCCATGAATAATTTTCTCAGCATCATTCGGGCGGTGCAGGATGTCGTGGGCCTATTGGTCCTGGGTGGTGTCTTCGAGCGCCATCCAAAGTTGAAACTCGTCTGCGCCGAGGGCGACGCGGGGTGGATGCCGCACTACATGTATCGCATGGACCATGCGGCCAAGTTCAACATGGTGAATGGCATTATCGAGGGGCTGACCAAACTGCCGAGCGAATACATCAAGAGCAACGTGTGGATGACCTTCCAGGATGATCGCACGGCCTTCAATTCCTTGCACATGATGCCGCACCAGCAACTGCTCTGGGCCAGCGATTTCCCACATACGGATTCCACGTGGCCCCGGTCCCAGGAACTGTTGGCGGATCATGCCGCCCATCTCACCGAGGCTCAGCGACAAGACATCATGCGCGAGAATTCCGCCGCGCTGTTCAATCTGCCAGCGGGCAAGGAGTCGTGGCGCATGCACGGGGCGGCCGTCTAAGAAAGTTCACTCAATCCCCCTCATCCTAGCCCTCTCCCAGCCAGGAGAGGGCTAGGATGAGGGGGATCAGTATCCCTCCTCATAGAGAGTTGCAGATTGATAACTTCGATACGCTCGAGGAATGTCACGCGTGGTTCTTCCGGCCCCAGTTCGCGGAGAATCCGATTGGCATCACCTTCGACCCCGAGGAGCTGGTGGCGAAGTTTCGCGCTGGTGTTCCGGTCGCGCATCTGAAGCAATTTGGCTCACTGAGCATGGCACCCAAGAGTCCTGGGACGGAAAGCGCGGTCTCCAAGTAAGACGCGCGGCAGGCGGTCTTGCCGTCGCGGTGTGGCCAGGTCAGGCTCGCGTGGTTCGGTCAATGGACTCCGCATGTGCGACAACTCCTGCACGCGCTGTTACGGCTCTCCACGTATACCAACGACCCGGACCAACAGAGCGCGGGCACGGCGCTCGCGCAGCTTCAATTGGCGCTCTCACGCGGCGTGCGGTACCTCGACGGTGGTTGGCAAACGCTCGTCGATGGCCTGCGCCACGCGGCCCAGCACGCTGGCGTGCACCTTGAAACCAGCCGCAAGGTGACCACCATTGAACATCAGACCACGACCCACAGTGTGGCCCTAGACGATGGCACGTGCCTCCAGACTCAAGGGGTGATTATGACCGGGAGTCCGCACGAGGCCGTGGCCCTCGTGCGGGGACACGCGCAAACACTCATGCAACAGTGGGCCACGGCGGCGGTGAGGTGCGCGCGGCGTTGAATCCGATACGGGGCCGCGACAAGGTGCTCCGCTTCTACACCAAGACGCTCGAACACCAGCGACCAATCGCGCACGTGACGATGCGCATGTTGAACGGGCTCCCGGCGCTGCTGATTGAGTACGCCGACCAGCAAGAGCGGCACGCCTCACAGTTGGTGCACTATGTGGACATTGGCCCGGATGGCCGGATTCACACGCTGCATGCCGTGCTCGCGTCGCGGAAGCTGACGGCGGTGCGCTTTTTGTCTGGCGATGGGAGTGGCACACCCTGCGATAGACCGACGTGAACTCTGGGGTTCTCGGGTCTTGCCACGCGCCGCCCGAGATTACGCTCCGCTGCATTCGGGCGATAGGCTTGAGCGTCCCTCGCAGTTCACCACAGGGTTCGGACAAAAGCGGAGGCTTGGATAACTGGATCATTGGTGATCAGCTCAACATTGTGGACCCGTGCCGTTGCGGCAATGAGCCGGTCGTGGAGTTCTGGAATGTCGGTGATTTCTCCTGCCGCTTGAACGACATGGAGACTCAGAGGGAATCCGCGACAGTTTGGAAACCGCGCAAGATAATCATCCACTAAATGCCAGGTCAAGGAGATTCGATTTTTCTCGGAGAGATACAAAATTTCCGCGAAAACCATAGCCGGAACGTGAACAATCACGGTTCCCGCCTCCATAGCCTCGAATAGTGCCTTTGCCATTGAACCGAGGCGACGCTGTTCGAGGCGTAGGACTAACCCCATAGTGTCAGTGGCGAATTCATTCACGGGGGTAGCGCTGCTCATAGTCAGCGAATTCCTGCTCTAAATGGGCCTCTTCATCTCGGCTTAATTGCAGCAATTCCTTGCCAAGCAACGTATCGCGTAGTTCCGCAGCGAAGACCTCTGGTTGTTGTGCCCGCTTCCGCAAGAAATAAATAAAATCCGCGATTTCAGCGAGCGTCTCAGCGGGCAGTCCGCGAATCCCCTGAATAATGAGTTGTTCATAGATTTGTTCGGTCATACGGGCTTCCTCATTATTCTTACTACGCGAACGGATTGTCCCACGCATCCACGAACGCCATCTCCTCGACCGAGCGGCGTGAGATGGGGCCGTGGCCACGGAAACGCGGATAGCCAATGGGAATGGCGGCGGCGGTGCCCCACGGTTGCGGAATCTTCAAGAGGTCCCGCACTTCGGGTTCAGCTTTGCACAGCAGCGTGGTGAGGACACAGCCCAACCCTTCCGCGCGACATGCGAGCAGCAGATTTTGCACGGCTGGATAGATCGACCCGCCCCCAACGACGGAAACACGATCAAGCTCGGCATCCGTCACCGCCAGTCCGTCGGGATGAAAACAAAAGATGCACAGGGCCGGTGCCTCACCAAAATGCTCGGCCAGGTAGAGGCCGGAGCGAATCATCTTCTCGCCTTTGAGTCGCTCGTCTTCGGGAAGATTGGCGAACCGCGCGGTGTACGATTGGATAAACGGCGCGGCGACCTTGTTGTACAATTCGCCCAGGCGTTGTTTGCGCGCCGGGTCTTTGACGACAATGACGCGCCAGGCTTGGCGATTGCCGCCCGTGGGTGCCCAGGTCGCGGCTTGCAAGACGCGGCGCAATACGTCATCCGGGATCGGATCGGGCCGCAGTCTCCGCACCGCGCGTAACGTGCTCATTGCTTCGTAGAGGTCGGTTGTCGCCATGATGTGCTCCTCCTTTTCAAGGAATGGGTCACTCAATCCCCCTCACCCTAACCCTCTCCCAGCCGAGAGAGGGAATTTGGATGACTTCATTTCTCCTGCACGAACTTCTTCTTCGCCCAGCCTTGGTCGTAGGGCGTCCAGAACTCGGAGTTCACCTTGAGGTTCTTGAATTTCCACTCGCCGTTGATCTTGACGTACTCCTCCGAGTATTTGGCCGCGCCCCAGACGGCTTGGTTGTTTTCCGCGAACGTGCAGGTCTGGAACAGATACCATGTCCCTGTGCCAGTATCGCCGGTCACTTCAACGATCGGGTTCATCACATAGTGCAGTGCGAAAGGCAGCGCCTTGGATGCACCTTGAAAGAATTTGCGGATCGCTTCGCGCCCAACGCATTTCCCAAATACACCACCATCCCAGGTGGCATCCTCCGTAAACAATGCGGCGAGCCCGTCCGGGTCGTAGCCATTGTCACAGTGGCCGCAATAGCGGGCTTTAAGGCGTTTGATGGCTTCGATGTCTTCGAGATTCTGGACACGCGCGGCGAGGTCTTCAAGCGTCATGGCTTCCTCCCTGGGGGAGAATTGAGAATTGAGAATGCGGGATGGATACGCTACGGACGACGAACTCCCCCGGTCTTCGTCAGTTTTTGGTATCCGCTTTCGTGACAAACTTATCGTAGAAAATCGCGTGCTCTTCAACCCCTAAGCGTTGGAGGGTGGTGATGGCCGCGTCGATCATGGCGGTGGGACCGCACATGTAGGCTTCGTGGTTTTTGCCGTTGGCGACGAGGCGTTTGACGACTTCGGTAATCAATCCGGTTTCGCCATCCCAGGCATCGTCCGGCTGTGGTTCGGACAGGGCCGGGACAAAGCGAAAATGTGGCAGGCGTTGCTCGAAGCCGCGCAGTTCGTCGAGTTGAAAGAGGTCGCGCCGGGCGCGGGCACCGTAGAAGTACGTCACTAACCGTGAGTCTTTCCGATCCGCCATGTCGCGCAGGAGCGAAAGAATCGGGGCCATGCCGGACCCACCAGCGATGAAAATCGCTTCGCTCCGCGTATCGCGCAAATGGAAGTTTCCGTATGGCCCCTGCAAGGAAAGGCGCTCGCCGGGTTTCAACTGCTGCTCAACGTAGGTGGAGAACAGTCCCCCTGGCATCAGCTTGACCATGATCTCCACGATGCCGTGCTGGCTGGGTGGGTTGGCCATGGAGTAGGACCGTGTTTCACTCGTGCCGGGCACGAGCAGATCGACATACTGGCCAGCCTTGAACTCGATCCGGTCCGGGGTCACGAGGCGGAGCTGGATACCACGAATGTCGTGGGTCAGTGGAGTAATCCGTTCAACCTCGGCTTCAAACTGTTGGATACTGGTACCGGACAGCAGGTCGGCTTCGTCATAGTCCCACAGCTCAATGCTGACATCGCTCTCTGGATAGGCGCAGCACAACAACGAGAGTCCTTGCTGCTTCTCGAAATCCAGCAACGCGAAGCTGGAGGCTTCGGTGTTATCGACATCGCCTTCCACCACCTGGGCTTTACACATGCCACAGCCGCCGTGTTTACAGCCGTAGCGGAGGTTAAGTCCTTGACGGATGGCGGCCTGCAGGATCGTTTCGTTATCACCGCAGGTGAACTGCTTCTCGAAGGGGAGGAGAGTAATGGTGTGTGGCATGGGGGAAGGGGGAAACGGGGAAACGGCCAAATGGGGAAAGGGGAAAACGGGTTATGGAAAATATTCCGCTTTTTCCTCTTTCCCTTTTCCCCCTTTGACCTTTTCCCCTTGATCTTATGCTCGAAGCGGGTCCTTAATCGTGTACTGTAACCGCCGAATATCGTCGATGGTCCACATCTCTTCCATGTTGAGATGCGGTTGCGCGATAAGGGTTTTGCCGTCGGGCCGGATGTAGCCCAGTTTCGTCACGACATCCGCTAGGTCCCAGCCATCGAATTTCTCGTACCAGTTTTGATAGCCCAGGTAGCGCATCGGTTCGAGATCAAAGGCCCATTCACACGGCTCGGAACAGAAGGCGCGTTTCTTGCCCGCCTTTTCCACGACCCGCACGGTGTTGATGTCTGGACGTGGGAAGACGCACGGCAGTTGGCACACCTGACACAAGTGCGGCAGATTGGCGAAGAGTTGCGCGGGGATTTCCCCGTGCTTGCGGTCCGACATCCTGCGAAATTCTGACCAGAACTTACCGTAATACGTGGACCAGCCTGGGTAGTTTTTCTCGAACCACTCGCAATCCTTGTCGGTCATCACATCGTAGCGCCAGAAGGACACGGGCCACAGCGCGAAGGCCGACATGGCGACGGAATGGTGCATCCAGTTGATGTTCTCCTGCGCTTGCGGGAGCCAACGGGGTGGCTTGAGACCGAACTTTTCCAGCCGCGCGATAAAGCTGCCAACCCAATCCTCAATCACCCATTGTTGCCACATCTGCTTGTACGGTTGGAGTCGATTGACGCTGAAATAGTCGGTCAGCGTGCCTAGGAACGAATCAATGAACTTGTGTGTGCGCCAGAAATGTTTGTCGAGCGCTTCTTGAATGAGTGGAAGGTTGCGATCATCCGATAACGCCGCCGCCAGGGTCGCGTAGCCGTTGGCCATGTGGCGGGCTTCGTCGGATTGAATACTCAAGAAGACGGTCGGCGTGACGTGGTCGCCATTCGCCGCCGCCGTGTTGGGAAATGCGACGAACAAGGGGTTAGTGAACGCGGTCTCGCCCACCACCTGGAGGCTGATCGCGCATTCAATCGGGTCACCGACAAGAAACGTCTCAATGAAGGCCCGGCCCGCCGAACCGAGGAAGTGTTCGCCGAACCCCTTCTGACTGACATCGAATCCGGCGGGATCGCCGTAGTGCTTCATGTAGTAGCGACCGAGGTACATTTCCTGTTGATTATGGCGCACTTCGTCGAGCATCTGCGCGAGGTAGCCGTTGCGCAGCTCTTCGTTCTCCACGGTGCTAATCAACATCCCTTGGCATTTGCCCGCCGCGTACTCAGCGAACGGGAGGATCGCCATCGCTGGTTTCATGGCTTCGGCGAAGCGGGGTTGAATCTGGCTGGTGCCGCCGGTGCGCAACGCGCCATCAAGAAATCCGTACTGCCGGTCATCCTTCTCGGCTTCCATCGCCATGTAGTCGCGAATCAAATGGCGAAAGGGGTCCTTGGTTTTCTTGGGAATGTGGAACTTGGTTTCGTACTTGGCCTCCGGCGTGAAATACGTCGGGGTCCATCCCAGCCCTTTGATTTTGTCGTGTGCCTTAATCAGATTGCGTGCCATGAGTCCTCCGGAAACAGTAGTCAGTAGTCAGTAGGGGGCAAAGTCAGTAGTTAGTGACCACCAGTAGTGTCAGCATCATCAGGAAAGAAAAAAGGCGAGGGGAAACAATGCTTGCCCCGTTTTTCATGCTGGCTACTGACTACTGGCTACTGACTACTTTCCTCGCTGCCTACTGACTACTTTCCTCCATTTGCAACATTTCCGCGTAGACGCCAAAGATATGATCGGTCACTTGTACGCGGCCATAGTAACTCGTCATCACCACAAGGAACGTCGCCATGTCGAGGTCGCGACCGAGGCGCTCGCCCACTTCGTTGACATCGACTTCGATCTTTCCTTCGCCTTCAATCATCCAGTAACAGTTGGTTTTCGAGATGCGGAGATGTGGTTGTTCCTCGCGTAACATCTCAACGGCCACGTCCGCTTCTTCACTGCCCATCAGGACGAGGCCAACGGTTTCACGAGCTGCGATTTTTTGTGCGTCTGCCATTGGTATTCTCGGATGTGTTCTACGCGAGAACCGAGGGCGCTTGAAGCCCCAGCTCTTTCAGTAATGCGGCATACTGCCCCTCGACACGTTCTTGCGCGTGCGCGAAGGTCTGGGGTTTCACGGTCGGCTTGTCGAAGAGTGGCGCGAAGTCCCGCATCGCCTCGCGGACATAGGGCAACCATTTCGCGAGCCACCCTTCGATAACTTTCTTATTCCCACTCGCATGCTCAGGGTCGCGCAGCAGCACGTGCACGTATTCTTTCGTCCACTTGAGGTTGCGTTGCCAGTCATTCTCGACCGTCGCTAGGATCGTTGGTGAAATCGCGTCGCCATTGCGCGCGGCGAAGCGGGAGAAAAACTGCGTCCGCGCGAGCATCCCGAACAAAGGCTCCAGGGCCAGGTTGATGCCAATAATCATCTCGCCCCAATCCTTGGATGCCATTAACCCTTCCACCGCCTTGCGTGCGCCTTGGTAGATTGGGTCTTCCAGCCACACGGTCTTCGCCTCCGCATCGGAGAAGCCGGGAATCGCTTCGGCCAAGTCCATCCCATAGAGGGCAATATCTTGCGCGTGGCGGATTTTGTCGGCGGCATTGAAAATACAGACGTTGCCGACGGTGGCGGAGAGGGCCTCGCGTTGCGCGTAGGCGAAGCAACGGAAGAGGCCGTATTCGAGACAGGCGTAGGCCGCGTAATACTTGGCGAGAATGGTGTTGCCCCAGGTGGCATCGAAATCGGCGAACAGCTCTTCACTCTTCGCGGCCTCGACCATGCGGTCCAAACTGCGTTCTTGGCTGGCTTGGGCGGCGACGTAGGGACGTTGCCACTGTTTGCTGGGGTCTTGGAACTCCCACCAGTCCGTGGACTTGAGCGCGGTGGAATCATCGTTCCACGCGCCACGCCCATCGGCGAAACAGTTCATCCAGCCCTGCGAGGCGAAGTGGCGCGGGTCGGGCTGCGTGTGCATGGTCAAGTCTTCATACTCACTGGGGTGCCGCCCCTTGGGTTTGAAGTAACTAAACTGGCGATTTCCTGAAAACGTCTCGGTTCCTTCGGTTTTCATACGTGTGCTCCAGTGTGTGAGTCTAGGCGGTGGCGATGGTATCGAATGTCAGGGGCATCGTCTTGAGGCCCCGCAGGAAGAAGGAATCAATGCGCGTGAATCCTTCGGCTTTCTGCTTGAGATGGTGGAAGCGTCCCAGCATTTCTTGCAAGGCGATCTTGGCCTCCAGCCGTGCCAGCGGCGCGCCCAAACAGAAGTGGATACCGAAGCCAAAGGCGATATGCCCCTCGGTCTTACGGGTAATGTCAAATTGATCCGGGTTGGGGAATTTGTTCTCGTCCCGGTCAGCGGACGCGAAGAGCGGAAACACCAACGAACCTGAAGGAATCGTGGTGCCCGCCAGTTCGACATCCTGCGTCGTTTGTCGGAAGATGCCGTGCACCGGTCCATCGTAGCGCAACACTTCCTCGACCACCTGGGGAATCAAGGAGGGGTCCTTCTCGACTTGTGCCAAGGTGGCGGGATGTTCAAGCAGCGCGAGGACGGCATTGCCAATGAGATTAGTGGTGGTCTCGTTGCCAGCGATGAGCAGCAGCGTGGTGAGACTCAATATCTCACCCGAGGTGAGCATCTGCTCTTCTTCTTCGGCCTTGACCAGCGCGCTGATCAAGTCGTTGCGCGGCGCGGCGCGGCGCGCCTCAATGACGTCTTGGAAATAGGTTCTGAATTCCTCGACACTTTTGCGGGCCAGTTCCCGTTCCTCGCCACTGACCCCGTTGGCGGCATGAACAATATCGTCGGACCAGCGCTTGAAATCGACGCGATCCGCGGGTTCAACTCCCAACATCTCCGCGATAGCGATGACCGGAAGCGGGGTGGACAAATCGTGCACAAGATCAAACTCGCCACGAGACGCGACGGCGGAGAGTAACTCCGTGGTGATCTCACGCAGTCGTGGTTCGAGCGCGCTAATCATACGAGGAGTAAACGCACGGTTGGCCAATTTGCGCAGCCGACTATGCACGGGCGGGTCCGAGGCGATCAAGTTGGCGGCTTCGGGCACGGGGTTGAGGTCGCCTAGCAAGGCCGTCAGTAAGATTGTAGACGAGAACAGTTGGGGATTTTTCAGCACGTAGAGCACATCGTCATAACGGCTGACCGCCCAAAAGCCCGCGTCTTTCACCTGAAAGACCGGCGCATGGTGGCGGAGGTAGGTGTAGTACGGATACGGATTGGCTTTCACTTCCGGTGCGAACGGGTTGTATTCCACAGGGGCTCCTTTGTATCCTTTTGCGGAAGCCCGTTTCGCAAGAGGACGATGAACTAGATAAACAGTTTCTTTAGGAAAATATATACAATACTCCTTATTTACTTGTCAAGAGAAACAATTTCCTTTAGAAATAGTTTTTAGGAATCGTTTCATGGCCTCCGTGGATAGGGAAAAAACAGCGAGGAATGTATGGCGGTAACGGCTCGTGAGCTTAGTACACAAACAGATGCGGCAGCGGAATTTTTAGAGTTCTTTTATCCAATTCACTATAAGTTAGGTATGACGCTTGAAGACGCGCTGCGCAGTGGCACGCTCACCCGGAAACAGGTGGCGATCCTGTGGCTGATCCGTTCCGAGGGGAAGGGGAAGTCCATGCGCCGCAAGGACATTGAACAGCGTATCGCGACGTGGTTCGAGGTCAGCAGCTCGGCGATCACCAAGGCGTTGCGGGCCATGGCCCGACCACCCCTGGGGTTTGTCCAAGTGCTGGAAGACCCGCGTTCCGGACGAGAAAAGCTCGTCCTGCTTACCGTTAAGGGGGAACGGTTTCTGTCCACTATGGTTGCCGAAGGGCAAGAGTTCATCCGCACCATCCTCGACCAGCTCACCGCCGAGGAGATTCGCATGGGGAGTCATTTCCTGAGCCGCGTCACGCAAGTGCTCGACCAACTCCGTGTTGATCGCGACGCGCTGAACAATAAACAATAAGTGATGCACCTATGAGCCGTGGTGGACCCACACCGCGGATAGACTCAGCGGCAGGAGCACCTTCGCGTCCGCTGTTCCTGCCGCTTCCTGCCTACGGTATCGCGGGGAGCGTCCAGACAAAGACCTCACGGTGTCCCTGACGGAAGGGTCATCACGACCCGAAACCCCAGAGACGGATGCGCGAAATTCGGGCGCGCGCCATGGCGCGT
This sequence comes from Deltaproteobacteria bacterium, assembly GCA_031389045.1. Lineage (GTDB taxonomy): Bacteria > Desulfobacterota > Binatia > Bin18 > Bin18 > JABFSC01. The sequence goes on along the minus strand of JANMSE010000286.1, from coordinate 11,918 downwards.
GGCGGGATGACAATAGCGTGGACTTTCGCCCCGCAGCCAGCCACAGCCCCGATAGACACGAAACGCGCCCTCCGGCGCCCCTTGCGGGTTGGCGACCGCCGTCACGGGATACTCTCCATACCAATCCTGACACCATTCCCACACATTACCCAGCATGTCGTAGAGCCCCCAGCGATTCGGTAACAGTTGGCCAACGGCATGCGTGCGCCCTCCGGCGTTTGTTTCGGCCCAGGCGTAGCGTGCCAACTGACTGGCATCGTCGCCAAACGGATAGGTCGTCGCGACACAGGAACGGGACGCATGTTCCCATTCCGCTTCGGTGGGAAGGCGATAGCGGGTCGTGCCCTCGCGCGCATTGAGCTGACGGAGGAATGCCTGTACGTCCTTCCAGGAGACGTTTTCGACGGGAAGCCGCGGGTCGCCAGTGAACTGACTCGGATTTGTTCCCATCACGGCGCTCCACTGAGCTTGCGTGACCTCGTATTTGCCAATGTAGAAGGGCTGACTGATCGTGACTTGATGCGAGGAGCGCGAGGTCGGACCCTCGTCCGCGCCCATGCGGAGTTCCGCCGCTGGAATCGCGACGAATTCCATGCCCAGGCTGTTCACAGCGGGTGCGGGTAGACTCGTGCGCGGGGAAGTCTCGACGCAGGCGGCGGCGGTTGGCGACGCCAACGGAAACAGAAATTCCCCTTTGTTCAAGTTGGAGTCGTTGATTTTGCCGGATTGCGGAGTTTGCTGTCCTTCCGTTTCGCCACTGACCTTTTCTTGCAGGAAGAGGCCGAGCTCCGAACCGGCGACGAACCCATCTTGATTCCGATCCGCTTCTCCCTCAAGGGCGTGGATAAAATGCTTGCGAAAGAAGCTCACATCCGGCACCTGTTGATCCGCGGAGCCAGAAGAGATGAATTGCCGAACATAGTTCGTGGTTTTGGGAGTGACGCCTTGGACGAGGTCCTCGGGGCTTGGCACAAAGGTACTGAACCCCCGGGCCCCGGAAAAACAGCTATCGAATATAAATAACGCATGCCGCGATTGAATCTCCCGCGCCATGCTGGCGAAGCGCTCGATCGGCAAGGTTTTCGCGCGAAATTCCGGCGTGCTTTCCTTGGTCGGAAATGGGGCATCCCGCGCGACGATCACACCTGTCCACTGCGTCGGATCGTCGGAGCCGTAGGTGTTCTTGAGGGTGTACCCGTGACCAGCGAAATAAAAGAGGAGGCGATTCTCGGGTGCGAGCCCGTATTGCAGGATAAAATCCCGGAATGCTTTCTCTAACTCGGCATGATCCAGGTTGACTTTGCGGACGACATGGAAGCCATTTTTCTCGAGAGCTTGACTGACCTCCTGCACATCTCTTTTGACGCCCGGCAGTGGCGGCCACCCACCTTCATAGTCACTGATACCGACGACTAAAGCGTGACTCTCTTTATAGGACAAGACTCCGACCTGCTTGCCAGAGCGATCTTTCAACGAAATGTCGTACTGTCCGTGCGCGGCGCTGCTGATGAGGACGGACAGCATGACCCCGCACAGGAGGGCATAGGTGATTTTCATCTGAGAGGCTCTCTGGAAACTGCCCAATGACCCTGCAATTGACAAAAGCGTGCTTCGACAAGCTCAGCACGAACGGGAAAAACCCAACGAATTTAATGCCTGCCCCGTTCGCCCTGAGCTTGTCGAAGCCTGTCCTGAGCCTGTTGAAGGGGGTGAACGAAGGATGAGCAGGCATTTCCGGAGAGCCTCTGAGCGCGCGAGCGTCTCGCTCGCATCCTCATCGACTGGGGAGCCATATCTCCATTGCTCCACGGCCTACTCATAGCCAAGGTTGATAACCTGGACGCGGCGGAGGCTATGCCTACACCTCGGGTTTGGGCGCGGCCGCGGTAGGATTCGCAGGGTGATTTACGAGCTTGGGGGGAGGAGGTTGGCCCAACCCCACGCATTTGCCCTCTTGCGGGAGGCGGTGAGGAAAGCTTGAGTCCCTGGATGATCTCTTCGGTGGTTGGTTCATGGTCCGTCAGATCCCGAAGCGTTTGGGCCCGTACTGGAGTGACGCAGAGCACCCAGAGTCCACAGGCGGCAAGTATGGTTTTGCGAAATAGGGGCATGTCAGCCCTCCTTATGATTGTTCGACGCCGTCCGCAGTGTAGCGCGGGTTGCCGACAATCTCAAAGGAAGGTGACTGGAGAGTGCCTTCTCAGGGTTGACACCACAGTGGGGGTCTGAATAATCTTGCTGCGGGGGAAAACAGGCCATGATCACGTTGCAACAGGTCTCGCGCGTGTACCGCCGAGGCGCTGACGAAGTGCATGCGTTAGCGCAAGTCAACTTCACAATCCCAGATGGCAGCTTTGTCGCCCTGATGGGGCCGTCCGGCTCGGGAAAATCCACCCTGCTGAATCTCATCGCCGGACTCGACCAGCCTTCTTCGGGGAACATCGCTATCAATGGACAAATGTTGAGTGGGCTCAGTGAGGACCAACTCGCGGCTTGGCGGGCGGCCCATGTTGGCTTTGTGTTTCAGTTCTACAACTTGATTCCGGTCCTCAGCGCCGCCGAGAATGTCGAAGTGCCGCTCTTGCTCACACGGCTCTCCAAAGCCGCGCGCCGCCAACACGTGGAAACCGCGCTCCACATCGTGGGCTTGGCGGACCGCCACCACCATCGTCCCAACCAACTCTCTGGCGGTGAACAACAACGGGTGGCGATCGCCCGCGCCGTGGTCGTCGATCCTGACCTGTTGGTCGCCGACGAGCCAACGGGCGATCTCGATGCGAAGAATGCGGATGACATTCTCGATTTACTACGTCGGCTCAAGAATGAGTTTCACAAAACGATTGTCATGGTCACCCACGACCCACGAGTCGAACGCTACGTGGACCAGATTTTTCATTTGGACAAAGGAGTGCTGGTGGCGAGTAACGAGTGGCGAGTAACGAGAAACGAGTGAGCATTGTTTTTCACTCTTCACTCTTCACTCTTCACTCTCCACTTTTCAATTATGAGCACCTGGACTCTCATTCGACGTAATCTCGGACGGAATCGGACCCGGACGCTGCTGACGACATTAGCCGTGGCCTTTTCGATTTTTCTCGTCTGCGCGGTGATGACCTTGCCGACGGTGCGGACGTCGATTCTCGAACGGACGATGAACGCGAGGCGGCTGGTCGTGCACCATAAATACGGACTTGCGTATGAGAACCTTCCCGTGGCGTACGCGCAACGAGTGCGTAACCTGCCGCACGTCACCGCGGTCACGCACCTCACGTGGTTTGGGGGGATTTATAATGAGGCGAAAGATTTCTTCCCGAACTATGCCGTCGATAGTGAAACGCTTGGGGAGGGACTCAGTGAATATCAATTCGACCCGGTTGTCCTCGACCAATTCAAGAAAATCCGTAATGCCGCCTTGGTCGGCGTACGCACGATGGAAAAATTCGGTTGGAAAATTGGCGATGAGGTCACACTGCGCAACAGTGTCTGGTTCAACCTCAGCCTGACGTTCAAGATCATCGGCGAGGTGCCGAACGTCAATCCCATGTCCGCGACCCTCTTCCTCTTCCCTCGCCAGTATTTCGAGGAAGCGCTGCGTCCGTATGAACAATTCAACGCTGGCGGTTGGATCAGCATGTTGATGGTGATGGTGGATAACACGGAAAATCTTGAAACCGTGATGACCGCGATCGACGAGCAGTTTCGCAATTCCTCGCACCCCACGCTCACGGCCACGCAGTACGAGTTCACGGCGAATTTTCTCAGCTCGTTTGATGGCATTATCCAAGTGATTATGCTGGTGGGGTTTCTGGTGGTCGCGTCCATCGTATTGATCGCCGCGAACACGGCGGCCATGAGTGTCCGCGAGCGCATCGGCGAGGTGGCGGTGCTCAAGACTATTGGCTTTCGTCGCCGCACGATCTTCTCTCTGCTTTTGAGCGAAGCTTTGCTGATCGCCGTGCTGGGGGGCCTCCTGGGAGTGGTCCCCGCGTACATCATTCTGAACGCGGGAACCAGTTCGTGGTCCCCGTTCCTTGGCCCATTAACCCTCTTTCTGATGCCGGTATCAGTGATGATTCAAGGGCTGTTCATCGCACTCTTCGTTGGCATCTTGGCGGGCGTGATCCCGTCGCGTGGAGCGGCGCGACTCAATGTGGCGACAGCGCTACGGCAAATCACTTGACCCCAGCCCCAAAGAAAATGGCAATTCCACTCAAATACAATCTGCGCAACTTGATGGTGCGCAAAATGACGACACTGGCGACCGCTGGTGGCATCGCACTGGTTGTGTTGGTCGCGATCCTGCTGTTGTCGCTCGTCACCGGCCTGCGACAGATGCTGGTCTCCGCCGGCAGTCCCAACAAATTGATCGCGATGCGCAAAGGGGCGACCAGCGACGTGATGAGCTTCGTCCCGCGCGAGGCCGTGCAAGCGTTGCGCTACTTGCCGGGCGTGGCCCAAACTCCGGAAGGAGAACCTTTGGTCTCTCCAGAGTTCATTTCGCAACCACTGCTCCCAACCAAAGACGGGGGAAAAGAAATGGTGCTCGTGCGGGGCATCACTCCCATGGGTTTTCGAGTGCACGACCATGTCCGCTTCGTGGCAGGGCGCGCGCCACATCCTGCCGTCCGAGAAGCGGCCGTTGGCGTTGCCGCTTCTCGGCGATATCAGGGACTGGGGTTGGGGGAGACGCTCAGTTTTGGCGACCGCTCGTGGACTATCGTTGGGCTCTTTACCGCCGACGGCTCGGCCTTTGAGTCAGAAGTGTGGCTCGACGTCGGCGATTTATTTAAGGACGGAACCGCTCCTGGGTGCTCGGGAGTGCGTTTTGTCATTCCTCCTGGAACCGATAGTGAAGCTCTCATTCGCCGCATCGCTGATGATCCGCGCATTTCTCTCGCGGCCCAATCAGAAATCGCCTATTACGAAGAGCAGGCCGAAGGCGCGAAGGCGCTCTACCTCCTGACGATTCTCCTCGCCATCATCATGGGCACTGGAGCCGTCTTTGGTGCGATGAATACGATGTTTGCCGCGGTGACGCAGAGAACCGCCGAGATTGGCACCTTACGAGCGCTCGGCTTTAGTCGCTGGTCGATCTTGACCTCGTTCGTCACCGAATCCGTGTGTTTGTCACTCCTTGGGTATGTACTGGGAGTCGTCCTGGGGGTCGGCGCGGTTGCGCTCGTCAATGAATTGATGCACGGGGTCGCGTTTCAGTTGCCTTCGTTCTCCACCGCGGTCGTGACCCTTCGCGTATCGCCGGAGATTCTGTTGCTCGCGTTCGCGCTCGCGCTCATCATGGGCATTGTCGGCGGTTTCTTTCCGGCTCGTTATGCGGCGAGGTTACGTGTCACCGAGGCGTTACGCAGGGCATGACCCACAACTGAGAACGGAGAGGCTACGCGATGGCACTAGCGCAACGCCCACCTGAACCCAATTTACACAGCCTCCGTATCGATCCGACGGCACGACACCCACACGGTCGCCATTGGCTGTGGTCGGCATTTCTGATCCTGATGCTTGCCGCGCTCATTGGTGGAGCAAGTCTCTGGTTATATCCACGGACGATTGGACGACCCGCTGAGGTCCAGGTTGTCTACGCGCAAATCATAGGGAATGGAGCGGCGACAACCGGCCCAGTGCTTTCTGGTGCTGGGTATGTGGTCACTGGGAATCGCTACGTCTCCATCGGCGTGCGAGTTCCTGGCCGCATTGATGCCTACGAAGTGCAAGAAGGGGACTTTGTTCGCAAGGGCGCGGTATTGGTGCGGCTTGATAATCGCGACTATCGTGCCAGTCTCCGCCGAGCCCAAGCCAATCTTGAGCTGACGCAAGCCAACCTGGCGTTGAAGCAGAAACAAGCGCAACGCATGAAAACCCTGCACGCCCGCGACTTGATTGCCACGCAAGAACTTGACGTGGCGGACAATGAACTCGCGGTCGCGCGCGCGCAGATCCACCAAGCCGAAGCGCAAATGGAATCGGCTCGTGTTGACCTTGATTACACCACGCTCACCGCGCCCACGGACGGGATCGTACTCGCCAAGCTCAAGGAAGTCGGAGAGATCGCCGTCCCTGGCGGTTTTTCCGGTGCGGGGGATTTGATTCGCATCGCCAACCTGAAAGATTTACGGGCTGAGGTCGATATCAATGAAGTCGATTTTCACCGCGTGCGCCTCCACCAACAGTCTGAAGTGGTGCCGGATGCCTATCCCGACCGCAAGTATCCCGCGCAAGTCGTGAAGGTCTACCCACAGGCGAACCGCCAGAAAGGGACCATCAAAGTCGAGGTCAAGCTCGCCAAGGTTGATGAACACTTGCGTCCAGACATGTCGGTCCGCATCAACTTCCTCGCGGAGCCGGTCAAGGAAAACGGTGCCACGCCACGAATCACCGTGCCCAAATCGGCGGTACGCGGAACAGGAGACTCGGCCTTTGTCTGGCTCGTCCGTCATGAGCACGCCGCCAAAGTGCCGGTCCGTATTGGTGAGGATTTTGGTGAGACCGTGCAGGTGCTCAACGGCTTGGACAGTGGTGAAGCCGTGATTGTGGCGGGAGCGGATACTGTCTCTGAAGGGATGCGGGTGCGGACTCAAGCATCAAGCAATTGAGGCATTGCGTCATTGGGCGATTGAGCGATTTGCGTCTTGTTGTCAATGGCCCAATGACCCGATCACTCAATGCTTCAATGAACGAATTGAGAAAAATACACTTGATAGTTATGGGGCGGCGCGAGCAAGGTTACCTGTCGCTTCGGATAGCTGTAAATCACGTCGAAATTGTTCGTGACGTCACGGCCCAGAACGGCAAGGTCACTGCTGGCGAGGTCCGTGAAGATGCCGAATGGACCATTCACGAATACTTGCTTTTCATCGTCGCGCACGAAGGCCAAACGCGCCTGGACAAAGATACAGCCGACCTTGCCTCCGACACCTCCCAATTCCGGTGTCTGCGCGGCGGACAAAGCCAATGGGGAAAGCAGTGACAAGAAGTGGGCATCAAAAACAGTCCGATCAGCACCGGCGTCCAAGAGAAACGTCACGCTTTGCCAGCTTCCCGTCGGTGTTTGTACCGCGGCATCAATGACCGGACGCAGCACGCCATCATCGAACAGATGCCAGCGGCCTTCCACTCGCATAGATGCGCTCGTATCTTTCCCGTGGAATGTACTGAACGAACGGTTCATCGTCAGGATGTTGTTTTTTCGCCAACCGGCGCGCCTCCCACGCGTCGTCCGCGACAAAGATTTCTCCCCCGGCTACAGCGATATATTGACCGCGAAACCGCGGAAAAATCCCTGCCCCATGCTCGGTCAGCCATTCACCATTACGCCGGTATTGAGCCATTTGCTTGTTGAATTCTGGCTCTTCCGGCCCTTCGGTAATAACCAGTGTATTATCCACGGCAGGACGGTAGCATTTTCCCCTTCCCCTCACCAGAGACACAACCCGCACGGAAAAAGTACGCCATTGCCTCATCGAACAATTAGGAGCTTGCCCTCTTGTTTTCACTGGCCCGATAACGCAGCCCCGCCTACGAATCCCAGCGCTTGAAAATCAACGACGTATTGATTCCACCAAACGCGAAATTGTTAGACATGATGTAGGTGGACGCATGAGGACGAATATCCGTGACATAGTCGAGATCGGCGCACCGAGGATCGACATGATCCAAGTTGATCGTGGGCGGCAACCACCCTTCCGCCATCGCGCGGAGACAAATCCACGCTTCCAGCGCACCGCAAGCACCAAAAGTGTGGCCCATGTAGCTTTTGAGGGAGCTGATGGGAATGGGGCGCTTGAAACACGCGGCGGTCGCCTGAGACTCGGCGATATCGCCCACCTCGGTGGCGGTGGCATGCGCGTTGACATAGTCGATGGCCTCGGACGACAGATTGGCGTCTTGTAGCGCCAACCGCATGACATGTTCCATGCCCTCGGTTGAGGGGTTGACCATGTGGGCACCATCACAATTGGTCGCGAACCCCACGAGTTCCGCCCAAATCTTCGCCCCTCGTTGTTGGGCATGATCGAGCGATTCAAGAATCAGCGTCGCCGCTCCCTCGCCGGCCACCAGCCCATCGCGGTCCACATCGAATGGCCGCGGGGTTTTGTCTGGATGCGCGTTCTGCTTCGAGCTGGCATAGACGATGTCAAATACGGCGGCGTTGGCCACGTGCATCTCCTCGGCACCGCCAGCGATCATCACATCTTGTTGGCCATAGCGGATCGCCTCGTAGGCATACCCAATGCTCTGGCTACTCGCCGTGCAGGCGGAACTGATGGGAACGACGCGCCCCGTGATCTCGAAAAATTGGCCGATATTGGCGGCGCAGGTGTGGGCCATGTACTGCGTGAAGTGGGAGCCGGTGATTCCTTCGAGGGTTTTGTGGAAATGCAATTGGTCGAGAAATTCTAGCAGCGCGGGAAGCGAGCCGGTCGTTGACCCATACGCAACGCCAGTTCGGTGATCGTGCAGCACGGGACTCTCTTTCAGCCCCGCGTCCTCTAAGGCGAGTTCGGTCGCACGCGTCGCCAGCAGCGCCACCCGGCCCATGGTTCGCACTTTCTTGCGGGGATAATGCGCGGGGCGCTGAAAATCGGGGACGGTTGCTCCGAGTTGGGTGCGCAACCCCTGCACCGTGTCCCAGCCTGGTTGGATCGCAACGGCTGAGGTCTTCGCCACCAGCTTGAGTTTCACTTCATCCCAGTGAGAGCCGAGCGGACACAGCCCGGCCATGCCGGTGACCACCACACGGCGCGTCATAGCAACTCCTGAGTGATGGCGATCTTTGCCGCCTCACGGTCCAATCCATCAAAAGGATAGGCAAACACGGTCATTGTTTTGTTCTTCACCGCGGGAAACGTGTAACGGTCCCCGATCATAGACGGGGGTATCCCAAAATGCAAAAGCGCTCGAGGCACTGAAAGCTATGACAAATTCCGAGCTTGCGTGCCTTCCACGGCGTTGAATCTGCGCTTTCGACACGCTGGGAATTTTCTTTCGTCATCCGCGAATCATCATTGATAATCGTGCCTATTCCTTGTCCATCAATAACCGAGGCACCACTCGCCACCCCCAAATTTACGGCAAATTGTTCGTTCTCTTCCCCTTCAGTGTCTCCGTTCACAATGACCACGATCGCCCGGCTTGTCTGACCCGCCACGAAGGTCAGTGACCCATTCGTAGCCAAAAAATCGCTATCACTCACCGCACTGTTGTTCGTCGTGAAGTAGCTGACTGTTACCGTGCTCGCACTGGCGGGCCAGAGGGTCACCGTAAACACATAGACATTCGAACTGTTCTGTCCCTCTTCCTTGCGGACATCATTGACCCGCAACACCGGCCCATCGTCGTTCAAGATCGTCCCCACCCCCTGTCCATCAATGACCGTCGCACCACTGGCCCTTCCTAAATTTACAGCGAAGGTCTCGTTTGGTTCCACGCTCGTGTCGCTCGCCACGGGGACAGTGATCGTTCGACTGGCCTGACCCGCCGTGAACGTCAGATTCCCGGTCACTGCCGCGTAATCACTCCCCGCCACGGCGGAACCGTTGGCCGTGGCATAGCCTACCGAAACGACCCCCGTGCTCGCGGGGTTTACCGTCACGGTAAAAGTGAGCTCCGTCACTCCCCTATTGCCTTCGCCCTTTCTCACGTCACTGACGCGGAAGACGGGACCATCATTGTTGAGGATGGTCACGGCTCCCTGAGCATCGGTAATCGTCGCACCTCCCGCAAGGCTGAGAGTAACGTAAAATGTCTCATTCCCCTCCACCGCAATATCTCCCAAGACGGTTACGACGAGCGACTTTTTTGTCTCGCCTGGCAAAAAGGCGATGCGCCCCTGTGTGGCAAGATAATCGATGCCCGCGACCGCGCTGCCATTCACCGTCGTGTAATTCAGCGTAATCTGGCTCATACTTGGAGCCGACAACGACAACGTCAACACGGCGCTGGTTCCCCCACTATTTCCTTCACTTATCTTCGCGTCGCTAATACTGAGGCCTCGGTCATCCGTGAGAATGGTCCCAAACCCTTGGGGATCGGCGATTGTCGCTCCTCCCGTCGCGCTACTCAGACTCACAACGAACGTCTCTGTCGCCTCAATCGCAATATCTCCACGGACCACCACGGAAAGCGCTTTGCTTGTCTGCCCCGCCGCGAAGGTCAATGTGCCACTTGCCGCGGTATAGTCACTGCCCGCCGTCGCATTCCCCATCCCTGTCGCATAATGAACGGAGATCGGGCTGGTATGAGCATGACTCACTGTCACCGTAAAAGTGGCTCCGGTTGTCCCGCTATTCCCTTCGGTCACACTCGTATTGTTGATCGCCAGTGTAGGCTGCGCGGTCTCGTAGCGAATCCGTCGGACCTCACCGTTATCAAAGCCGAAGTGGACCGTGTAATACAGAGCCGTACTATTGCCAGAGGGACCAAATCGCAGGGCTACCACTCCACCCACCAAGTCCGTGGCAAAGTCGAAAGCCGTATAAGGCACTCCAGCCGACAGCCGCATGATCGCACCGCAGCTCACGTCCGCGAAGAGATAGATTCCATCGTATCCAGGCCAGAGCCCGTTAGGCACGAAGGCACCGCCAGTGATTCCACCTCGACATCGGCTCCCGTTCGGACCCGCAATTGCCCTGTGGGCATATTCAAAGACTGGCGCGACCAAGTTGGGAGGAGCGGGGGAACACGGCCCGGACGCGCTGTTCATACGTGTGCCTTCTCGACAGTTCCAGCCGTAGTCGGCCCCGGCTTGACCACGATTCACTTCTTCGCGCGCCTCCTGTCCAACATCGTTGATGAAAAACCGCGTATTCATGGCGTTGGGGTCGAAGGCGAAGCGAAAGGGATTTCGTAGCCCCCACGCAAAGGTTTCCTGACAGACCACACCTGGAGCGATATTGCCGTTCTGACAGCGCGCGGTATTCGTACCAAGAAAAGGATTACTGGGTGGAATCGCACCATCCTTGGTGATGCGAAGAATTTTCCCAAGCAGCGTGTTGCGGTCACGCGCGGCGTCGTTACTCCCTCCACAGCCGCTGTCGGCTCGGTAATCACATCCGCCATCACCGACACTCACGTAGAGGTAGCCATCCTTGCCGAAATTGAGGTCGCCACCATCATGCTGAGCATTCGGAGAAGGGATGTTATTCAGTAAGATCACCTCACTTGCTGGATTGATGACATTACTTGCCGGGAGCGTGAACCGCGAGACACGATTAAAACAGTCCGGAGTTGCCGCCGTGTAATAGAGGTAGACCTGGTTGTTGGTGGCAAACGCGGGATCAACGGCGAGCCCCAACAATCCCTGGTCTCGATTGGCACAAATGCGGTTCGGCGCAAAACTGAGCGCGGGGGTCGGGAGTAACTGTCCGTTCTGGTAGACGCGCAGGGTTCCGCCTTGCGTGGCGATCAGCATGCGTCCATCAGGGGTAAACGCGAGCCCTGTTGGCCCTCCAATGGAGAAGAGCGCGGTATCAGTAAAGTGAGGTGGGACTGCGGCAGACCCTTCCCCGAGCAGTACAGTCCCCAAGAGAACAAAAATCCATTGCCCCAGACATACCCCCAAGCAAAATCTCGACACAATGGTCCGCCTCCGCGTTCCGTCTCGTCTCACCCGCGGAACGCTACCAAGTTCAGCGGTATTGAACAAGTTCGGAGCACTAATTCTCTTGAAGGACCGTTTCGTGTCACGGATGATGGCCAGACCCATCTGGGACCAGTCGTCGCACACGATAGGCAAGGAGATCGGGAAAACACGGGGTTGCCCGCACGACCAGTTACGCCGCGGCACTAGGTCTCGCGCGCATGGCCGCATGCCAACGATGGAGATGCCGCCACGTTGGCTCCAGCGCGAATCCAGAGCCAACGGCAAAGTCGAGACCAGTCAAGAGCGTGATGTCGGCTAGGGA
>JANMSE010000276.1:0-2203 GCA_031389045.1 Deltaproteobacteria bacterium | reverse complement strand
GGAGGTCAGCATGCGGCACAGGAGGAGGCGGATCGCTATCGAACTGTCTTCTTGGAGAAGCAGGGTTATCAAGTCATTCGTTTTTGGAATTATGAAGTCCTCGAGAACATCGAAGGAATTTTAGAGCAGATTGGAACAATTCTGAGCAACCCTCACCCTAACCCTCTCCCTCAAAGGGAGAGGGAAATAAAAAGGGAGGATCACCGAGAGGAACCCCTATGAACCCTTGGCAACACACGTATAAAGACAAAATCATTTCCGCCGAAGCCGCGGCGAAGCTGGTGAAATCCGGCACGCAGGTCCGCTTTCATATTGGCAGACCGCCGATCCCCATTCTCGAAGCGCTGGCGAAACGCAATGGCGAACTGAACGATGTGACCGTTATTCAGTGCTATCCCCTCTATACCCATCCCTTCTGGAACCAACCGGAGTTCGATCAATCGTTCAACCGAGTGGTGGACTACGTTGGCGTCGGCTGTCGCGAAGGGATGCAGAAGCACTACGTCGATTTCATCACGCTCGACTATCCGCAATATCCCAAACAACTCGAAGATGGCCGAACCAATACCTGGGAACCCGACATTTTCTTTGGCGTGGTGTCGCCACCGGACGAGAAAGGCTATTGCAGTTTTGGCAACGCGCTCTGGTACAATAAGGACGTCGCCAAAACCGCCAAGTGCTTCGTGGCCGAGGTCGATCCCACCTTCATCCGCACGCAGGGAGATAACTGGATTCACGTGTCGGAGATCGACTACCTGGTCGAGGAAACCAAGGCGTTTCCGCTCGGTACCGCGCCGCCGCCGGAAGAGGAGCGCGGCACACTCGAAGTGATTGGTGAGTTCGCCGCCTCGCTCATTCGTGATGGCGACACCGTGCAAATGGGCATCGGCGCGATTTCCGAATCCATCGGCTACTTCCTGATGGATAAAAACGACATTGGTATCCATTCCGAGATTATGACCGTGACGCATGTGGAGCTGGTCAAACGGGGCGTGGCCACTGGGAAGTACAAAACCATGCACCACGGAAAAGCGGTCGCGGCGATGGTCGTGGGCGCGGCGGACCTCCAGTTCGTGAATAACAATCCCGCCTTCGAGCTGTACAGCGTGCTGCACACCAACTCACTGCTCACCATCGCGGCGCAGAATCACCAGGTCGCGGTGAACAGCACGCTCGCGCTTGATCTCACCGGCCAAGCCGCCGCCGAGAGTATCGGCCCGCAGATGTATTCCGGCATTGGCGGACAGATGACGTTTATGATGGGGGCCATGTACTCCAAAGGTGGACGGTCGATCATGGTTCTGCCCTCGACCGCGAAGAAGGGGCAACTCTCGCGGATCGTGCCGATGCTGGAGCCTGGCAGTACGATCACCACTCCGCGTCAGTATACGGATTTCGTGGTGACCGAGTTTGGCATCGTTAACCTGCAAGGCAAGACGCAACGGCAGCGCGCCGAGGCGCTCATTAGTATCGCGCATCCCGATTTTCAACCGGAGTTGCAAAAGGCGGCCAGGAAGATGTTCTGGCCGTAGCCAAACGATCTTGTCCCCGAAGGTATAGCTCCTACACGGAGAGCGCGGAAAGAAAGGCGTCACCCTCCCCCGTGAAATCTCGCTTACTCAATTGTTTTCGCCGCCGTATCTACACAACGCCGCTCCTCTGTGGCATCGTTGTTCTCCTTTTCACCGCGAGCTGTTCACGCGAAAAATCCACGGATGCCACCACCCAAGATGCCACCGACCAAGTCATTGCCATCTCCACGAAGCCGGTGACCACTCGTGAGGTCAAACGCACGGTGGAGATGGTCGGCACCCTCGGTGGGTGGGAAGAGGTGACCGTCAGTAATGAAGCGCCGGGCATTATCCAGCAGGTCCTGGTTGACCTTGGTGACAAGGTCAAAAAAGGACAACGGCTCGTGGTACTCGACCCCCGTGAGGCCAAACTGTCACTCGCTCAGGCCGAAGCCAATCACCAAGCCGCGAAGAAGGCCCTCACGCAAGCGCAAGCCGAATGGCGCGATGCCGACCTCAATCTCAAACGGATCAAGGAACTACACAGCGAAGGGATTATCGCCACCAGCCAACTGGACGTGGCGCAAACGCGCTTTGACGCGATCGAGGCCCAAGTGCATGCGCGGGAAGCGGACATTGATCGGCACCAAGCGATGGTCGATTTCGCCCAGAAACGGTTAGGTGACACGGAA
>JANMSE010000268.1:0-3096 GCA_031389045.1 Deltaproteobacteria bacterium | reverse complement strand
GTGCTCACCCATCGGCCTGAGTTTCAGTCGCGCTGGTCGCGGCACGGCCATACCACAGCGCTCAACCTCGCCAAGCTCACGCGTGCGCAAAGCAGCGCCATCGTCTCTAAGCTGGCCGGGGGAAAAGCGCTCCCTGCCGAGCTGCTCGGGCAGATTCTCGCCAAGACTGATGGGGTACCGCTGTTTGTGGAAGAGTTGACGAAAACAGTCTTGGAGTCTGTTGAGTCTAGGGAGTCTAAAGAGTCGCCCCACCGCACGCCCCTCCAACTAGCAATTCCCGCGACACTGCAGGATGCCTTGATGGCGCGCCTGGACCGGCTTGGGGCCGCGAAAGAGATCGCGCAGATGGGCGCGGCGATTGGGCGGGAGTTCAGCTATGAACTCTTGGCTGCGGTGACGCCCACACCCAAGCCCGACCTCGACCGCGCACTCGAGCAGTTGACCGACTCCGGACTTGCGTTCCGCCGTGGCGTTCCACCCGAAGCAACCTACACCTTCAAGCACGCGCTGGTGCAGGATGCGGCGTATGATTCGCTACTCAAGAGCCGCAGACACGAGCTGCACGCCACGATTGCACGTATACTCACAGCCGACTTCTCGCAGACCACCGCTACCGAGCCGGAGCTGCTCGCGCACCACCTGACAGCGGCGGGACAGGCGGCGGCGGCGATCCCGTTCTGGCAGCGGGCGGGCGAGCTAGCCCTCACACGCCTGGCCCTCAAGGAAGCGATTGTGCACTTAAACCAAGGCATGGCGCTCCTCGGCACGCTGCCACCGTCACCGGAGCGTGATGGGACAGAACTGGACCTGCGCACGCGGCTTGGCACGGCCTGGATGGCGCTCAAGGGCTGGGGAGCGCCTGAGGTGTGGACCAGCCTCCACCCGGCGCTGGGGTTGGCCAAGTCCCTCGGTCGCCGCGAGGCGTTGCTGCCGATCTACTACGGACTGTGGGTATCCGTGCTGGTCCAGGGCCGTATCGTTGAGTCGCTGAACTGGGTCAATGACATGTTGGCGACTGCGGAAGCCAGTGGCGATTCGGATCTGTTGATCGTGGCACATTGGGTGGCATGCACGACCCACTTCCATCGAGGAGATTTGACCCAGTCATGCGCGCATGGCGACCGAGTGCTGGCGCTGTATGACGAGGAGCAGCACCGCCACCTCGCGGACATTATGAACGCCGACCCGAAGACGACTGTTGGCATCTTCATCTCCTCTGGAACCTGGATGCTGGGCTATCCAGATCGTGCGGTGCAGGTGAGCGAGGCCAGCGTTGCCCACGCACGCTGGCGCGGTCATCCTTTTGACCTCGGCTTTGCGCTCACCGCCGGCACCATGTTTTGGGATTTCCGTTGCGAACACGAGCAAATGCTGGCGCGGGGCGAGGAAGCCGAGCGGCTGGGCCGCGCGCACAGTCTGCCCTTTATCTCGGAAGGGCTGGCGCAGATCTATAAGGGCCTCGCCTGGCTGCGGGCCGGGCGCCTCGCCGAGGGTATCCCACAGCTGCGGGGTGCATTGGAGACGTTTAACGCGCATGGCAACGAGATTGTTATGCCGTACTGGCGAGCGGTCCTGGCCGAAGGCCTGGCGTTGAGCGGTGATAGCGCGGGCGGATTGCGGTTGATCGAAGACAGTCTCACGCAGATTGCGCGGCCGGGCTGGGAAGAGCGCTCGCACCTGGCGGAGGTGCTGCGACTCAAGGGCTGGATGCTAATGCAGGAAAGTCAAAAGTCAAATGGCAAAAGTCAAAAGTCAAAAATAGAAACTGATCCCCGACCCCTGACCCCTGACCCCCAAGCCGAAGCAGAAGCCTGCTTCCTGAAAGCGATAGAGGTTGCGCAGGAACAACACGCCAAATCGTGGGAACTCCGCGCGTCAACCAGCCTCGCGCGCCTGTGGCAACAGCAAGGCAAACGAGCCGACGCGCACAAGCTGTTATCCGAGGTCTACCACTGGTTTACGGAAGGGTTTGATACAAAAGACTTGCAAGAGGCGCAAACATTGTTGGAAGAATTAAGACAACAATAGCCCTGGCTCCCTGAGAAGATAGGAAGGATCACATCATGAAAACGGTGAAGGCAGTACAAGCGGTTCGACAACGCGTGCGCGTGAGTCGCGACCGACGAATCGAAATCGGAGCGGTCCCCTTTCAACCTGGTAGTGAAGTCGACGTCATCGTAGTGGGGGGGGAAGTTCCAGCGGAGGAACCGACAAAAGAGGATATTTATACCTACACCGAACGGCTGAAAAAGAACAAAAGACTGCCACACTACTCGCTGCGTGAGATTGAGGAGATCGTTCACCAGAGCCGGGGATTCCGTGGCTAAGCGGGTAGTATGTGATACGAATGTGCTGATTTCCGGGTATCTGTGGAAAGGAGCCACTCGACGCATGCTCGATCTCGTACGCACTGGGCGCCAGTGGACGTTGCTGAGCTCGTCGGACACCATGAACGAGTTCATCCGGGTGCTCGCTTACCAAAAGTTTGGCCTGACCCCCGCAGAGATCGAACCCTTTGTCGCGGATCTGCGCCAGCGAAGTGTATTCGTCCACGTACGGTCAAAACTCCACATTATCCAGGACGATCCCACTGACAATATTTTTCTTAACCTTGCGGTTGATGGCAAAGCTGAGCTGCTGGTCTCTGGCGATCGCCATCTCTTGGACCTCAAAGCCATTCGAGGTCTGCCAATTGTGAGTGTGCGGTCTTTTCTTCGCATCGCTGCTGTGTCGTGAGAGACGAGACACCGCGCTTCTCTTGGAAGCGCGCAGAACCCTGGGCAGTACCTTGCTGTAGCAGGGAGAATTTCCGCGCGTATACATTTAGGCATTGAATCAGTGAAGAAATAAACCAATGAACAAATGAGTCGTTGAGGGGAGAAAGGGATTCAGCGGGCGTTGATTTTATCGGCGCGTAGCATGACTCCGGCGGAAAAGAGGACGTATGGGAAAAAGTAAAAGTTCACTGTCCAAAGCTCGTTCGTATGCGGCAATTGGGGAATTCTGGGATACGCATGATCTCACTGAGTATTGGGATCAGACGAAACCCGCTGACTTCGAGGTCGATATTCGTTCCGAGGTCACGTATTACGCGCT
>JANMSE010000241.1:0-9492 GCA_031389045.1 Deltaproteobacteria bacterium | reverse complement strand
CCCCCCGCAATGTTTCTCGCTCCTCCTCTGTCAGGCGAACAATATACTTCTTTTCCACGGTGTCCCTCCTTGATTCTCACCCAGTTTCGCTCAGAAGACCCGTTGAGGGAACCCTAAAATTCAAGTTTGACAAAGCACTAGGTACAGCAGGCGTGGTCAGCCAGGTCCGGATGAGCGTCGTCACATCAATCACCACCCACTTTCTCAGATCGGCTACCCCGATGGGTTTACTGCCCACCACAGATCCCAGGACCAAAGCCGTCTGTCCGTTCATCGTCCCTTCGTTCCACAGACTCGGTAACTGCCGTAGCGTCAGCGTGCCCGCTGCCGTGACGGTATTGGCGTACACCTTTAACGTCGCCTTGGCCACGTCCGTACCCAGCACCCCCGCAGGCAACCCCAAGGGCAGATTGAACTGGAGATACGTGATGTCGGCCGCCGACACCGATAAGGTCGAAGCCGAACCAAAAACAGTCGTCGGCGTTGTCGTGGAGAGATACGTATCACCCGTGAGCGTCGGGTCCGCCCACGCTACTCGGCACAGGCCGAGGAACAGTACGCTGAGCAAAGTGACCTCGGTCAGTCCGCGCTTTTTGTTCACGCATACGAGTCGCGGGGTTTTCGCCGTGCTTCTTGCGGTGTTCATCTGGCTCTCCTTCCAAGTGTCGGAACGTGGTCGGCGGAGACTACTAGACTTGGGCAGTCTGTCAACCCATGTTGGGCCTCCTGCTCATAATCTTTGACCATGAAAAGCGAGAAGCACCTCTTGACCTCCCTCTCCCTACTTACAATCGCAAGGTCGCCGAAGCATTGAGCGCCAACGAGGCCCGTTGTCCGTCCGCCAACCGCCACGCGCCAGCGAAAGCGATCATCGCGGCATTATCAGTGCACAACTTGAGTGGCGGCAGGAAAACTCGCATCCCGCCTTGCTCCCCTTCTTCCGTCATGCGGTGGCGTAGCCGTGAGTTGGCCGACACGCCACCCGCAATCACGATGCGGGCAAGCCCCTGTTCGCGCGCGGCGCGCAGAGTGGTCGTCACCAACATATCCACCACCGCTTCCTGGTAACTCGCCGCGATGTCGGCATCATCCCGCCCCGCTCGTTCAGAAGAGCCGAGAAACTGGCGAAGCGAGGTTTTGACGCCGCTGAAGCTGAAGTCGTATTTGCCGGTTTTGAGATGCGCGCGGGGAAAGCGCAGCGCGGTCGGATTCCCGCGTCGCGCGAGGGTGTCGATCACGCGCCCACCAGGATAGCCGAGACCGAGCATCTTGGCGGCTTTGTCAAAGGCTTCTCCGGCGGCATCATCACGAGTGGCTCCGAGCCGTTCATAGTCACCCCACGTGCGGGCGACATACAACGCGGTGTGGCCGCCAGACACGAGCAGACACAGAAACGGAAACTCCACCTCTTGCTCAAGCAAGACTGCGAGCAAATGTCCCTCAAGATGATTGACGCCGATGAGCGGCAAATTTTTCGCCATCGCTAGCGCCTTGGCCACGCAGACCCCAACCAGCAGCGACCCGACAAGCCCAGGCCCACTGGTCACGGCGATGCCATCAAGTTGCTCCAACCGCACCTCGGCTTGGTGAAGGGCGTGATCAACAATCGGCAGCATATTCTGAATATGGTGGCGGGAAGCCAGCTCCGGCACCACGCCACCAAACTCGCCATGCACGGCGTCTTGTGACGAGACAATGCTCGCGAGGATACGGGTTCCGTGGAGAACCGCCGCGGCCGTATCATCACACGAAGTTTCAATCCCAAGGACAAGCAAGGGATCACCGGAGAAATGCGGCACGCGTATCCAGCCCTTCGCCAGCCAGACGCGCTAAGGCGCTGGCGGCACGTAAATTCGTGGGGGTCAGTTGCAGGCTTTGGCGATAGGCCACGTAGGCACGGCGATAGTCCCGCATATCTTCGTACACAGCCCCTCGCAACCTGGCGGCCTCGCCTCGCCATGCCGGGTCGCCACGCACCAAGATCGCATCCGCTTTGCGGAGAAAGACGAGAGCGATTTTGTGTTCACCGCGCGCGAACGCCAAGCGACCAAGAAAATAATAGCCAAAGGGTTGCATGGGGGCGATTTCCAATGCCTGCTCAAAGTGTTCCTGTGCCTGCTCAAAGTCGTCGCGGGACAAGGCTTCAACTCCATCCTCGACAAAGTGAATGGCAAGCTGCTCGTGGGGAGGAAGCGGATCAACCGCGGGCAGTGTTGGCAGCGCACTGTTCATGGGAGGTGGTTCTTCGATCGATTCAGCATCGGGGACCGTCGCGACGGGAGGAGTATCGACTTGCTTCTCAGGGAGGCGCTCAGGAAAATGGAGCGAGTCCGGCGAGGAAAAATCTCGCGGCAGCACAGGAGCCGGGTCTTGCTCACCCTCGTCTTCCTCTTCAGTCCCTTCCGCCTCTAGTGGCGCTGCCTCTGGCTCCTCTTCCTCGAATTCACCACCATACACAGGTGCTTCTTCAGACGTAAACTCTTCTCCCTCGGACGAATCGTATAGGGAATTTCGCTGAGAAGTCTGAGCCCAGAGCCCATCCACGCGCGGGCACACCAGGCTGAAGAGCACCAAACTCAGAGACGTCGTGTACATCATCCTCATGCGTCTCGTTAAAATACGCGCCACCACGGTCTCCTTTCGTCTGGCACGGGTCGGGGACGAGGGGCGCGTTCCTCCCCGCGTCTCGGCATATTTTCGTATGAGTCTTCAGGCTCCGCCTCGATCGGACGCACATCGGTCACATGCAACGGACACGGCAGTGTCGGCTCCGTCCCTTCCAGAAAGGCTTCCTCAATCATCACCGGGCACCGCGCGGTCGCCCGCATTCCCGTGTGGGGATCAATCGGCACCACGACCACTCCAGGCGGTGGAACAAACTCAGTCTCCGGCTGTCCGGCGGTCGCCCGCTTCATAAAACTGGTCCATATCGGCAGTGCCGCTTGCGACCCCGATAAGCCCAAGGATTGACGTTGATCGAAGCCGACCCACACGACCGTCACCAAGTCTGGTGTATACCCGACAAACCAGGCATCGCCATAATCGTTGGTGGTCCCGGTTTTCCCAGCGGCGGGCCGCGAGAACCCTTGTTGGCGTGCCGAGCGAGCGGTGCCACGCTCCAGCACGCCTTCCAGGATATGGGTGAGCAGATAGGCGTCTTCTGGCAGAATGGCTTGGGCGACCTCGACGCCGTGTCGTTCAAGAGTCTGCCCATCCGCATTGATGACTCGTTTAATCGTCACCGGCTTCACGCGCACCCCTTGATTGGCGAGGGTGCTAAAAGCCACGGCCACCTCAAAGGGTGTCACCTCCGATGCACCCAAGACCAGCGACGGATATTCCGTGAGCGGACTGACGAATCCCAAGGCGCGCGCGGTTTCGTGAATGGCGACAAGACCAACGTCCTGCGCCACGCGCGCCGTGGCCGCATTGAGAGACAACTCGAGAGCGCGCCGCAAAGAAACGAGGCCCAGATATTCCTTGCGGTAGTTGCCGGGAGTCCACTCTTCTCCCTTGAACGACCAGGAGAACGGCTCATCCTCCACGCGGCTGGTGGGCAGAAACCGCCCACGTTGCTCCTCGCGCTCTTTCATCAGAGCGGTCAAGAACACGACCGGCTTGAAGATCGACCCCGGTTGGCGATGCGCTTGGGTCACACGATTGAACTGCGAGATCGTATAATCGCGCCCGCCAACCATTGCCCGCACCGCACCTGTCTGTGGCTGCATGGCGATCAAGCAGGCTTGCAGTTGGTCTTCGGGATTTTTCCGTCGCAGACGCGGATTCTTGGCTTCGAGGGCCTCGACGCCTTTTCTCACCGCCTCTTGGGCGAGGCGTTGCAGGTGCGGATCAAGTGAAGTAAGCACCCGCAATCCCGCCGTCGTCAGGGTCCCGGTGGGCAAGTGATCTTCGAGTTGTTTACGAACAAAGTCCGCGAAATACGGCGCCCCATTTTCATCTGGCGGCCGTACGCGACGGACAAGTTTTTCCACTCGCGCCGCTTGGTATTCTTCCTCGGTAATATCGCCTAATGCGCGCATGCGCTGGAGGACATATTCACGTCGTTGTATGGCGCGGTCTGGATGCCGGAGCGGCATGAAGTAATTGGGGCGTTGCACGATGCCCGCGAGGATCGTCAACTCGCCAAGGGTCAGGTCGCGCGGCTCCTTACCAAAATAGACCCGCGCGGCTTCCCACATCCCAAAAATGCCCTTCGCGCCGTGCTGCCCCATGTAAATCTCATTGAGATAATTTTCCAAGATTTCAAGTTTGGAGTAGCGCAGTTCAACAATCGTGGCCATGCAGACTTCTAGCATTTTCCGCCCGACCGTCTTTTCTTGCGAGAGAAAGAAATTCTTCACGAGTTGTTGGGTCAGCGTACTGCCCCCCTGCACAGCGCGCCCGGCGAGGAGGTTCGCGCGAATCGCCCCAACGATCCGCCACACATCAATCCCTTCATGCTCGAAAAACCGATGATCCTCCGCCGCGAGGAGCGCTTTCACTAACAGAGATGGTACGTCATAAAGCTTGACCAGTCGCCGTTCCGCCCACACATCGTCGTACACACTGGTGATAACTTCCGGCTCAAGCTCGACCGCCCGCAAGACCGTGCCGGTATCCGCATCGACCACCCGCGTAATCCGGTCCCCTTGGAAGGACAGGGACACTCGTTGCGCGCTGCCACGAGCGCGTGGCAACGGGGTTTCATGCAACGCTAGGAGAAGCTCTCCCTTTTTCTGGTCGTAATGATATTCGCCGCGACCACTCACGGCTCCCGCCACCGCTCGATAATCCAGGCGCGTGAGCCGTGCGAAGAGGGCACTCTCCTCAATATGGGCACCTGGATAGAGGAAGACAGGCTCAGCGTAGATTTTGGAGGGAACATCCCAATGGCGAGCGGAAAATCGAGTCACGATCTCGCGCTCGAGTTCCTGGTAAAACTGCCATCCCACCATTCCGGTAAAGAGCAAAAGGCAGGGGAACGTGAAAACGAGGACTCCCCAAAATATGCGGCGCATGATGTGAAGTGAAAAAGAGAAGCAGTACTTACTGTCCAGACCCCGTAGCGGGAGCAACACCCTTTTTCACAAGATCGACATAGCGCATGCGTAAATCGAACAGCGCATTATCCAACATGGCGGACTCTCCGGAATCAAGATTGCCAGTCGTTTTTTGTTTCAGCATCGCCAACACGTCGATCATTTGTTGCGCGGCCGCGAGGTCCGCGTGGGGTGGTTGGCCCGGAGCCGCCGGAATTTCCCCCATATACATGAGCGCCTGAGTGCTCAGCCCGAGCAGAAAGCTCGAAAAAGAAATTGTTGGTGGTGCCGCCGTGGGTCGACTACTCCCGCGTAGCGGCTCTTGGCGTGGTTCTTCTGGCCGCGCGGTCTCAACCTTTGGCGCGGCTTGGGCCGGAGCTTCCGAGACCGAGGAGGTCTCCTCGGTCTCGCGCGCTTCTCCGGTCTCTGAAAATCGTCGTCGGTCCTGGACCTTGAATCCGCGTTTATCCTCTTGTTCTTCCATATTCGTCCTCTCCGCAAAAATAGTATCTGGAAAGTAGGTCTCTTATATAAAGTCTCCGCTTGCGGAAAGAAAGCCGCCTCTCATACGCCCAAGCGCGACAAGGCGGCGATGACCTCATCGGCCGCTATTTCCGTCAGTGCGATACCAGCCTCATCTGGATGGTCGGTGCGATACCGGAGGTTCTGGAGCACCGACAACGCGCCGCCAAGTGGTCGCCATTGGCGGGGTTGCGTCGGACCAAATATCACCACGCCACGGACCCCTACGGCACCAGCAAGATGACTGACACCGGAATCGTTCCCCACATAAAGGTCAGCGCACCTGAGTAACGCGGCGGCCTGCCAAACGGAAAGAGCGGATTCCACATGGCCAAACAGACGCCAATGGGCGACTTCTTGCTCTTCAGCCGGACCAAGGAGAATGAGGACCTGGGCATTATTCCGCGCGGCCCACCAGCGCGCGATGTGCGCGAATCCCTCAGCGTCCCACCGTTTCTTTTTTCCACCACTGCCTGGATGGAGCACCAAGATGCGAGAACGCACATCCCAGCCACGTTGTCGCCAGTAGATTCCCAGCCATTGCTTGTCCTCAGGTCCCAGCACGAGCGATGGACACAGCAGCTCAGTGCCACCGACACAGCGAAGGTAATAGGCCACGGCATGGATATTTTCTTGACCAGAAAAAAACGGAAAAGAGCGCACCCACTGCGCGCCAAGATATCGGAACGCGGCGTGCACCTCTGGTTGAGCATGACCAAACCAAGAAAGTATCTCGTCGGCTGAGAGGAAAAGCTGTTCCTCTTCCGTGGTGAACGAAGGATGAGCAGAAAATAATTTCGCGAACGTCCCACTCTCAAGAGACAAAGTGCGCGCGACTTCGAGAAGTCGGTGAGCAAGCGCCAACCCCTCACCTCGCGCGGCGATGGCAAGCTCGCATCCCGGATACGCGGCCCTGAGGAACTGGAGTGTCGGCAGAAAGCAGAGAAAATCGCCGAGACTGCCCGGAAAAAGAATCAGAAGACGACGTGGAGATTTCGTTGACTTTCCTCCCTTGCCTGGATAGCATCGCCGCACACCATTAACAGACCGTGAAAACGCTGGCATCCACGGATGCCGTGCTCACACTAAATTTGTATGTCGCTTCCTTGCCAAGTCACGCACTCGTTGACGACCCTGATCGGAATGACCCCGGTGGTGCAACTGCGCCGCTTGCCGGGACCAGAAGACGCGGGGGTGTGGGCAAAACTGGAATCGTTCAATCCTGGTGGCAGCGTCAAGGATCGCATTTGTTTGAACATGATCGAAGCGGCGGAGCTGGATGGCCGCTTGCATCCCGGCGATACCATCGTTGAGCCCACGAGTGGCAACACCGGAATTGGGCTCGCCTTGGTCGCGGCGATCAAAGGTTATCGCTTGATCCTCACCATGCCCAACACCATGAGTGAGGAACGTCGCAGTCTGCTGGCGGCCTACGGCGCGACGGTGATCCTGACCCCGGATACCAAAGGCATGCACGGCGCTGTACAAAAAGCGGAAGAAATCGTGGCGGGAAATCCTTCCTATTTCATGCCACAGCAGTTTAAGAATCCCGCCAATCCAGCGGTCCATCGCATGACGACGGCCCAAGAAATTCTGCAACAGATGCCCCAACTCGACGCATTCATCTCTGGAGTTGGCACGGGCGGGACCATTACTGGCGTTGGGCAGGTGCTCAGAACGCATTATCCCCACATAAAAATTTTCGCGGTCGAACCGGACGCCTCCCCCGTGTTGTCTGGCGGAGAAGCCGGGTATCACACGTTACAAGGGATTGGCGCGGGGTTTATCCCGCCGGTGCTTGATACCACGATTTACGATGAAGTCATTCGCGTGACGGATAGCGACGCGACAACCTATACACGGCGACTCGCGAGAGAAGAGGGCATGCTTGTCGGGGTATCATCTGGAGCCGCGTGCATCGCCGCGCTGCAAGTCGCTCGCCGATTGGGAACAGGAAAAACGGTGTTGGCCATTTTTTGCGATGCGGGAGAACGATATTTAACGACGGACTTGTTTCAAGCCGAAGGAATTTAAGCGCGTGGAAGAAAAATTACACGATCTGCGGACCATCTTGAGCCGCTCGGGTCCGACCATGGTGGCTTTTTCTGGCGGAGTCGATTCAAGTTTTTTGTTGGCGGTGGCTGCGGAGGTGTTGCGCGATGAGGTCATCGCGTTGATGACGGTGTCCTCGTCAACGCCACCAGAAGACGCGGACCAAGCGCGAAGACTAGCGGATACGCTGAACGTCCAGTTGCTCGTTATTCCGCATGATGAACTAGCGATGCCGGAATACGCGGCGAATCCAACCAATCGCTGTTATTTTTGTAAGAATTCGCTGTATGACATCTGCCAACGCGAGGCACGGCGACTGTCGATTCGATCAATTGTCGATGGTCTGAATCTTGATGATCTCGGTGATTACCGTCCAGGCATTCAGGCCGCCGCGGAATATAGCGTCAGGCATCCCTTAGTTGAAGCGCGGTTCAGCAAGGCGGAGATTCGCACTGGCAGCAAACTCCTGGGATTACCAACCTGGGAGAAACCAGCTTCTCCGTGCTTGTCGTCGCGTGTGCCGTATGGAACTCCAATCACAGCAAGGATGCTGTCCCAAATCGCGCGAGCGGAATCTTTTATTCGCGCGCAAGGATTTCAAGAGTTGCGTGTACGTCATCATGGAACGACGGCGCGCATTGAAATTCGTAAGGATGATTTAGCACATCTTTCCGTAGGGATCGTGGAAGCCATGCGCCGGGAACTGAGAGAGTCGGGGTTTTCGTCGAGTGTGCTTGATCTCGAAGGGTTTCGGAGCGGGGTATTTAATGAGGGGCTAGGCACCAATAACAAATAGTCCGTCATGTTTCCTTGATTTTTTTGTTGATTAGTGTCAGGGTGGGTAGCGGTTGGTGGAGTTTTGGAAAGGAGAGGGCAATGGAGCTTCCGAGTTTCCCGAAGTGTCAAAAGTGTGAGGAGGGGGTGTTGATTCCGCTGTCCGATTACGGACAGGAAGGGGCCTCGGTTCTCTTCAAGGCCTGGGTGTGCACGAGTCCGGATTGCGGGTTTTCGTTACGTGTGGATAAAGGCGAAGTCACCTACGGAAAGAAGATAGAATCAAAACACTAGTGGTTATTTTTCCTCCTTCGTAGTAAAAAAAAGAGGCGACTCCGATATGGAGTCGCCTCTTTTTTTATCGAACTAGGTAAATCTTTTACAGATACATGCAAGTGGTAACTCTCACGAAAAGTGTAAGTGGATAAGCCGCACGGCCAATTAGTATCAGTCGGCTCAACATATTACTACGCTTTCACCTCTGACCTATCAACCTTGTAGTCTACAAGGGGCCTTCAGAGGGGTTTTCCCCTGGGATTCCTTATCTTGGGGTAGGTTTCCCGCTTATATGCTTTCAGCGGTTATCCTGACCGCACATAGCTACCCGGCAATGCTCCTGGCGGAACAACCGGTACACTAGAGGTGCGTCCAACCCGGTCCTCTCGTACTAGGGTCAGCTCCCCTCAAGAATCCTGCGCCCACGGCGGATAGGGACCGAACTGTCTCACGACGTTCTGAACCCAGCTCGCGTGCCACTTTAATCGGCGAACAGCCGAACCCTTGGGACCTGCTCCAGCCCCAGGATGTGACGAGCCGACATCGAGGTGCCAAACCTCCCCGTCGATGTGAACTCTTGGGGGAGATAAGCCTGTTATCCCCGGCGTACCTTTTATCCTTTGAGCGACGGCCCTTCCATTCGGAACCGCCGGATCACTAACTCCAACTTTCGTTCCTGCTCGACCTGTATGTCTCGCAGTCAAGCACCCTTATGCGTTTACACTCTTCGCACGATTACCGACCGTGCTGAGGGTACCTTTAAGAGCCTCCGTTACTCTTTAGGAGGCGACCGCCCCAGTCAAACTACCCACCTGACACTGTTCCTCGG
>JANMSE010000238.1:0-6413 GCA_031389045.1 Deltaproteobacteria bacterium | reverse complement strand
CCCCCCGCAATGTTTCTCGCTCCTCCTCTGTCAGGCGAACAATATACTTCTTTTCCACGGTGTCCCTCCTTGATTCTCACCCAGTTTCGCTCAGAAGACCCGTTGAGGGAACCCTAAAATTCAAGTTTGACAAAGCACTAGTTTTACTCGCGATACTCTCTCGGTCAATAATGGGGCGGAATCGAACCCTCTCCTCCCTTTCGCCCGCGAGGCGGTGGAGTTGGGCTTTTCCGTAGTTCCCACCGCGCCGAGGCAGAAACGGCCTGCGGTTCCTCAGTGGCATATCTATCAAAAGCGGCTCCCCACTAGAGAAGAAATCGAGCGCTGGTTTTCACCCGCCCAAGAGGGCGTTGGCCTTATTACTGGAGCGGTGAGCGGGAACGTGGAAGCCCTCGACTTCGATACCCACGAATCGTTTGCCACTTTCTGCGAGGTGGGGTGTGGTCTTGGTTACGGTCCGCTTCTCGACCACGTCCTCGACGGGTACTTGGAGCGTTCTCCGAAAGGCGCACACGCACTCTACAAGTGCGAAACGATTGAAGGCAACAAGAAGCTAGCGAATGCCTACGACCGGGATGAGAACGGTATCATCAAGCGCACCCCACAAGGGAAACCGATCCTCAAGGCAATGATCGAAACACGTGGTGAGGGTGGGGTCATCATTATCGCACCGAGTCACGGGGCAACCCACCCCAGCGGGGAACCGTACACCCTGGAGCGAGGCGGACTTGCCACGCTAGCGACAGTCACACCGGAAGAACGTGATACCCTCCTCAGTATCGCACGCAGCTTGGATGAAATCCCAAAAGCTGCGTCGAGTGAGTTAGGATCGAAGTCGCGGGCAAAAGAATCTGACGGGACGCGACCCGGGGATCTCTTTAACGCGCGCGCGATCTGGGCGGAAATACTAGAACCCCACGGGTGGCGGCTGGTGTACGAACGAGGCGGGACCGTCTACTGGCGACGACCCGGAAAGGACGAAGGGGTGAGCGCGACCACGAACCATGCTGGTAGTGATTTGCTCTACGTTTTTACGTCGAGTAGCGACTTTGATTCGGAGCGCGGCTACTCGAAGTTCTCGGCTTATGCACTCCTGAATCACGATGGTGACTTTTCCAAGACCGCCGAGGAACTAGCCCGAAGAGGATACAGAGCAGAGAAGAGCCCCGGTGCGAGTTACCGAGACCCGGAGGAGGGAAGACCATTAGGCATCAGCGGGGAAGCTTGGCCGGTACTCGCGGATGAAGCTTTTTACGGGCTTGCTGGCGATATCGTCAGAACGATTGACCCGTATACTGAAGCGGACAAGAGCGCCGTTCTCGTTACTCTCCTCGCTATGTTCGGCAATTGTGTGAACGCCAATGCTCACTTCCTCGTCGAATACACCAAGCACTTTGTTCGTTTGTTCGTGGCGCTAGTGGGACGCACGGCTAAAGGGCGCAAAGGGCAAAGCCTTTCCACCTTACGTTACATCTATGAACAGATTGACCCAGACTGGTCCCGTGACCGCGTGGTTTTCGGAGGACTCAGTAGTGGCGAAGGTCTGATTGATGCTGTTCGAGACCAGCGCCGGAACGACGCTGGGGAAATAATCGATCAGGGTGAACTAGATAAGCGATTACTCCTGATTGAAGAAGAACTGGTTTCCGCTCTCAAGGTCGCAAGTCGGGAAGGGAACACGCTGTCAGCGATTCTTCGTCAGGCTTGGGACCGAGGCGATCTTCGACCACTAACAAAAAATAACAAAATTCGCGCCACGGGAGCACATATCAGTATTGTTTCCCATATCACGCAAGAAGAGTTACTTCGTTACCTTACCGCCACTGAGCAGAGTAACGGATTCGGAAACCGCTTTATCTGGGTCCTGGTGAAACGATCAAAACTTATTCCCCGCCCGGTGCCGGTTCCGCCAGAAATACTTGCTCCGTTAATTGACCGCCTACGGCTCGCTGTGGACTTTGCCCGAAGGACGACCCTGATCGACCGCGATGCAGAAGCGGAAGCGCGATGGGAGGCAGTCTATCCTATCTTGAGTGAAGGCAAACCCGGAATGTTCGGCGCGATTATTGGACGCGCTGAGGTCCAAGTCATGCGGCTCGCTTGTATCTACGCTTTGCTTGACCACTCAAAAGTTATTGAAGTGGCTCATCTTGAAGCGGCTCTTGCGCTTTGGGATTACTCGGAGGATTCGGCACGGTCAATTTTCAGTGATCGTCTAGGTGACCCAGTGTCAGAACGCTTGCTACAAGCGCTCCGGTCTACCCCTGAAGGTCTGAGCGACAAAGAAATTAACGACCAAGTCTTTGCACGCAATAAACCCGCTGGCGAACTCGCACGGATAAAAAAACTACTGCTCTCACTTGGGCTGGTTCGCTCGGAAACCAAGCACGACACTGGCGGACGGCCAGAAACAGTTTGGATGTCTACGAATTAAACGAATTAAACGAACTAAACGAACTATAACTGGATTGATGAAGTACGAACCAGAGTTAAATCGTTTAATTCGTTTAGTTCGTACCTACTTGATGGAGAATATGGATGGGTAAATACCTAGACATTGTAAAAAGGTTTGAGAGACGACCGCGCACAGAAGTATGGACCTCACAGACTGCGGGCCTGGTCAGGGGTCCCGTCCCTGGCATTTCTACGGAAACCAAGATTAGAGAACCTGAGCATCATCCCCCGGTTCCCTACCTGAACGAACAAGGCATGCTAATCGTTCCTATTGATAGTCACCCCCGCTACCACTGGTGGTCGCGGGGCGGCCTATCGATCCACCAGACGCTTTTCGAACTTGGCGCACCTCCATCCGTGCTGGCGCGGTATGTCGATTCCGAGGCGAGCTTGCGCAAGATGCAATAGATTATTCCAAGGGGGCCGGTGCGATATGGACGGTAACCCTATGCTTCATTCATTGTCTTCCGAATGGTGCGTCACTCTGACGCACCTGCGGAAGATGAGAGTAAACCCACCGGCTTCTTTCTCTATACTCTGTCTGCACTCGAAGCGCTGCTTGAATCGGCTCTCCAATTCCGGCTTCTCTCTGCAACAGCCAGCGACCAGAAATCAAGAGTCAATCTGGCATGACATCTTGCTCAGTGCTGGATGATTTACACAACGGACAAGTTCACCGATCTCGTGGGGTGCGTCAGGGTGACGCACCCCCTCGGTCACTCTGACGCAGCCTCACCTATTGATTGATTCTGCGTGGTGCAACAGATACGGTACCAGCTACCCCATTTGGGAAGAGACGATACACCATGAGTTACACCTTGGGACAGGCGGCGCAGGCGACGGGCAAAAGTAAAATGACCATCCAGCGGCTGATTAAAAAGGGGATAATCTCAGCAAACAAGGCGGATTCAGGCGAATGGGAGATCGATCCAGCCGAGTTACATCGTGTTTTGCCACTGGTATCACTAGGATCAGATGATACGGGGCCAGACCGTCTCATGTTACGGGATGATACACTCAATGATACAGGGTGGTTACAGAGAGAACTTGAAGGACGAGACGAACAGATACGACAGATAGAGCAGCAAGGTGAGCGGGAACGTCAACAACTCCAAAACACCATTGATGATCTCCGCCGCCGCCTGGACCAATCCGAGGATGAGCGTCGCCGTGCTCACCTCCAGATCACCGCGCTCCTCACCGATCAAAGGCCGAAGGAGGAACCGCCACGGGCACAGGGTTTTTGGCGACGACTGTTCAACAGATAAGTGCGCGACCACACCCGAGAAAGTCTGACGGGTTGCATCCACCCTCTCTACTATGGCAGAGACAACTCAGCCACACCCAAAGGAGGGATCGTCATGCAATCCACAACACTGTACCTCGGTTTGATTCTGTTCCTGTCACCCGTGCCAGTCCGGGCAGAGGACAACTCACCCACCTCAACTTTCCCCTACACCCTGGGCGATCTCGAAGCGCTACTCGACTCCTCCCCACAACTCCGTCTCCTCTCGGCTAAACAGCAGGAGGCGAGAAACAAGGAATCCCTCTGGCACGATGTCTCGATCTCGGCGGGGTTCAATCCGATCCGGACGGCGGACAAGTTCACCGACCGCATTCGTCTTGGACTCGCGGTGTCGATGCCGCTCGACATCCTCCTCTTCCGTGACACCGCCAGAGTCTCGCGCGAGGTGGAGGGGCTGGAGATGCACAAGCTCCACGGTGATCTCAGACGGGAACTGCGGCGGTTGTGGTACGAGCGGGAACGGCGGCTGGTGGAGATCAGGCAGATGGAAGCCGAACTGTCCCTGGCTCAGCTCCAGGTGCAGAAGGTCAAGACGTTAATGGCTGCCCAGGACACTTCCCTTGAGACGGTGAAGGAAGCCGAGGTGGCGGTGTCGCGGGTCGAGGCCGGGATGGTGAGCAAGCGGATTGATGTCAGAGAACTTGAGGATGGGCTGCGGATGGTGGTGGGGAAGGAGTAGCGGCTTTGAGTTTCGTGATAGCGATTCCTTGCTGTGGGGAATCCGAAACAGTGAGTCTAGCCGTTTCCACCCCCATTTTTCCCGATTCCCCCACCCAAGTGGATCACCCCTCCCTATAGGCTTTAAACGTTCCGCACCCTTTCATTTTTTTTGATTTGTTACGTGAAATGTCTATTTCACGCAATAGAAAAATTATTGTTTTATGCTCATTTTCTCTTTTTAGATCAACCACTTAGGCAAAAAATCGGTCCTTATCAACTGCGCTCCTGAGCACCTGCGTTTTCTACTATTGCGTGAAAATATCTATAATTGCGTGAAACAAATTTCCCATCATTGCTACGCGGACTTGACACGAATCTCTTTGTTAAACTATTTTTACCTGAATTATACTCTTATACACTTTATTACTCCCTCTGTATTTCACTGCCGCAGGAAGAGAGCCCTTTTTTATCTCTTGTATTTACTGTTATCTACTGAGTTATCCTGATATATACTTAACAGTCTCATCCACTACTCGCTGACGAGTGGGATAGACTCACGGTCAGCCACCAAGGGAGTACCCATGACCAGACCCGTACCGAAGAAACCTACCTCGGAGAAGGAAGTCCTCTCCCTCCCCGAAGCCTCGGACTATCTCGGCGTGTCGGATGATACGACCCGCGCGCTGGCGCACAGTGGCAAGATTCCCGCTGGGCAACTCCGCCGCCGCTGGCGCTTCTTGAAGTCCGACCTCAACTTCTTCCTCCGCCATAACAAGAACCCCCTGGTCGCCGAAGCGGAGGAACGCGCCAAAGCACAGGAGGCGAAACCAGAACCCGTCCCTGACAAAGTCCTCAAGCCGAAGAAGCCTCGGCGCACGATCACCACCGCCCTTCTGCTCAAGCATGCGGTCGAGACCTTGAGCACCCACCCGTGCTACTTGGTCGGTCCGGGTTCACAGTCGTTGCTCAACACCCATGTCTCTGGCGATGGTGACGAGTGGGACGTCGTGGCCAAGGGGTCACTCTCCGAGGTGCTCTCCCGTGCCGCTGAGTTGTTCCTGTCCGAAGAGCCGCCGAAGGTATCTTACCATCGGGAAGAGCTGACCCTGCCCGCCGTCGTCCAGAGTTTGGAGCAGGTCAAGGAGAAACTCAACGCGGCGTTCTCCGTAGTCGGGTTCAGTCGGGAGGACGGCTTCAAGGTGAAGATGTGCGCCGATGAGTTAGTGACCAATGCGGTGAATGCCGGCGGGAAAGAGCTGCGGGTCATCATCGAGACCGGCAAGGACGACCTGCTGCTCACGGTCATTAACGAAGGCCGTGTCGAAAATGTGACAGGCAAGATGCCAGGACCGGAGTCGGAACGGGGCCGGGGGATCGAGCTGACCAAGAAGATGATGGATGACTTCCTCTTGCTCTCGACAAATGACAAGGTCATTGCCTGCATTCGCAAGCGGAGGACCGCGGCATGAAGTACGTCACCGGAACCAAGACTATCGATCCACACACCACGGTGATCCTGTGCCAAGGAGAAATGGACACGCTGGCGGTCGAGGAAATGCACCAGGCGGCTGACCCGCTGCTGGACGATCCGAGGAGGCATCTCATTTTCGACTTCGCCAAGGTGGACTACCTTGCTTCGTCCGCGCTCTCGTTCCTGATGGCGATCCAGGCCAAGGCACGGGAGAAAGAGGGGAAGGTCAGCTTGGTGGGAGTTAGTGATCTGGTCCGGCAGGTATTCGAGATGGCGGCGCTGGATTCGGCGTTTACCTTTTACGGGACGATGGCGGAGGCGGGTGTTGCTCCCCCAGCTCCAGAGAAAGGCCGGGAGAAGGGTGGCCGGAAAGATCGGAAGGCGGCGGCGAAGGATGAGGTCGCTTCCTCTCCGGTTGGCGAAGCGGTTCCTGTTCCGCGAGCGGAGGAGAAGCCACCCGCTAAAGAGCAGGTGTCGCCGGTCAGCGAGCGGAGGGAGCGAGTCGAACGAACGGTCGAGAAG
>JANMSE010000169.1:0-5127 GCA_031389045.1 Deltaproteobacteria bacterium | reverse complement strand
AGGTATCGGCCTCTTCGTCGTAGCGGTCATACGATTGCGCTCTCCGGTCATCATAATCATCATACGCATAAGCGGGAACGCCAGAGGTCAACATCATGCCCGCGGTAAAAGCCGCCACTGTCCGTGCAAGAAAAATCTGTTTCATAAACTCCTCCACCTTTATTTCTGTGCTTTTATCATCATCGGCAACTGAAGAGAAAACACAAGTTGACGGGAAAAGTTTCTCTCCGACAGCAAGAAAGAAAAGTGGGGCGGAGAAAAAAGAAACCCCGACTACACCATGAATGAGGGAGTCGGGGTAAAAGCGGCGAGGCAGGGGAGCAAAGAGCGAGATTAGTCTCGTGGCCGATCGCGCCAGCGGCGAGATTTGCGGTCGAATTCTTCCTTCTCGTCCAGAGTCATGCCACGGTAGCGGCGATAATTCTCGTGCAGCCGGTTTCGTTCGTCATCTGGCATTTCTAACCACCGATGATAGCGCTCTTGGTAGTCCCGTTGCCGTTCCGGTTTCAGTTTCTGAAACCGCTGATAATTTTCGAGTGCGCGCGACCGTTCACGGGGCGGGAGGTCACGCCAATCGCGTTTGATTTGCTGGATGGTTCCTTCCGAGAAGTGCTGTGCCCACCCGCTCTCCCGGAGCGGCCATAGGGTCAGAATGCCGCTTACCACGGCGATGCCAACGAGGTATCTGGTCACGCAGAGATTCACTCGACGCTCCTTACGGTTAGCCCTGAGTTTCCGCGTCATCTTGACTCGGAGACGCGAGAATGGAGTCAAAATGCTCCAGGCGTTCCAGTTGTTGTAAAATTTGATATTGCGCGAAAAATCCAGGGTCGTCTAAGACTTCCTTGGGAATCTCGGCTTCAGCAACGGCAACGGCATCTTCCGTTTCAAGGTCAATCGCCGCGATCTCTTCAAAGTTCGTCAATCTGTCCAGATCGGAGATCAGTTTGTAATTGACAAAGAAATCGATTTGTTCCAGTACCGCCGCTGGAACGTCGGGTTCCTTTGTCGTCGCGGGTTTGGCGAGAGTCTCTGGTTTCTTTGTGCTCGAAATCTCTGGTCCGGCTGTCGGCGCGGTGCGATCAAGTTTCTGCGAAAGCGCCGCGAAAAAGATGAGGAGACTCGCGACTCCGACAAGCGCTGGCGTGAGATGCCAATTGGTCATGGACTCACGCAAGTCACGCCACCAGCGCGTGAACCGGGGCTCTGGGCGACGCGCCGGTTGAGCGTGGTTCTCTTGTTCAAGCCGTTGCCAGAAGTTCGTGGCGAAATCTGGCGAAGGCGTCACCCGCTCCATGCTGAGGAACAGTTGTCCAACGCGTGCCAGGGACGCGGCTTCCTGGGTACAGGCTGGACAGGTGCTGAGGTGGACACTCACTTGTTGCCGGTCCTGTTCCGCAAGCTCGCCATCGTGGTACGCGACTAATTCTTCTCGAATTTCTTCACAAGTCATCGGGGTTCACCATATCCTTGAGTCCGTCCTTGAGACTTTGCGTCGCGCGAAACACCAAACTTTTCACGGCCTTCTCCGTGACCCCCAACACCTCAGCCACCTCTTGATACGACATGCCTTCTAGACGACTCAACATTAACGCGGTGCGCTGTGTTTCCGGCACTCGCTGTAAAATCTTTTCGATGCGCCGCGCCGCTTGCTTCGCGGCCAGCACGTCTTCTCCTTTGCTCGACCGCGTATCCGGCAGTTGCCGTTCGCGGGTATCGCCGTCGGCGTCTTCGTGCGGTCCAATCGACTCTATCGAAACGCGATACTCCCCTTTGCGAACCTCATTCAAGCAGTGGTTGTGGGCGATCTTAAACAACCATGTCGAGAATTTGGCCTTGGCTTCGTATCTCGTTTGCCAGCGATATACCTGGAGGAAGACCTCCTGCGCAATCTCCTCGGCGCGTGCCCGGTTATTGAGGAAATGCGCCGCGAAGTTGACCACCGACGGGACAAATTTCTGGAAGAGTTGTTGAAACGCTTCAACTTCTCCCCGCTGAAAGCGCAGCATCAACTGCACATCAGCATCGTCGTGTGGGGCCATGGGTTCTCGTTGTTCCATTGAACACATGCTGGGGCGGAAAGTCTCACCCTAGTGCGCTGTCAAGCCTTAATTTTGGGGTAGCGTCGTTTCAGTTTCACGCGGGCATTTTCAATGCGGAATTGCCAGTCGACCCCGCAATTACCCAAATCACCAACCCCAATTCTTAGCCTTGACAGCGCACTGTGCCATTTCTTTCACTACCCCAAGAGTTGGTGCTCGTGTCTCCGCTTCCACGCCAAGGCCGACACCATACAGAGGCAGTGCTGAAAAATGAAGAGACCCGCAAGGGGGATTGTAACACCAAGACCCCGGCGCTAGGGGAAAGGGCAGAAAGAGGACGCGTATGAAACGACTGTTTGGAGAGCCGCTCGAAGATCATCTCACTCGGGTTGAGCACTACATGCGTGGCTGTGAGCTGCTGCAGTTTCCTCGCCAACCAAGTCCATTGCGGACACAACTGGCGGATTTTATCCGGGAACGCGCGGACGGAGTTGTTGACGAGTGGATTGGTTTAATTGCCCCGGTTTATGGGATTCTGCCCGAACAGCTCTCAGAGATTCGGCAAAACATGTACGATGCCCTCCTACGTTGGGCTGTTCACATTGAGAATCCCCACGATATTGAAACCTACGTCTATCTTCGTGAACATGCTCGGCATGGTTTTATTTCCCACTCGTCCCCTTCCCGGTTTCTGTCAGGGCAGACAAAAATTCGGCTTCTCATCGTTGAGCGATTGCGCACGGAGTATGCCAAAGACCGTAAACAACTCGTGGATATGCTCAATCTTCTCGATCAGGAATTCTACGAGCGGGTCTTGCATATTACCGACTTCTTCGTCGAAGCACGGGAAGAAGCGCTTCGCGATGAGGAGGAAAGTCATCGCAAGGCGATGGATAACTCCCCGGCTCCGATTTTCAGCATCAATGGCGCAACCGGTACGATCATCCGCGCGAATCGCGAAGCGGAAAAAGTGACGAGTTTCCTGCAACAAGAGCTGACCGGTCGCCCGATTTGGGAGCTGCACCCGCATGATGAACAAGAGGAGGTGCGGCAGCTCTCACTGAATACCAACGGGCACGGCTACCTCAGTCGGGAAAATCTACGGTTGGTGGCGAAAGATGGCAGAGTCGTGCCCGTGTCGGTCTATTTTGGCAGCTTGGAGCATCGTGGGAAGAAGATCGTGCAAGGTATCTATGTCGATGTGTCCGAGCGCAAGCGTCTGGAAAGCCAACTCATTCAGTCAGAGAAGATGGCCGCGATTGGACAGCTCGCGGCGGGCATCGCGCACGAAATTCGCAATCCGCTCGGTATCATTATGAATGCCCTCTATGATCTCAGCGAGATTGTGGACACCACGAACCCTGATGTTCATGAGGATTTACAAATCGCGAAGGAAGAGATCGCGCGCGCGCAAGACATTATCAAGAATCTCCTCGAATTCTCTCGTGAGAGCGGCGCGGAAATGGAAGAGGTCAACCTCAACGACCTGTTGCGGAAAACCTTGCAACTGATGGGCAAGTATCTCCAGACCAACGGCGTCAAGGTCGCGACCTCCTTTGGCAAGGTCGGCGTGTGTACCGCCAATCAGAATGCCCTGCGGCAGGTGTTTCTCAATCTCATCACCAACGCCGTACAAGCCATGCCGAATGGCGGCGTGCTGCGCGTCCGCACGCAACGGGACGCTGATCGGCGCGTCCAGATTGAGTTTAGCGATACCGGCATGGGCATTGCCGAGGACCATCTGCACCGGGTCTTTGATCCGTTCTTTACTACCAAGGAGCCTGGGCAGGGGACGGGTTTGGGACTCTCGGTCGTCCATTCGGTGATCAAACGCTACCAAGGGAACATTTCTGTGCGCAGCACAGTGGGAGAGGGGAGCACGTTCCTGATTGAACTGTCCTGCCCATGCACGACCGAGAAACGGCGCAAGGACAAACCGGCGGCACCCGCACGGGCGTGAGTGACTGTCCAAAGGGCTCACTATGACAGCGCGTGTCTTGCTAGTGGATGACGAAATCAACATGGCCAAAACCCAGGCCAAGATTCTCCAACGCAAGGGGTATGTCGTCGAAACCGCGGGCAATGGCCGTGAAGCGTTGCGCCTGCTTGATGAGGCGCCGTTCGACGTGATGATTACTGACCTCAAGATGCCGGTGTTCGATGGCATGCAGCTCTTGCGGGCCATGAATATCAAGGAGCGCGGCTGCGCGGTGATCGTCCTCACGGGACATGGCACAATCGAGAGCGCGGTCGAGGCGATGCGGTGTGGAGCCACCGACTATCTCACCAAGCCTTGCAATCCCGATGAACTGCTCTTGAAAGTCGATAAGCTGCTGGAGACCAAGCGCTTACGCGAGGAGGTCGAGCACCTGCGGCGTGAGGTCCGGGCTTACAAGAAATTTGGTGAATTGATCGGCCAAAGCCCGGCCATGCGGCAAATGTATCTGCTGATCGCGGCGGTCAGCATGAACAAGAGCACGGTGCTGGTGACTGGAGAAAGTGGGACCGGCAAGGAGCTGGTGGCGCGGACGATTCATCGGCAAGGACCGTGGGCGGATCATCCGTTTGTGGCCATCAATTGTGGCGCGATGTCGGAGACCTTGTTGGATAGCCAACTCTTTGGCCATCGCCGTGGGGCCTTTACTGGCGCGATCGCCGATCACAATGGCGTCTTCCAGACGGCGAACGGGGGTACCCTGTTTCTTGATGAGATCGCGGAAATCCCGTTGCCGCTCCAGGTCAAGTTTTTGCGTGTGATTCAGGAGAAGGAATTTACGCCATTGGGGGCCAGTCGCCCAATGAAGGTGGATGTCCGCATTATCGCCGCCACCAATCGTGACCTTGATGCCGAGGTGCGCAAAGGCACCTTTCGTGAAGACCTTTTCTATCGACTCAATGTGGTGCCGATTCATCTGCCCCCGTTGCGCGAACGGCGAGAAGATATTCCGTTGCTGATCGAGCACTTTATCGCCACGTTTAGCACGGAGTATAAAGTCGAACCGAAAAAAGTGCGCCCGGAAGCACTGGAACAACTCGTGATGTACCCCTGGCCCGGCAATATCCGTGAGTTGCAGAATGTGATTGA
>JANMSE010000117.1:0-5145 GCA_031389045.1 Deltaproteobacteria bacterium | reverse complement strand
CGGTCGTCACTGGCCTACTCCCGCGTCGCCGCGGCGTCTCGCAACGGAGCCACGCACGGGCGGTGAGCACCGATATCGTTCTGGCTCTGGCGCACGTGGGGCTCGCGGTCACATTTCTTGCCCATCAAGCCTGGCTCATGGCCGACGCGATCGTGCGGACGCTCTGGCGCGTCTATATGACCCGCCGCAATCTGCTGGAGTGGGTGACGGCCGCGCAGGCGAAGTCGGAGTCCGATATGTCCCTTGGCGGGACATATCGAAGCATGTATGGAGCCGTGGTGCTCGCCATCGCCGCGGGCGTCCTGGTGGCCGTGGCACGACCGGAAGCCTGGCCGATTGCCGCGCCCTTCGTCCTCCTTTGGGTGTTGTCACCCCTGGTGGCGTGCTGGATCAGTCTTCCCCCGCGTGCAGCCGGGGAGCAGCCGCTTGCGGAAGACGATACCCGCATGCTCCGACTCACCGCGCGACGGACGTGGCACTTCTTCGAGACCTTTGTCACTCCAGAGCACCACGCCCTGCCGCCTGACAATTTCCAGGAAGAGCCGATTCCAGTGGTCGCCCACCGTACCTCACCCACCAATCTCGGGTTGTATCTCCTGTCCACCGTTGCCGCGTATGATTTCGGATGGATGAGCACGCTGAGCGCGGTCGAACGGCTTGAATCCACCCTGGACACGATGAACGGTCTCGAACGGTTCCGCGGGCACTTTTACAATTGGTATGACACCCATGACCTACGCCCGCTTGATCCCAAATACGTGTCCGCGGTGGACAGTGGCAACCTGGCTGGCCACCTCGTCGCGCTGGGACAGGCATGCCGGGACATGATGACCCAGCCAATCCTGGGCCCGCGGGCGCTCTCCGGACTCGCCGACGTGGTGTGCCTTGTGCGGGCGGCAGCGCACGCGACCGCCGATGACCAACGCACCCAGACGGTGACCCACAAACAATTGGATGAGGCGCTCACTGCCCTGACAACCGCGCTGGCGCCAATTCCCACGACCCCAGTTGAGTGGCTCGTGCGCCTGACCGCATTAGCGACTCACGCCCATACCGTGACCGACATCGCGCGCACGCTGACCGGAAGACAAAAGGATCATGCCACCGCGGAGGTGCTGGTGTGGGCGGAAGCTCTCCATGTCGGTATCGAGAGTCATCTTCGTGCTCTTGAGCTGATGTTTCCTTGGGCACGACTGCTCTGTGGAAGCAACGCCTCACACACGGTGACACCCTCGTCCTACACTTTGGGCTGGGGAACCATCGCGCCGCTGTTTACCTCACTGCCGACGCTGGCGGAGCTACCGGATCGCTGTGAGGCGGCCATGCGCGAACTCGCGACCCTACGCATCCGCGTGATGGGGGACAGTGATGCGCCACACGACACGGGTGCAACCCTCGACGCGCTGAGTGAAGGCCTCGCGCGTTCCGCCACCGCCTCCGGGGCGCTGGTCCATCGGCTCACGAGGCTGACGCAGCTCACGAAGGTGATGTTCGACGCGATGGAGTTTAGCTTTCTTTTCGACCCAACCCGGAAACTCTTCTCCATTGGATACCGTGTGGCGGATAATACGCTCGACCCAAGTTATTACGATCTATTGGCGTCCGAGGCACGACTGACGAGCTTTATCGCCATTGCCAAGGGCGATGTGCCAACGTCGCATTGGTTTCACCTGGGCCGCACGTTGACACCCGTCGGCTGGGGATCCGCGCTGATCTCGTGGTCGGGATCCATGTTCGAGTATCTCATGCCCGCGCTCGTGATGCGCTCGCCGCCGGGGAGTCTGCTGGACCAGACGCACCATCTGATCGTCCACCGCCAGATGACGTATGGCGCCGAGCGGGGCGTGCCGTGGGGGATTTCGGAATCCGCCTACAATGTGCGTGATCTCGAACTGACGTACCAATATGCCAACTTTGGGGTGCCGGGCCTGGGACTCAAACGCGGGTTGAGCGAGGACGTGGTCGTCGCTCCGTATGCCACGGCGTTGGCGGCCATGATCGACCCGGCGGCGGCGGCGCGGAACTACACCCGGCTGGCTGAAGCGGGCGCCAGTGGGCGGTATGGGTTTTACGAAGCACTCGACTACACGGTGGCGCGGGTTCCTGAGGAGACACAGGTGGCCGTCGTGCGCGCCTACATGGCGCATCATCAGGGGATGGCGCTGGTGGCGCTCGCCAACGTCCTGCACGACGGACTGATGCGCACGCGCTTTCACGCCGACCCGCGCATGAAAGCCACGGAGTTATTGCTGCAGGAACGCACGCCCCGGGATGTCTTGGTGGCCCGGCCCAGGGTCGAGGAAGTGCAGGCCGTCGCCAACGTCCGGGACGTGGTTCCCCCTGTGCTCCGTCGGTTCGCCTCGCCGCATGATCTCACGCCCGCCACGCATCTACTGTCGAACGGACGCTACTCCGTGATGGTGACCGCGGCGGGGTCCGGCTATAGCCGGTGGCGCGATCTGGCCATTACGCGTTGGCGGGAGGACCGCACCCGTGATGCGTGGGGGAGCTACATTTTTCTGCGCGACGGCCACAGTGGCGAGGTCTGGTCCGCCACCTATCAACCGAGCGGGATTGAACCGGACACCTATGACGTGGAATTTCCCGAGGATCGGGTGGAGATTCGGCGACGAGATGGCGCGATCACCACGACGCTGGAAGTGATCGTGTCGCCGGAAGATGACGGCGAAGTGCGCCGGGTGTCGCTGACGAACCTGGGAACGCGCACGCGAGAAATCGAACTGACGTCCTACGCGGAACTGGTGCTGGCGCCGCCGGCAGCCGACGCGGCGCACCCGGCGTTTTCGAACTTGTTCGTGCAAACGGAATTTGTGCCCGCACTCGGCGGTCTGCTCGCCACACGCCGACCCCGGTCCCACGACGAGCCCCAGGTCTGGGCGGCGCATGTGGTCGTGGTCGAGGGGGACACCGTGGGGGACGTGCAATATGAAACGAACCGCGGCCAGTTTCTTGGTCGTGGGCGGGGGATTCGCACGCCACTCGCGGTCCTCGATGGCCGTCCACTGGCCAATACCGTCGGCGCCGTGCTCGATCCCATCTTCAGTCTCCGACGCCACGTGCGGATCGCGCCGGGGGCCACCGTCCGCGTGACCTTCTCGACGCTCGTGGCCTCCTCGCGCGCGGCCGTGTTGGATTTGGCCGACGAATACCGCGATCCCGCGATATTTGAGCGCGCGGCGACTCTCGCCTGGACGCAGGCGCAGGTGCAATTATACCATCTCGGTATTGCCCTTGATGAGACGCATCTGTTCCAAGACCTCGCCAGCCGGATCATTTACTCGGACCCAACGCTGCGACCGTCGTCCGCGATGCTGACACGGAATACGCTCGGACCATCGGCGCTCTGGCGACACGGTATTTCCGGCGATATTCCCATTGTCCTCGTGCGGATTGATGACATTGAGGACCGCGAGATCGTCCGGCAACTGCTGCGCGCTCATGAATACTGGCGGATGAAGCAGTTGGCGGTTGATGTCGTCATTATGAATGAGCAGGCTTCCTCGTATGCGCAAGATTTACAAATATCCTTGGAGGCCCAGGTGCGCACGAGTCAGTCCCGGTTACTGCACGACGGACACGAGCCGCATGGGAACGTCTTTATTCTCCGCGCGGACCTGGTGTCGATCGAGGAGCGTCTGCTCCTCCAGACGGTCGCGCGCGCCGTGCTGTTGAGCCGGAACGGCACCCTGGCTGAGCAGATTGTTCGCCGCCCACGAGCGCAGGCCGTGGTGACTCCGCTGG
Organism: Deltaproteobacteria bacterium; assembly: GCA_031389045.1. Taxonomy (GTDB): domain Bacteria; phylum Desulfobacterota; class Binatia; order Bin18; family Bin18; genus JABFSC01. The sequence continues at coordinate 1,383 of JANMSE010000117.1, read as the reverse complement.
TGCGCCACCCCACGACCAAACCGGCGACGGTTCCCCCGCCGGTGCTCGACCTGGAGTTCTTTAATGGTCTTGGCGGTTTCGCCGCGGAAGGCCGTGAGTATGTGACTATCCTGGGTGAGGGACTGTGGACGCCGGCCCCCTGGATCAACGTCATTGCCAATCCCTCCTTCGGCTTTCAGGTCTCGGAATCCGGCGCGGGCTACACGTGGTCCATGAATAGCCGCGAGAACCAGCTCACCCCCTGGGCGAATGACCCGGTCAGCGATCCACCCGGAGAGGCGATCTACGTTCGGGATGAGGATACGGGCGAGGTGTGGGGTGCGACGGCACTGCCGATCCGCGAGGAGACTGGGGCCTATCTTGCTCGCCATGGGCAAGGGTACAGCCGTTTCGAACACACCTCACACGGGGTGGCGCTTCGTCTCGTGCAGTTCGTCCCTCGTGAGGACTCGATCAAGATTTCCCGCCTGACGATTGAAAATCTCTCTGGCCGGCCCAGACGGCTTTCCGTGACTGGGTATGTCGAATGGGTGCTCGGCGCGTCGCGGAGCGTGTCTGTGCCCTTTGTGGTCACAGAGATGGATAGCGAAACCAGAGCTATGTTCGCACGTAACGTCTGGAATAGTGAGTTTGGCGGGCGTGTCGCCTTTGTCGATCTGCGGGGAGAGCAGACCGCATGGACGGGAGACCGGACCGAGTTCCTCGGGCGCTACGGCGCGCTGGACGCGCCCGCCGCGCTCTCACACGGCAATCGACTGTCGGGGAAGGTGGGCGCTGGTCTCGATCCGTGTGGGGTGGTGCAGACGACGATTGACCTGCGTGCCGGAGGCCGTGCGGAAGTGGTCTTCTTTGTCGGCGAGACCGCGACGGTGGAAGAGGCGAGGGCCTTACTCCTGCGGTACCGTACCGTGGACCTGGATATGACCCTGCGTGCGGTGACGGACTACTGGGATGAGGTGTTGGGCGCGGTTCAGGTGACAACCCCGGATCGGGCGATGGACGTGTTGCTCAATCGCTGGCTGCTGTATCAAACGTTGACCTGCCGGGTCTGGGCCCGCACCGCGTTGTATCAAGCCGGTGGGGCGTATGGCTTTCGCGATCAGCTCCAAGATGTCATGGCACTGGCGGTGACGAAGCGTGACCTCGCGCGGGCGCACGTGCTGCGAGCCGCCGCGCGGCAGTTTGTGGAAGGGGATGTCCAACATTGGTGGCTTCCGCCGTCCGGTCGGGGGGTCCGCACCCGTATCTCCGATGACTTGCTCTGGCTGCCGTATGTGGTGAATCATTACTTGGAAGTAACGGGTGATAGTCGTCTCCTTGATGAGGTTGTTCCTTTCCTGGACGGACCGGTGCTGACGGAGGGACAAGAGGAATCGTATTTTC
>JANMSE010000658.1:0-9352 GCA_031389045.1 Deltaproteobacteria bacterium | reverse complement strand
CGCGTTGGTGTGGAGACAGGGAAGCCTGAGACCAATTTCCACAAGGTCTTATCACACGGACAACAAGTACGACAAAGGAAGAGAATAGCTCGCTATGGATATTCTTGCTCAGATTTCACCGCTGTTAGGGCTCGGCGGCTTATGGGCCGCATGGCGCATCTACCAATCCGTGGTCGCGCGCCCCGATGGCAATGACCGGATGCGGGAAATTGCCGAGTACATCTACGAAGGGTCCATGGCCTTTCTGCGCCGGGAGTATCAGATTCTCGCGATCTTCGTTGTCATCGTCTTTCTGTTGTTGGTGCTCTTTATTAACTGGCAAACCGGTATCGCCTTCGTGAGCGGTGGGTTGTGTTCGACGCTGGCAGGTTATTTCGGTATGCAAGCCGCGACGAAAGCCAACGTCCGCACGACGGAGGCCGCGAAAGAGCAAGGCGAGGGAGAAGCGCTGCTCACCGCTTTTGACGGTGGTGCCGTGATGGGGCTGTCCGTCGCAAGCATTGGTCTGGTCGGCGTCGGGGTGTTCTTGTGGTTTTATCATACGCCAGCGAACGCCTCCTATATTAACGGGTTCGCGATGGGTGCGAGTTCCCTCGCGCTGTTCGCTCGTGTTGGCGGGGGGATTTATACCAAAGCCGCCGATGTTGGCAGTGACCTGGTCGGTAAGGTCGAGGCCGGCATTCCCGAAGATGACCCACGCAATCCTGGGGTGATCGCGGACAACGTTGGTGACAATGTTGGCGATGTCGCTGGAATGGGTGCCGACCTCTTTGAATCGTATGTGGGGGCGATCATCGCCGCGATCGCCATTGGCGCCACGCTGGGCGGACAGGCATTCTCACGGCTTGCGCAAGAAGGAACGAGCAACGAGCACCTGCGGATGTCGTTGATGACCTTGCCGCTTGATGTCGCTGCTGTTGGGTTAGTGGCTTCGTTGCTGGGTATCTATTCCATGCGGATGCTGAAAAATTCTGGGCCGCAAGCCGCTCTGCGCTACTCCACGTATATTGCTTCGGCGGCGTTCCTCGTGTTTGCCCTCGTCCTGGTGTATGCGCTTGGCGTCAACATGTCGGTTTTCTGGGCGGTCTCGTCCGGTTGTATCGTCGGCCTGGTGATTGGCCGCATTACCGACTACTACACGTCCTCAACGCCCGTGCTCCGGGTCGCGCATGCGAGTCAAACCGGGGCGGCGACCAACATCATCAATGGCATCGCGGTCGGCTTGGAAAGCTGCGCGCTGCCTGTCCTCGCCATCTGTCTTGCCATCTATATCGCCGACTATACCGCCGGTTTGTACGGCATTGGCATCGCTGGCATTGGCATGTTGGCAACGGTTGGCATTACGATGACCGTGGATGCCTACGGCCCTATCGCCGATAACGCTGGTGGGATTTCCGAGATGGCGCAGCTTGGTCCTGAAGTGCGCAAGATCACCGATGGGTTGGATGCGCTGGGCAACACCACCGCCGCCATTGGCAAAGGATTCGCCATTGGGTCCGCCGCCCTCACCTCCCTCGCGCTGTTCTCCGCGTTCACCCAAAGCGTGGACCAGAGCCGCGCCGCGATCAATCTTCCTCCACTCCAAATCGTTATCACCCAGCCCACCGTTATCATTGGCTTGTTCTTGGGTGGAATCCTGCCCTTTTTCATTGCCGCTTTGACGATGAACGCGGTCGGTCGCGCGGCGGGACTGATGGTTGAAGAAATCCGGCGTCAATTCCGCGATATTCCCGGTTTGCTCGAAGGACGTGTTGGGGCGCGCCCGGATACGGCCCGGTGCGTGGATATTTCAACGACGGCGGCACTTAAAGAGATGATTGTTCCTGGCGTGTTGGCCGTCGTGGCTCCTGTCGTGGTCGGTTTTGTTATTGGGCCGGAAGCATTAGGGGGCATGTTAGCCGGAGCGACAGTCACCGGCGTGCTGCTCGCCTTGATGATGGCCAATGCTGGTGGGGTCTGGGATAACGCCAAGAAAGCGATTGAGAAGGGTGAGATTCCGGGTGAGAAGAAAGGGACCGAGGCACATAAGGCCGCGGTCGTCGGCGACACTGTCGGTGATCCATTCAAGGATACCTCGGGTCCGGCGATGAACATTCTCATCAAGTTGATGTCGATCGTTGCTTTGGTGATCGCGCCACTGCTCGTCTAAGCGCGGGTCTAAAGTCCAAGGTCCAAGGTCCAAAGTCCAAGGTCAAAAAAGGTTCTGATCGCCTCTCCGGATTACGCTCTACCCAATCCAGGCTACAGGAAAACTTTGGACTTTAGACTTTGGACCTTGGACTTTGGACCTTGGACCTTACCCAAAGATGCGCAAAAACAGTGTCAGAAACCCCAGAAACGTCAGATACCCAAAAATATCCGTACAGGCGGTGACGAGGACGCTGGAGGCAACGGCGGGATCAATGCCCAGCCATCGCATGGTGAACGGAATCATGGTGCCGATAAAGGCGGCGATGGTCAGGTTGGCGACCAACGCCAGACTCAGCACGACCCCGATTAACGGCTCCCCTTTCCATACATACGCGACTACCCCCGCGGCTGTCGCTAACGCAAGTCCGTTGCCCAACGCGACCAGTAATTCTTTGACCAGCACTCTTTTGACGTGGCCCAACCCTACCTCGCCAAGGGCCAGGCCGCGCACAATGACGGTCAACGTCTGAATCCCAGCGTTTCCTCCTTGGGCGGCGACCATCGTCATGAACGCCGCGGCAATCGCGACCGTCTGGATCGTTCCTTCAAAAAAGGAGATGACCGTTGCCCCCAGCGTTGTGGTCAATAGATTCAGGGCCAGCCAGGGAAGGCGACGACGAATCGAACGCCACGGCGAGTCAAAGACTCCATCTTCGCCACCCAAACCGCCGAGTTTGTAGATGTCCTCGGTGGCTTCTTCTTCCAACACATCGACCGCGTCATCAATGGTGATGCGCCCCAACAGCACGCCTTGCGGATCGACGACGGGGAGCGAGACCAAATCGTAGCGCTGAAATAATTGGGCCACTTGCTCTTGGTCGAGATCAACTCGTGCGGAAATCACTCGACGGTCCATGATCAGATCAACCGAGTTGTCAGGCCGCGCGAGGATCAATTTCCGCAGCGGTAATATCCCCACCAGATGGCGCTGGTCATCGACGACGAAGACGTTATGAATGTCCGGCACCTCGTCAATATGGCGACGGATGATTTCAATCGCCTCATCCGCGCGGGTCCCGCTCGGTACCTCCACGTGCTCGGTCTGCATGATACCGCCCGCGGTATCTGGAGGATAACTCAGCAATTGCTCCATTTCGGCGGAGAGTTCTTCCGGAACCTGTTCCAGCACGGCCCGTGCTTGTTCCTCCGGGAGCGAGGCGAGGAGGTCCGCCGCATCGTCCGAGTCGAGCCGTTCGACGAGATCCCCGAGTGCGGCATTGGACAGTTCTTCCGTGAGTTCGCTCTGCGTCAACGGAGACACGAGACTCAACACTTCGGAAGCGGTGTCCGGCACCAGGAAGCTGAAAATTTTCTGCTTGAGTTCGGGTTCCTCAATGGCATCCAACAGTTCCGCGACATCGGCGGGATGGAGCGTGGCGATGCCCGTGCGCACGGCCGCATCCTGGCCGAATTCGGCTTGGATGAGCAGCGTTTCGAGCACGGTCTCACGCTCACGCGAGGAGACTGGTGTCACGTGGGGAGTCATAAGGCATCCTCGTCCGCTTCTTCCTCGGTTGGTGGCGCGGTGTCTGGCGTGAGCACGGCACCAGCGGGAGCGGAGATGAGCACGAGCTGCTGGCGATCTTTCGGGCCAGTGCCCTCGCTGACATCCGCGAGCTGGAAGGTGCCCTCGACGCGCGGTGCCATTTTTTCCCACTCTGCTTTGCGCATGAGGAGAAAGTATGGGGTGTCTTTGGGGACGAGGCCGGGATCATACAACGGGACACGGCGCTTGGCGTAATAGAGCGCGCCATTATCGAAGGTGAGGTAGAAGAACAGTGGGGTGTCGCCGATGCGTGTCACTACTCGTTCCATGAATGGCCGGTACGTTCGTGTCAGAGCCACGGTGGGTTGGAACACGGTGTTAATTAAGAGGAACAGGCTGAAGGTGAACGCCGCCAACGCCGTGAAGACCCATCCCCAATAGGCGCGATGGAGGCCAAGCACCAGGAGCACCGCCGCCCCTGTCGTCACCAGGCCCCAGAGCAAAAAGGACCAGGCATGCGTCGAGACAATGCCTGTGAATAACGGCAGGTTACTTTGATCTTTCGGGTGGAGCCACGAACGAATCAGCGCGAGCGGGTCCGCGCCGCCATATTGGGCGCCGACCCCAAGAAGCACCACGATGACGAGAGCGAGCCCCAGATACCCACTCGCGCGCATCAACCACAAGACTCTTGGGGGGACGGAGATTGTCCCTTGTCGCAACGCTTCCCACCACGACGCGAGCAGTAATGCCACCGCCGGATAGAGAGGCAGAATGTAAACCGAGCGTTTCCCACTGGCAGCGGAATAAAACAGAAAGACCGTTGCCGTCCACACGACAAAATACAGCACGCCATCCCGCGCCCATTGCTGTCGTCGTTGATAGAGAAACACCGCCAGTGGGGGAAAAAACAGGCTCCACGGGATCATGCCCAGGAAGAGATTGGGAATGAAATAGTAGAAGGGATGAGTGTGTCCAGCGTCGCCCACCCGACTATTGACGAACCGCAGGAGGTTCTCTTGGAGAATCTGTTTCATGAAAAAGTCCCACCCGCCTTCCCAGAGCGCGAGCCCATACCAGGCTCCAGCGATCACGGTGACCACGACCCCACCCATCACAATGCGCAGATGGCGGAGAAACGCGAGGTCTCGCTGGACGGCGAGAAACACGACAACGGTCAAGCCAGGTAAGACCGCGCCAACGGGTCCTTTCGCGAGCGTGGCCAGGCCAAGCAGGACGTAAAAGCCAAACGCATCTTTCAGGCTCACCTCGCGTCGGCGGTACAGAAACAAAAAATGCAGAAACGCGGCGACCATGAATACCGTCAACGTCATATCGACCCGCGCCGTGGTCGCGGCGCGATGCCACTCGAAACTCGTGGCCACGATGAGCCCGGCCATGAGTCCAGCTTCGACGCCCCACAAGGCGACACCCGCCCCGTAGGTGAGTCCCACGCCGATAATTCCTAACAGCGCCGAGGGGAAGCGAATTGTCCATTCGTTGAGTTCGCCCCGGACGAAGGTCGTGAGCATGGCAAGCCAGTGAAAGAGCGGGGGTTTCGAGGGGATGATGCGGCCGTTCCGCAAGGGCAAAATCCACTCGCCATTGGTGTGGATTTCCCAGACGACGGTGGCTTCGCGCGGTTCGCCCTTGGTGTAGAACGGCATGTCGCCCGGCCCCCAAAGATAAAGGAGCGCGCAGAGGAGAAGCAAAACACAACCGGTGAGATACGGATGGTAACGCATAACAAGGTCCAGACCGTGAGTACGGACGCGCCTTTTTATCGAGAGCGGCGCGTGTCGGATAGCCCGTATCGCTTCAAGACGGGGGAGCCGGAGGCGGGGCGAGTGTCTCAGGCTCCGGAGCTGGTGTGGGCGTGGGTTTTTCCGTGGCTATGGGTGCCTGTGCGGGATTGGGTGTCGGTGTCGTATCCGCCTTAGGGAGTGGGACACTCGGCAAGACCATAATCAGAGCGAGGCGATGTTTCTTATCTGGCCCTTTGCCGTCGCTAGCGACCAGGTGCTCAAACCGCAGGTCGGAGGTGCCAATAATCCTTGGCCAGTCCTCTTCCCATACCAACAGATACGAGGGCTCCCCGGTTCGGGTATCGACCGGGAAGTCGGCGAGATCGCCCGTATACACGGGAATCCGCCGGGCCGCGTAGAAAATCGCTCCATAGTCATACGCCCCAGAAGAGAAGTACAACGGGGCATTTTTGACGGTGGACCGCACGCCCAACATAAACGGTTTATAGGTCCGCTCCTGAGCGAGGAGGGGATGAAAGAGCGCTTTCGTGAAATAGAGCGTCGAGGACGAGGCGACGGTCAACGCGGCAAAGACATACATCCATTCGTCGTTTTTCCAGCCCCAGATATACCAGCCGATGGCCAGGACGAGCATGGTGAGCCAGACTCCCACCACCGCGAATTGTTGTTGGAGGCTCTCGGCGACGAGCGGTAAATTGCTGACATCACGGGGATGAAGAAACGGCGAGATCCACGGCGTGAGGTCTTCCCCGAACCCGTGGACCGCCAGGGCGAGCACCACGACTCCCAGTGTCACACACACGAATAGTGACACCACTCGCACGAATTTCCTGATCCCTGGGGTGAACGAAAACGACCCTTCCACGAGGTCTTTCCACCACACTCCAAGGAGGAGAGCGATCGGTGGGTACAGGGGTAACAGATAGTTTGCCCGTTTCCCGGACGCGAGGGAGAAGAAGAGAAACCCAGAAGCCAACCAGATCACCAGATAGAGCAGCTTTTTATCCAGCGGCCGGGCACGGTATAACAGGTATCCCATCAACGGAAAGAACAAACTCCAGGGCAGCATGCTAACAAAGAGGGTTGGGAAATAATAGTAAAAGGGATGGTCACGGCTGGGGCCGCCTTGCTCGCTGTCAAAAAAGCGAAACACGTTCTCATCGAGAATCTGCCGCCGAAAAAACTCCCAGCCGCCGAACCACCAGGCCAAAAGATACCAGGACGCCGCGATCACAAAGACGATGATGGCTCCGTCTCGCAGCCGCAGGCGTTTGAGGAAGTCCAGTTCGCGGGTCACATACAGGAAGGTCACGATGGTCAAGGCGGGGAGGACAACACCCAGTGGCCCTTTTGCCAAGGTGGCCAGTCCGATGCTGGCGTACATGAGGTAGAGCGTTCGCTCCTTCGCGGCACGCTCCTGCCACACCCAAAAGAACGAAAAGGCGGCCAGGGTCAGGAAGAAGACCATGACCATGTCGCTACGGGCATAGACCGCCCAGCGTAGCCATTCAGGAGACGTAGCCAAAATCAGCGCGGAAAAGAGCCCCACGCGCCAATTCCACATCCGGCGCGCGAAGAAAAAGGTTAAGACGACGGTTGCCGTCGCGAAAATGGCCGAGGGGGAGCGCACGGAGAATTCATTGACTTTGCCACTGAAGAAGCTGATCACAGCGCCAAACCAATGGAAGAGCGGTGGCTTGAGGGGGATCTCCGTGCCATTGCGCATCGGCAGAATCCACCCCCCACCGTTCATCATCTCCCAGACGATCAACGCTTCTTTCGACTCTTCGTAATTGTAAAAGGGGATATGCCCGAGTTCCCAGAAATAGAGCAGAAAGCAGAGACACAAGAGACCAACGAGGGTCTGTCGGGTTCGCTGCGCTTCAGTCATGCAGCACCTCCAACATCACCACAGGCACCTATCTGCTCATCCGTTCCCTGTCAAACCCCCAAAGTTGACAGGTGCTCTGTAGCTCCCTATGAGCATAGGACGTTCAGGGCAAAGGGACCGAGGGGTTATGCGTGCACCGGCGGTTTTATTCAATGTGGTCATAGTGGGATGTCTCGGTGGATGGGCTGGCTATAGCGTGGCGAACCGCGCGAGTCATAACGTCATCGTTCAGGTACAGCAAGAGCGCGACCTCGCGCTGGTGCGCGAACACGAATTGCGTGGCCAACTGCAAGAGACGTTGACTGCCCGCGCTGCGCTGGAAGCCGAGTCGCAACGGCTACAAACCAATCTGACCGAACGGCTCCACCGTCTTGAGGAGCTGGCGAGAGAATTGTCGCGCCAGACCGGGCAAGAAGTCGTGCCACCCCCCGCGTCCGTTGCGGAACCTGTCCCCGCAACGGAAGAGGGACCCATTGAGTGAGTCGTTATTTCGCCTCTTTGCGACGCATGAGGCGATATTCCGACAACAGGCGCTCGACCCGTTCTTGTTCGGAAGCATAGCGGCGGGAGCCCAGGAAGAATTTGACCAATTCTTCGTCACTGGCTTCGTCGGTCGGTTGCAGCACTTTGAGGAGTTCGTCAACGAGGCTGGGGAACTTCTCACTAGGAATGTAGTAGTGGGCCCAACCGAACTCGCAGTGCCGGTGGAGGATTTTCGCAATCGTTTTTTCGAGACTTTCCCGTCCGGCCATGAATGCGGCCCTCCTTGTTGATATGCGCTCGCTACATTAGGAGCTTCAATTCTTGGAGTCAAGGTAAACGTCCTCCCCCTTTCCTTGGCCCCCGGCTTTTGTCACAACCCTGAGCGATGAAAAAGACTTCCTCTCCGGCCACAAGACCCGCGCCCGAACCAGTGGCCCATCCGGCAACGATCCGCGCGTTTCAGCGGCGGTTGATCGCGTGGTATCAACGGCACGGACGAGACCTGCCGTGGCGTCATACCCGCGACCCGTACTCCATCCTGGTCTCGGAGATCATGCTCCAACAAACGCAAGTCCAGCGGGCGACGTTGTATTACGAGAAATTTCTCCAGCGCTATCCCACGGTGGAAGACCTAGCCCGTGCCGATGAACCCACGGTTCGTGAGACGTGGGAAGGGCTTGGCTACTACGCGCGGGCGCGGAATCTGCATCGCACCAGTCGGAAAATCGTGGATGAGTATGATGGGCGGTTTCCCAAGGAGCCGGAGCAACTGGCGACTTTACCGGGGATTGGGCCATATACGGCTGGTGCGGTGGCGAGTTTCGCGTTTCGTCGCGACGCGGCCATTCTCGATACCAATGCCGCGCGAGTGCTCACGCGCTTCTTCGCGCTTCCACCGGAGCAGCAAACGTTGCGGTTCCTGTGGAGTGTGGCTCATCAGGTGACGCCAGTGGGGAAGGCGTACGTCTTCAATCAAGCGATCATGGACATTGGGGCGACGATCTGTGTGGCGCGCACGCCGCGTTGCACGGTGTGTCCGTTACGACCCGTGTGTCGGAGTGTGGAGAAGGGTGGGTAGGGCGAGGAGCGGAGTGACTCCCCGTCACGCCGCTTCATTTGGTTCTGTGATCGTCGAGTCGGAGTGCCAATAGGCGATACATTCGGAGAGCGCTTCGGCTTCCGCATCAGGGATGTACTGACCGAGTCGAATACGTGCTTCGTTAATGGCTTTTATGAGGTCAGGAGTCAGATACGCGGCTAAGGCTCTTTGCAATTCATCCTGATGCGCTATGCCGTTTGCCGCACCGGGTTCTCCACCAAACGCGCTCCCGATTTGATCCAGCGAAACGGCGAGGTTTTCCAAGATTGTCCATGCGTCTATTAAATCGCGCTTCGTGACTTGCACAACGTCTCTTTGTGCCATGGTGTTCTACTGTTCATTGTAGTGACGGCCTGTTTGGTCGAGACGTAGCAGGCTACGTCTCGACGGGCGGGTGTCTGACTACTTGTGATCCAAGCAGTTCATGGCGATGGTGC
>JANMSE010000656.1:0-3287 GCA_031389045.1 Deltaproteobacteria bacterium | reverse complement strand
TAGTAGGCGAAGTGGCGGAACAGCGACTGGGCGACCCGTGCGACCGTGGTGGGGTCAGCCGTCGGAAGAATATGCGCGATATTACGCTGCACGGCGGCATACTCCTTGGGCATGCGGCGTCGATACAGATCCGCGAGCACTCGCGCGCAAGCGAAACGAACCGCACGGGGAATCCACGGCGCTATGGACGCGACCATCTGATACAGCCCCGGCCCGTCATACGAGTGGGTGTACCACTTGCGCCGCGGCGGAGAGGACAGGGGAGCGGAGGCGGTTGTCGTCTCGGACGGATGAGAGGGGAGCGCCATAGGCAATCTTCAGTGAGGAGTCGGCCCACACTCGTGCTCCACAACTTGCATCAGGAAAGAGTTCGAGTGTAAAGTTCTGCCTGGAGATTCTTAGAGGTTATTAGTACGGGCCGCAACCGCTCACTGAAGATGCGCGAGAAGGAGGAGAAGAAGTGATGAGAACATTATCGTATCGGGCGCTTTTTTCCACGATGCTGCTGACTGGCGTGGTCCTTGGACAACCAGCACAGGCACGTGACACGCTGCTGAACTTGAATGCCCAAGCCGCCCTGGAAAAGGGACGCCAGACTGGGGACATCCTGAGCGATGTCAAAGTCTATTTCGCGGGAGAGACGACGCCCACCGTCGAGAAAAAAATGGGAGAATTCAAGAGCAACAAGAAAACCAATGCCTTTAACAAGTCGGACGAAGAAGCCTGCCAGTGGGCCTTCTTTTCCGCCGTGAAGTCGCTACAAGAACGTGCGCTCAAAGAGGGCGGGAACGCGGTCGTCGATGTGAAAAGTAACTATCGCGATAAGGAGTTTGTCAGCGCGACGGAGTATCAGTGTGGCGCGGGCGCTTTCATCGGTGGCGTGGCGTTGAAGGGGACCGTGGCCAAGCTGAAATAATGGGGAAATGGGGAAATGGGGAAATGGGGAAACGGGGAAACGGAGAGTGAAAATGGGGCGGTGATGAACGATGCTCCTACACTCATCAGTGCCTTTCTCCGCACCGCCCAGGCCCACCCGGATAGCTTCTTTCTTGATGGTGAACAGCGGATCACGTATCGAAGCGCGGTTGAACGGGTCGCCGAACAAGCGCAGCAGTTCCGGAGCGTGACCAATGGCTCGCCGCTGGTTATCCAAGGGCCGAACACCGCGGCTTGGGTACTGAGTTTCTTGGCGGCCCGGGCCGCCGGACTGGTGGTTATTCCGGTGTCTCCAGAAACACCGCCAGATCAATGGCGTGCTCTTGGCGAACTGGTCGGCCCCTTCTATCTCTTTGATGCGACCCAACGGACGGGCGAATTGTGTCATGCCGATGGCCAGCGGCGACCGTTCCCACGTTCGGTGGGGTTCGGTTTGCTGACCTCGGGTTCCACCGGATTTCCCCGATTGGTCTTACGGTCGGATCAGAGCCTCATCACTGAGGGTGAACGCTATCTGCACGGGTTCGGTTTTGCTCCCGCCGACCGGATTGTGGTGGCCTTGCCGCTCTGTCATGCGTTCATCCTTGGTCTGGCGCTTGGGGGAGCGGTGGTGTCTGGGTGCGCGTTGCATCTCGTCCCCCGTTTCACTCCACGCGGAACACAACGCTTGCTTCGTGAAGGCAAAGCGTCAATTCTTCCCCTGGTGCCCGCCACGGCTCGGCTCTTGTGTGACGCCTTTCTTGACGACGGGCCAGCGCCACGGGCGGTGCGTCAGATCATTATTGGCGCTGGCCCAGTGTCGCCGGAGTTGGAACAGGCAGTGATCGCACGACTCGGTCGTGTTCCGGCCCGCAATTATGGCAGCTCGGAAACCGGGGCGACGTTGGGCACCACAGGGCAAACGGTGCGCGACGGCGTGACCGGGGCCGCGTTGCCAGGCGTCGAAGCGGTGATTATGGGGGAAGAGCGTCCGGGGTCACTATTCGTGCGTATGGAGGCCCCGTTCCTCGGCTATCTGTCGGCGGACACGATCGACGCCAGCCGTGTCAGTCCGGATGGCTGGTACTCCACTGGTGATTTCGCGATCCAGGATGAAGAAGGATGGATATCCATTACCGGACGGATTGGCGAAGGGCTCCGCCGTGGTGGGCGATTCATCCATCCCGCTGAAGTTGAGCACGCGATGCGCGGTCATCCAGACGTGGCCGATGTGGTCATCATTGGCAGACGTGACGCGCATGGTGAGGACGTGATTGAGGCGCATATTGAAACGGGTACTGATGTCTTCCCCTCGCTCGATTCCTTACGACAGCACGCGGCGCGATTGCTGGAGTCCTACAAAATTCCGACTGTCTGGCGGTTTCATGCGCGATTCCCCCGTACCAGCGGAGGAAAGCCTGACCGCACACGGCTGAGTGGAGAGTAAACAGATGCAAGAGATTAAGGCCGCGCTGCGCGAGATAGTGGTTACAACCCTTCGCCTCTCGATTGATCCCGCGCAAGTTGGCGAGAGCGACCTGGTGGCGCGATTGGGCATTGATTCCATCGGCCTTATGGAGATCATCACCCAGGTGGAGCATCGGTTTCAGATCACGGTTGAAGAAGAGGACCTCGCTCCCTCATTAGTAAATTCGCTCGACACGTTGGCTCTGTACGTCAAAAGGAAAAAAGGATTGCCGTGAGGTCGCGCCCTCGCGAGCGCATGATGGCACTATCCTCAACTCTCAACTCTCCTCCGCCGCATCAACTCCGCATAGCAGTAGATCAATGCCAAGCCGCGGTATGGACGCCAGCGCTCGGCGAACGCGCGCATCTCGGCTTCGGTGGCTTTCTCGGCTTTGCCCAACAATCCTTGCGCGACATATTTGACGACGCCAAGATCACCACCCGGAAAGGCATCAATCCGCGCGAGGCCGCGCAGCAATGCAATGTCGGCGCTCCACCGGCCAATGCCCTTGATTCGCGTCAATTGCTCGACCACTTCGTCATCCGAGCATGACATAAGGTCCTGGTCCGTGAGCGCACCGGAAGCAAACGCCTGACCCAAACGCACCAACGTCCCGGCTTTGGCGCGACTCAGACGGAAGCGGAGCATGTCCTCTTCTTTCTGTTCAGCAAACCGCGCGGGATTGGGAAATGCGTGATAGCGGTCGCCATTCACGTGCCGGGTCTCGCCGAAGGTTTCCACCAGCTCTTTTTTGATCGAATACGCGAAGGTCAGATTCACCTGCTGCGAGAGCACGGCCATGACGAGCGACTCGAAGACCGTCGGACTAGCGGGAATCTTGAGGCCACGAAAACGGGGCGCGATAGGACCTAAGAGTTCGTCATTCTTCACCAAGCGGTAAAAC
>JANMSE010000050.1:0-7896 GCA_031389045.1 Deltaproteobacteria bacterium | reverse complement strand
GAACAACCTCCGCATCGTGCTGCTCACCGCCATCGGACAACACGGGGACGCCTCCCAAGCCAGAGAAGTGGGCATTCAGGCATACCTGACCAAACCGGTTCGTCGATCACAACTCTTTCAGTGTTTACTCGCGGTGCTCAGTCCACAACCAGCAACCAGCGGCTATGACCACCCTCCACTCATCACTCGCCACACGCTTGCCGAGGCGACAGTCGCACCGTTGATCTTGGATGAAGACGACCCGATTGTGACACTCGTTGAAGAACCGCATCGTGAAATCGGGCCACGGAGCCGCATTCTGATCGTCGAGGACGATGAACTCAGCCAGGAGGTCACGGTCCGGACTCTCAAATACCTTGGCTATAAAGAAGTCGACGTCGTCGCCAACGGACGCGAGGCTCTGGATATCATGGCCCATCACCCCTACGCGTTGGTTCTGATGGACTACCAGATGCCGGAGATGGACGGGTTTACGGCCACCGCTTACATTCGCGCCCGTGACCACCAAATCGGCACGCATACCCCGGTGGTGGCCCTCACCGCACGCGCGAACAAACAAGATCGCGAACGTTTCCTGGCCGTCGGCATGGATGATTATATCGGGAAACCCCTCGACCGGGACCTGCTCAAAACCGTGGTCTCACGATGGGTGGGAGCACCAGTCAACAGCCTCAGTTCATAAAGTCGGTCACGCGGATTCCCACGAGTCCAGGACAATGCCCTCAACAGCACAGAACCCAAGTCGCTCGCCCAACTGACGCAGGCACGTCACTTGCCGAGCGACAGGTTCTTCGTGCCGACGGCGGGAGAGCAAGTCCCGCAGATGCCGATGACAGAGCCGCGCGAAGAGTGTCTGCGCCCACCAGAGGTTCATCTCCATCTTCAGACGTTCCGCGGTCTCGAGCAGGTGTACCGCCGTCAACACCTGCTCACTGAGCGGATCGGAGAGCAGCGCTGTGAGATGGCGCTCCACCGCACGACAGAGTTGTTGCTCGACTCCTGAAGTCGAGAGAGGGACTCGCCATTTGCGGGCTTCGGCCAGCACATCCTCGATCGCCTCTCCGTCACTCTCTTTTTCCACGAGCGTCGCCACCGCACGGCTCAAGGAGCGGTTCACCAAGAAGCCCGCCGCGAGCGTAAATCCTTGTGGGAGCGGAACATCAAGCTCGTACAGATATTCCATCAAGCGTCGGTTCTCGCGATACAGGTGCAGGTAAGTCGCCTCAAGCCGTTCCAGCACCCCTTCGCTCACCCGGGCCAGCACGCGACGGCGATCATCCAGCACGAGATCACGCGCGGTGTAGTACGTGTCGCCAAACTGGCGATCCAGCGCACGGACGACTTCCGACAGAGAATGGCGAGAAAAAATTCGCAGCAACTCCGCTTTCGTGCGCGCGTAGTGCTCTCCGACAAGCTGCGCGCTCACCACACAGTGCACGTCGTGACCGCTGAATTTGAGCGCGGCAAAAGCAAATTCCTGAACCTCAAGCGTTACCTGCGAGGACACCGTCATCCGCCCCACTCCGAGCGCGGTCGTTCCATAAGCGTCCTCTTCATAGTCCGTGTGGGTCATCCGCAGCGTCGGCAAGGCGTCACGACATGGACTCGGCTCAAGGATGCGACAGATTGCCTGGTTGGCCACCACGCGCGGCGCATCGACCCGCGCGGGTTTGACATGTTGCACGTACACCTGGCCCCCATGCCCAACCTCGCGCACGTTGCTTGGAGCCTGACTTAATCGGTCCACGAACTGGGCCTCAAGGGTCGGCTCCCACACCTTGGCCAATTCCATCGCTCGGGCCGCATAGCGGAGGATTTGCGTGGATTCGAGTCCCGCTATGTCATCGAAAAACCACCCGCAACTCGTGAACATCAACAGACGGTGATGTTGCATTTCCAAAAGTTTCAGCGCGAGGGTCTTTTCCTGTTGCTCAAGACCGCGTGTTGCGTGCTGGTGGAAGAACGCATCCATCCGTTCAGTCGTGCGCTCAAGCAGCACGTCAATGTAGGCGTTCCGCGCCACCCACGGATCACGGAGCAAACCAGCCGCCTGCTGCTCGAAGAGCGGGTCGAGGAGCGCCTGTAACCAGTTCAGGGCTTCGCGGAGAGGAGCCCGCCATTGCTGGGTCCAGCCCGATGCGCTCCCCATGTGACACCCGCAATCCGCCCGCCAGCGTTCGACACCGTGCGCGCAACTCCACGACGTGTTCTCGTGAATCTCCACTTCCCACCTTGGGGGATGTAAGGCCAGGTACTCCCCATAGTTGGTGACGCGCGCAAGCCCACGTCGTTCCAACTCGCGCAGGGCAAAGGCGAGGGCCATTTCCCCGAACCGACGATGATGTCCATACGTTTCCCCGTCGGTGGCGACATGGACCAGTTGCGGCTCATCGGTGTCGGAACGAAAGGCCGCCGTCAGTCGCTCACGAAAATGGTCACCACTATTAAGCAGTCGCTCGAACGCCACGCCACGTGCGAGTTCCGCGTTATAGAAAAACAGCACGATCTGTTTGCCACTGGGGAGACGACAGAGATAGGGTTGACGGGTCTCGACCGTCTCTGCGTTAACATCCCACCATTTGGAGTGAGCAAGAGGTCGCACCCGTTTCGCTTGGTGCGGCGCGAGGAGGGTAAACGGAATACCGTGCGCGGCGAGTGTTTCCAAAGTTGGCACATCAACCGCGGTCTCCGGCAACCACATCCCTTCAGGCGCACGGCCAAACCGATGCACGAACTCTCGGACTCCCCAAGCCACATGCGTCTCTTGGTCGCGCGCCGTGGCCAGCGGCAGAATCGCATGGCCATACGCCTGCGAGATCGCATTCCCGTGTCCAGCGTGTCGCTCCCGGCTCACTCGATCCGCGGCAACAATCTCCGCCAGCAATTCTGGTTCATGGCGCGCGAACCACGAGGTCAGGGTCGGACCAAAGTTAAAACTGAGAGAGGCGTAATTATTCACGATCTCGGTAATCTGGTCTTTATGACCAAGCAACCGCGCCGCGGCATTGGGCCAGTAGCATTCAGCGGTGATCCGCGCGTTCCAGTCATGATAGGGCGCCGCCGAGTCCTGGACTTCAATGGTATCGAGCCACGGATTCTCGCGTGGGGGTTGGTAGAAATGGCCGTGCAGGCAAACGTAACGCATGTGATGGTGCTCTGGCCGACTACGATTCGGCACTCCGTACATTGTCGACATATTCCTTCAAGTCGCGTAACGCCGCCACGATCATCTCAAGCGAGTAGCGCGCATTCCGCGGGCTCGTGGACGGAATCACAAACACCGACGCGCCACCAAACCGTGGGGCGTGTGTCCCTGGGCTCTTCTCGGTCCCACAACAAATCCGATACCCAGTGAGACCAATAAAGCAGATCACGCGCGGTTGATAGCGTTCAATTTTTTCTCGCAATACTTTTGCGCCACGGCGAAACTCGGTGGTCGACACTTCGTGGATGCCGTGAGTTGGCCGTTTCACGATGTCGGTCAAACCAATGCCCCATTCTAAAAGACGGGCGTCGTCCTCCGGTCCAATCGACTCGGGAGTCAGGCCAGAGAGCGACAGCGCGGGCCAGAACCGATTCTGTTTGTAGGCGAAGTAGTGCCCCACTTGGGCGGAATAGAGCCCAGGGTTGAGGCCGACAAACACCAGGTCAAGCCCTGCGCTCAGATAATCGGGCAGGGTCGCGGCGGATTTGGCGTTCTTCGAGGTCTTCGGGTGTGGCATTGGGTGGTCCAACAAGGCATCGCGAGCGTCTATCCGACGATGCCTACGCCTTTACAGAGCTGTCCATAGTAGCGGTCAAGCGCGCGATCCGACCACACGGTCAGCAGCGACCGGAGCAGAATCCCATACACCTGGGCCCGCGCGATTTTCACGCGGGCCCGCGGGTCAAGGAGTCGTGACGAGTGACGAATCGCGGTCAATGTCGATACGCCAATCAGCAGCGGCCAGGCGCACGCCAAGCGCAACCGCCATTCGCGCCGTGGAATCGCGAGCGTGTAGGCCCACCCTTCGCGATAGTGACTCAGGGTGAGATCGAGCAATTCGTCGATCAGCGGTCGCACCCGCTCAAGCGTCCCGGCTTGGAGCACCTCTTCGGGTCGCACGCCTAATGCCGCGAGATCGACGCGCGGGAGATAGCAGCGCCCAATGCGCGCGTCATGGGCGAGATCGCGCAGGATGTTGGTCAATTGGAGCCCTTTGCCAAACCGCACCCCCTTGATCGCCATCGCGGCAACGTCCCAGTGCTGTAATGCCGGCAGATGCGCGACCGTGATCTTGGTCCAGAACTCACCCACGCATCCAGCCACGAAATAGGTATACCGATCAAGGTCGGCTCGGGTCTCCAGCGCCACGACTTTCCCGTCCTCTTCGGCGGGGAACACCGAGAGGTCCATTTGCATCCCCTGCGTGAGCGTCAGCACCAACTCACGGATGCGCCGTTGATCGTCCACCGTTTGCGTGGCCAGGAGGGTAAAGCACTCCGGCAAATGCTTCAGGAGTGCTCGCTCGCTGGGATTTTGCTGATGATCGGTGAGCTCGTGGAGATCGTGCTGAATATGCCGCACAGCGGTCGCATCGTTCTCGGCGAATGCGGTGCGGTAGCGTTCCAGGTACGTATGCCGGCGGTCTCGTGGCACAATGGCGGTATCCGCGATCGTGTCGGCGGCACGACAAAACAAATAGGCGAGTCCAATAACAGGCCGCACGGGGCGCGGGAGCACCCATAGGCTCAGAGAGAAGGACCGACTGACGCGCGGCAGAATCTGTTGGAAAAGTGCTGCCGCCGCGGCGGGCTCGACGCTATTCATGCGGTCCAAGACATACGCCGCGAGGTTCTCCGCGTCAACGGGAAGCGAGCAGACCGGAGGCGCGCAGTTGCTCAAGCGCCAATCGTCGCATGGAAAACCGATCTTTTTCCTCGGCGGACATTTCGGCGAACGTGCGTTCACTGCCAAGTGGTTGAAAGATCGCATCCCAGCCAAAACCACCGTTCCCACGGGGAGTATGGGGAATACTCCCCGTCACCGTGCCAGGAAACACACGCAGGATAGTGCCATCACAGTACGCGAAGAGCGTGCTGGCGGTCGCCGCGCGGTTCTCCTCTCCTTGTAAGAGTCGGCAGAGGCCATCCGTCCCTAAGGTCGAAAGAAACCACTTCACCAACGCCCCGGGCAAGCCGTGCCACGCGGCGAACGTGAGGCCCGTGTCTTCCACTAACACGGGCTGTCGCACCTGGGTGTACGCGTGTTTCACTTTGTGGATGACGACGGGCTCAAGAGCAATGTCTTGAATCTCATCAAGCGCGAGGCTCGCGCGTATCAACCGCTGTCCGAGCAGGCGCTCGACTTCCGCCAACTTATTTTCACTACTGGTGATAAACGTGAGTGCGATGGTGCCGCCCTTTTTTCTCCCCAGCGGGAGAGTGTTAGCTTTTCACCCCGTAGCGCTGCCACTCCAGCAAATAACAGAGGGTCTCCAAGGATGGCATGCGGTCGAGGTACACCTTGCCTTGGAGATGGTCGTTTTCATGTTGAATGACCCGCGCGTGGAAGTCGCGGGCCACGAAATCAAGCGGCTTGCCGTGGCGGTCCAGGGCCTCCACACGCAACTCGCGATACCGCGGCGCGACACCGCGCATATCAGGCACGCTCAGACAGCCTTCCCATCCGTCCACTGTTTCCTGGTTGAGGATGGTCACTCGTGGGTTGATGAGGACGGTTAAAGGAACCGCGGGAGCCTCTGGATAGCGTGGCGGTTTGTTGACTTCGAGAACGGCCACCTGCTGGGACACATGCACCTGCGGAGCCGCGAGCCCCACGCCATCGTATTCGTACATGGTCTCGACCATGTCATTGATAAACTGTTGGAACCGTGGCGTGGCGATGTCCTCCACCGGGACTTGTTCCGCCACGCGACGTAACACCGGATGTCCCAAACGCGAGACTTTCAGAATCGCCATGATCTTTCCCCTCCCCTCACCCGTTTCTCCGTGCCGAGTTTTTCGCTTCCGCGGACTGGAAGGCATAGACGCGATGCCCTTGCCGATACTGCGCCATAAGCTGCACCACATCCCAGCGGTCGATGATTAGACATCCCGCTCGTCGTGCCACGTAACGTGCGAATACGGTCACGGCTCGGCTGGTCATCACCATCGACCGTTGACATCCGTAGAGACGCATGGCGGTCAGGGTTTTGTCGATTTCCGCTGTCGTCACGCGACCGCGCAAGAGGCGACACGCGATACTCTCAGCTCCCCTCGTCATCAAAAGAAGATCGGCTCGACGATTCTCCGCTTGTCGAGCTTTCAAGATCCCGTATCCTTGCGCGCGCAGCAGGTCGGTCACATAGCGCAGGAAGTCTTCTTCGCTCCTGGTTTCGAGGTCGCGCAAAAGAGACAGGCGCTGGCGACGACGGTCCTGCTCTTCATAGAGTTCCCACGCGCCGAGGCCGCCGCCAATCAGCACCACGGCAAGAAACCAATTCCCGTGGAACACCACCGTGGTAAAAGCAACCAATACCAACGCGGCGGTCACTTTGAACGTGAGACCACGCACGCGTTTCTTTTGGCGCAGACGCTGGTCGATTATTTTGGGGATGGCTTGGTCCAGCATATCCGTCCTACTTATGCGCAACACATATCCGGCTCACCCGCCTCATGTCCATGCCATTCAGCTCGCAGTTGGCGCATGCCGTCAAACATCCGCGTGGCATCAAGCGGGAGGTGCAACTTGTTCCGAAATTCCTGGTACAATCGCATGATATTCGGCAGGATCCGTTCCGGTTCACGCCACCGGGCATAAATACCGAGCTTCACATCACGAGCGGCCTGTTCGGCGGTCATCCCCGCATCGAAGCGTTTCTTCGCTTCGCGCCGCACCAAGGCCAGGTACGCGCGCATTTCGCGGAGTTCCTTTTTACCGCCAATCGGACCATGCCCCGGCACGATGGTCTCCACATCCATCTTCAGGATGCGATCGGCGACCTTGATCCAATTGCCAACGTGTCCCTGAAAGGCCAACGGCGTCACATAGTAAAAAGCAATGTCGCCAGCAAACACCACTTTGTCCTTGGGCAGGTAGACGAAGGTGTCGCCAAAGGTGTGGGCTGGCCCCAAGTGCCGCAGTTCAACATCACGTCCGGCTTGATGAAAAACCAACCGATCCTCAAAGGTCACTTCAGGAATCGCCAGCTTCACTTTAGGGAATTCCGCGGCGAACCGGGGAATGCGTTTCTGTAACGACTCAACCTGGAGCCCCGTGCGCGTCATCTCGTCACGGCAGAAGGTATGGCTGACAATTTCCGCCTCACGAAACAAGGAATTGCCCCCCACGTGGTCAATATGATGGTGCGTATTGACCAGCCGCGTCACTGGTTCGCGGGTGACTTTCTTGATCTCCGTTATGAACCGCCTCGTCATGGCGGGCACCATGAGCGCGTCAACCGCCATCGTCCCCTCTTTGTCGAGCAGGAGACCCGCGTTGCTCACGCCAAGTTCGCCATACGCCTGAATATAGGCAAAGACTTTCGGAGCGACTTCTTCGAGCCCGGTTTTGTACCCTTCGGGAGTAATCCAGTTGTTCATAATTCATCCAGGGTTTCGGGTTTCGGAAAAAGCCAAATCCTCATTCCTCACAATTCTTCACTCTTAATTCCTAATTCCTAATTCCCCCCAAAGTCCACGCCGGCCAGAAAAGCCAGTAAGGTGTGTTGAAACAGCAGAGGCTTTTCCACTGGCACCACATGCCCACAATCGGGAATCATCAGCAAGCGGGAGCGCGGAATCCCCCGACTGAGCTTGACGGACCCGCCTGGCGGTGTGAGCACGTCTTCACGTCCTTGGAGAATCAGCGTCGGCGACTGAATGCGACCCAATTCCGCGGTCCAGTTGTAGGAG
>JANMSE010000014.1:0-5468 GCA_031389045.1 Deltaproteobacteria bacterium | reverse complement strand
ACGAGGAGATTGCCATGCTCAAGGAACAGAACGTGTTGTATTGAGTACGCCTTACGCCGATGGAATCGAGGGGCACCATTCGCGCATGAAAAAGTGGCCAGTATGACTGCTTCACCTCTCACCTTCACCCCTGGACAGGTCGGTGCGGCCTGACAGGGCTTCTCTACAAAGGAGGAAACATCTATGAGCGCGCCCACTGACGAACGATCGAACGCACGAGCGCGGGAACAACGCCTGGGGTTCGTGAGCCGACCACGGTTCGAGGACTATCGCGAGAAATATGCCCCGTATTTTAAGATGGAGCGCCGCAACGGCATCCTGCAAGTGCAGATGCACACCGCCGGGGGACCCGTCATGTATGGTCTTCCCATTCACAACGCTTGGTCCCAGTTGTGGCTTGATCTCGGCAACGACCCGGACAACGAGGTGCTGATTTTCAGCGGCACGGGAGATAAGTGGATCGCCGGGTTTGATCCGGAAATGGCCAAGCAGCCCTTGCACGAGTTACCGGCGGATGCGTTCTACGATCAAATCTACATGGACGCGACCAAGCTGCTGGAAGCGTTCATCTTCAATATCGATATCCCCACGATCGCCTGCATCAACGGCTCGGGCTTGCACACGGAATTCGCGCTCTTATGCGACATTACCCTGTGCGCGGAGCACGCGGAGCTGTTCGATCCACACTTCAAGTTCAACCTGGTGCCTGGGGATGGCCAGGGGCTGACGTTCCAGGAGTTGATGGGGCCGAAGCGCGCCGCCTACTTCCTGTATACCAGTGACAAGATCGACGCGCGGATGGCCAAGGAAGTGGGCCTGGTCAACGAGGTGCTACCGCTCGACCGGCTGTTGCCGCGGGCGTGGGAGATCGCCGAGAAGATCATGCAGAAGCCGCGTGCCATCCGACGCATGACCAGTGCGGTGCTGCGGCGGCAGTGGAAGCAGCGGCTGGTGCAGGACCTCGGGTTCCATGTCGCGCATGAGTTGCTCGGCATGCACCTCAACAAGTAGGTGGCAGCCAAGCAACTCCGGTACGCCTGGTCAACCCAGTGAGGGCGTCTACTGTAAATTGTAGAACTGCATGGCGCTCTCAGCCAACACGGTGCGCCGCTGGGCTGCTGGCAGCTTCTCGGCGATCTGGGCTGGGGCGCCAGGGAAAAACCCATCTGGATGCGGATAGTCGGTGGCCCAGAGAATCTTATGCGGGCCGACATAATCCACCAGATGGGTCAGGTTGCCTTCCACCGGCTCGTAGGAAATCCAGCACTGGCGTTTGAAATACTCGCTCGGCAGCATGGTCAGCGGGGAATCGTTGAAGAGCGCCTTGTCCTCGAAGTGACGATCCATGCGGTCGAGCCACGGCGCCATCCACCCACCGCCAGACTCCATGAACCCAACGCGCACCTTGGGAAAGCGCTCGCAGACGCCACCCCAGATGATCGACAACGCGGCGAGCATCATTTCCATGGTGTGCGAGACCATGTGGCGCGCGCCAAAACTCTCAAAGCGGTCCACCCCAACGGCTGGCATTCCGCCCGTTCCCTCGTGAATGCCAATCGAAAAGTCGAGGTCCTGCGCCGCCGCCCAGAAGACATCGTAATCCCGATGGCCTAACATCCGGTTATTATACGGGTTGGGCCGCAGGAACCCGGCGCGCATGCCCAGTTCGTTGCGCGCATAGCGCATCTCTTCCACGGCCAGCTCAATGGACTGCATCGGCAACATGGCCACGCCAAACAGTCGATCCGGGTACGGGCGACAGTAATCGGCCAGCCAGCGGTTGTAGGCGCGACTCGCGGCGGCGGCGAGCTGCGGGTCGGTGATCGCCCCGGCGAAGAGGCCCAGGCTGGGATAGAGGAAGACGGCGTCAATGCCGTCCAAATCCATGTCGGGAATCCGCGCATGTGGATCAAACCCGCCCTTGCGCCCTTGGGTGTATTCCATGCTAATCGGCACGTTCTTGGCGTGATGCCACTTGCCATTGATCTGTTCGCGGAGGCCAATCGCCCCAATCAGCCCCAGTCCCCCCGGCGGGCCGAGCAACTTGCCTTCCACCAGAAACCGCTCTTTGCCTTTGTCATCCGTGATGAGTTCCGGCGCCCGATCGCGGTATGCCGGGTCAATATACTCGCGCCAAAAATTCCGTGGCTCCAACACATGGCCATCGGAATCGATAACGTTATACGTGCGTCCCATGGTATCCCTCCTTTGAAATGTTACTATTCCACATTGACGTGGATTGTGACACCCTGTCAACCGCAAAGGAGCACGAGATCATGGAACCGACGATCAAAGTCAACGTCCAACCGCTCACTCCCGACGCCTTTCGCCCTTATGGGCAGGTGCTGGAAAGTCGCCACCCCCTGTATCCAGAAGTCGACAGCGGGCAGTCCTCCGTGGTCATGCTGCGGCTGACGCAGCGTTCCACGCGGATCACCATGATGGCCTTTCACTTCTCGTATAATCAGACCTTTATTCCGGTGCAGGGGGCGATGGTGCTCGTCGTGGCCCCGCCACCGCGCAACCCGGAAGCCGACCCGGCGGCCTACGAGGTGGACTATGAGTGCATCGCCGCCTTCGTGGTCGAGCCGGGGCAAGCCGTCTTGATCGACCGAGGCACGGGACACAACGTGATCCCCCTGGCCACGGAGTGTAGGGCGATCAGTGTGACCAAGAAGCACGGAGCGGAGCTGGACCATATCTTGGACACCGTCGAAGGCCGCGCAAAACATCTCCAATCGACCGCCGTCATTGAGTACGTGTATTTTGGCAAAAGAGATCAGCGCGTGGTGGAGTTGGCTCTGTAAGGACGGGTGTGGCGGATCGCGGCAAGAGGTTCCGCCCGCGCGAAAAAAAAGGAGAGAAGCTATGACAATACAAGTTATTTCCGCTGACTCCCATATCATGGAACCGCCTGGGCTCTGGGCGGAGCGCCTGGACCGCCCCTTTCGCGATCGTGCGCCACAGGTGGTCCCCGAATGGAACGGCAAACGCGGAGAATTTCTTATATGTGAGGGGCGATTGCTGCGCCCCGTCTACGGCGGCTTTCCCGCCGATACACCCATCCACGCGATTCCTCCTTATCCACACTCCGCGCATCCGCGCGAGCGGACGGGGTACGCCAATGCACGCCCCGGTGGCTGGGACCCAGCCGCGCGCATTCAGGATCAAGAGATTGATGGGATCGCGGCGGAGGTGTTGTATGCCACTTCCTCCATGTTGTTTTTTTCGCTTGAGGATCGCGTCTTACAGCGGGCGCTGTTTCGCGCCTACAACGACTGGTTGTCGGATTTTTGTCGTTATAACCCTCAACGGCTCATCGGGTTAGCGCTGATTTCACTGGAGGACATCGGTGAGGCGGTGCGAGAGTTGGAGCGCTGCGCGAAAAAAGGGCTGAAAGGGGCGATGATTTCCGTGGCTCCCGATGCGGAGCACTCATACGATAACCCGATCTATGACCCCTTCTGGGCAGCCGCGCAGGACTTGACTATGCCGCTCAGTTTGCACCTGGCGACCGGCAAGCAAAATATCATCACCGCGTCACGGAATCCCTACGCTCTGTATATGGGGATCTTAGTGGACATCCAGCAGACGTTGGTCACGATTCTCTTCTCCGGCATGCTGGAGCGGTTTCCCCGGCTCAAGATGCTCTCGACCGAGCACGATATCGGCTGGATCGCCTATTTCCTGCGCCGGCTGGATCGGGCCTACGAACGGTTTCGTCAATCCGACCCCACGCCTTTAACGATGCCGCCCAGTGAGTATTTCAAGCGCCAGGTCTACGCCACGTTCCAAGACGACCCAGTGGGGCTCGCGACCTGTCAGTTTCTGGCCACCGACAACGTGCTGTGGGCGTCTGATTATCCGCATGTGGACTCGACGTGGCCGCACTCACAACAGGTGATCGCGGAACACTTCGCCAATGTATCCGAGCAAGACAAACACAAGATCGTGTGCGCCAACGCGGCGAAGCTCTACGGGATCGCGGTGCACCATGCAGCGTAGGCACGGCATTGAGCGGTCACCCACAAATGACAGCTCTATTGCGCGAAACTACTGAGGACAACGATGCTCACGATTTATCCTGTCACTCTTGAAGGCTATGGCATTCGGTTGGAGCCGCTGGCGTACACACACGAGGAAGGACTCGCCGTCGCGGTCGCTGATGGCAAACTCTGGGAACTGTGGTTCACCGTGGTTCCGCGGCCAGAGGAAGTGCACGCCTATATCACCGAGGCGCTCGCCGGTCAGGAAGCGGGGCACATGCTGCCTTGGGCGGTCCGGGAACTAACGAGTGGGACCCTCATCGGCAGTACCCGATATCACGACATCGTCGCCGAGATTGATCGCGTGGAGATTGGTTCCACCTGGTATGGCAAGCGTTGGCAACGCAGCCACGTTAATACGAGCTGCAAGCTGTTGTTGCTTCGTCATGCGTTCAATACGCTCGGCTGCAAAGTCGTGGGGCTACGCACCGACAATTTCAACCTGGTCTCGCAACGTGCCATTGCAGCCTTGGGCGCCAAGCGCGACGGCGTCATCCGCCATCACCGCGCTCGCCGGGACGGAACCGTCCGTGACTCCGTCATGTATAGCATCCTCGCGTATGAGTGGCCTGACGTACAGCAACATTTGGAGTTTCGCTTGGCCCGGCACGGCGGCCCATGAAGCTGAAGGACGAGAAAGGCACCGTCAAGAAATAACGTGCCGGGTATAGAACACTGCTGGACAAGCCAGCAGTGGCACCCGCTCGCAAATCGTCAAGGTATTTCCTGGCAAGTCCAAAATTGTGAAAAGACGCGGTTTTCTCGCATCTCCGTGAAACTTGCCGTTCCGCTGTTGGGAAATACCCCACTTGCGTGGGGGCGCTTTAGTTCCGGCGGACGTTGCGGAACGGGCCGGTGTCGAACCGGGGCTCCTTCGGCAGGTCCAGTACACGTTCGGCGATGATGTTGCGTTGAATCTCGTCCGTGCCGCCGGCGATGGAAATGGCGGGCACCGACACCAAAATCTCCGCGATGGTTCCTTCGCGCGGGCTCCCGATTCCGTTCAGCAGCGCGTCCGCTCCGGTGATCAACGTGTGTACGTGCGCGGCGCTACGGGCGACATGGCTGGCCGCGAGCTTTCCGAGCGAGCCTTCCGGCCCCTGCGGGCGTCCCTGTTGCTGCGCGGCGCGGGCGCGGCGCGCGGTCCATTCCGCCGACTTGGCTAAGATCATCAGCTTGGCGATCTCCTGTCGCACGTGCGGTTCCTTGTTCGCGCCGGTTTCCTTGGCACGGTCGAGGATGAGATCGACGCGTCCAGCGCGCTGCGGATACCACTTGTAAGGCTGATTGGCCGTTTCGAGTTCGGTCCGCTCTTCAACGTAAATCCGTCCCGTGCGCGCGCCACGCTTCGAAGGGGTGCTGAGTCCGTCAGCCCCGCGGCGCTCGTGGGCCAGTGTGGTCATCGCCACTTTCCAGCCATCG
>JANMSE010000013.1:0-26413 GCA_031389045.1 Deltaproteobacteria bacterium | reverse complement strand
TCATGCCAGTTCGCCCCCGCATAGAGCTTCTTCCCGTCGGGATGTAACAAGGGCGCGAAATAGGTATTGGAGAGTTCCTGCGTGTGCTCAACCCGGCGAGTCGTCGGGTCCACTTTCCATAGGTTGTTGTAGCTGTAGTAGACTTTGTTCGTCTTCGGTGAGAGGAAGCCGGTCAGATTATAATTCTCGGCGCTGAACGGCTGCAATTCCGTGGTCTTCAGTTCCGGAGCGGTCTGCTTGAGGTCGAGCGAGGCAATCCCGAGCGTTACTTGTCCCGTCAACGCGTCACTGGTGATAATCCCAAAGGACACCAGAAAATCGTTCTCTTGATACGGACTCCACACCGGAAGGCCGTCGGTCCGAGCAATGCCGGTGATATTCCGATTCGTCAGCGGAATGCGATCAATCTCCGTCCCTTGCTCCGCGTCATAGACGAAGATGTCTTGCCCAATACTGAAAACGTAGAGCCGTTCGCCATCTTTGGACGAGGCGATGGACATCACTTGTCGTGGCGCGGGAAAGGTTTTCAGCACTGTGTTGGTCTTCAGATCAAAGACCTTGATGCGATTGTCCTTGGCGACAAAGCGGCCCGGCTCCCGTTTGACCGGCATCTCGTGCACGAAGAGGCGTGTTCCCTGGGGATTCACATCAATGGCCATGGTTCGCACCAGTTCCTCTTCACTGGCCAGCGGGAAACTCGCCACCTGCTTTCCTTCATCCAGGTCCACCATCACCACGGTCTGCGCGAGATCATTCACAACGTAGGCAAACTGTGGATGCGCGGGATTGGGGGCAATGTTCATCGCCGGGCCACGCCCTTCCAGCGCGATGTTCTTCACCACCTTGTCGGTCTCGGTGTCAATCACTACCAGATTGTTGGGATGCACCGAGGCGAGCAGGTACCACTTCGCCCAAGCCGAGTGAGGAAGTGTAAGAACACTGACAGTGAGCACCAAGAGAAAGAGCCGCGTGGATAGGCCATTCTTTTCGTTCACAACCCACCTAATTCGTCTTCGGGAAAATGATCTCGAAATTCTTCCAGTCTTCCTGATTCATGCCAGAGCAGGCTTTGGCCCATTCCGGTGAGCTTTGGAGACTGTCGGGCACTTGCGCGGGCCACCAGCACAGATTCGCGCAACTGAGGAGGTCGGCTTCCATCGGCGCGCACATGCCGTTCACGCCGCCCCACATATTGGCTTCCCAGCCAGGGTTAAAGATCGTCGTGCAACCCACTGGTTGCGCCATGCCGACGACATCTTCGTCCTGCGCGGCTTGGACCCGCTCGACCACTTCGGCTTTGTGATTCGCTGGTTTGAGGTGTTTCATCGCGTCCTCCTTCTTCACGTGAGTTCCCGCGGCGCATCGCCTCGTCCTCGCAGCACCGCAGTTTCGATAAAGCCAGGGTTTTGTTCCTGCAAGGTCATATAAACCTGAATGCCGTACTCCGTCCACTCCCGCAGGAACGTGCAATAGTGCAGGTTCGGCAGCGCCGCGTCACCAAACTGCGTCATGGCCTCGTGATAACAGCCGCCGCCACACAGCCCGCGAATCCAGCAGGTCTGACACACCGGCTTGTTATCGACATGCGCACTATTGAGAAAGTCATTGAGCCGGTCATGCGCCAATCCGGTTTTGACGTTCCCGTAGTTGTGCTCCTCGGTACCGGGGAACCGATGACACAGGTACACATCGCCGTTGCCATCAACATCAAGCAGACCAAGCCCGGCACCACAGGGAAACAGTTTGTTCGTGCCCGCGTACAAATCAGTCAGCATCGTACTCATGTTGGAGAAGCCAGTGTACTGATTGCGCAGCGCGCGTTCGATATACAGCGCGCCCAGTTCACGAAACCCCGCGAGCACCTGACGGAGGTCCGCAGGGTCAAGTCCGTGCTCGGCACTGTCACTCGCGGTCACGGGCGAGAACCCGACCTCAAAGAAACCGAGACTGGTCAGATGTTCATAAATCCGCATGATCTCAACGGTACCTTTGGTCACGGTGACCCGCGCCACCACCGGACGCGCGGTGTACCGCTCCATCAGGCGTTTCACCCGGGCGACGATCTGCTCATACGATCCCTTGCGTTCCCCACGGTTGTTCAAGAAAAAGCGGCGCTTGTCATGCAGCTCTTGAGGACCGTCCATGCTGATGGTTAATCCAAAACGATGCTCCTGAAAAAAATCGATGATCTCATCGGTCAGCAGCGTGCCATTCGTGGTCAGCGAGAAGTCCACTTTCTTGCCACTCGCCTCGCCCTTCTCCTTGGCGTAGTCCACGACTTGGCGCATCAACTTGAAGTTGAGCAGCGCTTCGCCGCCAAAGAAGATCACATTGACCTCGCGATTATTGCCCGCCTTGGCGAAGAGGAAATCAATACTGGTGCGCGCCGTCGCTTCATCCATCTGCACGGGAGAAGCTCCGTATTTCGCGGCGTCGGGTTCATAGCAATAGGAGCAGTGCAAGTTGCACTTGTTCGCCACATTCAGCACCAGTGAGCCCAGAGGAAACTGCGCGGTGTCCACCACCGGACGAATCGGTTTGGGTTGCGGCTGTTCCGTCACGAAAACATGCAGCTTGAGCAGCTCCTGAATGGTTTCCTCGATCTCTGCGGCGGAAAAGCGAGGCTGGAGAGAGTGAGTCACCTGCTCAAGCGTGAGGCGGGGCTGCTTCCGCGCGTATGCAAGAATCTCCTCCGCCACGTGATCCAACACAAACAGCGACATGCTCTTGGCGGCCACCAGCACCTGCCGTTCACCAAAGGGCACGAGATGAGCGTTTTCGGGACGGAAGTGGAGATTCATTGCTAATTCCCTTGAACACTTATTGGGTCATTGAGTCATCGGGTGAGTGAGTGATTGAAAAAGAAGACAATGACCCGATAACTCAATCGCCCAATGACTCAATGTTTCATTCGATCGGTTGAAACGAAAATTTTTCCGGCATCACCAGCAAGTGGGCGCGTGCGCCCATCGGACGTTTCGCCCCGTCGGGCGTGTACCACGCCTCGACCCACACGTCGCCGACGTTATGGTCCATCATGTGTCGTTGTGAATTCGGCCCGTCCTTGGCTGGCGTAAAAAGCCCATGCTCGTCAACGGCGCCAACAAAATGCACGTCATCATCGTTGAGCCGTTTCACATACTCCTCCAGATTCCATTTGGCGGGCGTCACGCGGTGCAATTTCACATCGTCCTTGGTGCCCTTCACACCATCCGGGCCATTCAGATAGGCGAACGCCTCGAACTGCTGGAACATCTTCGGCGCACGCTCGCCGCCTGGTCGCGAGAACGCCCGTTCGGGAGAGAGCCGAATGTAGTCAATCGCGCGATAGATATAGAGAGGAACCGTTCCCGTCGCGCCTTGAATTTTCCCCTGTCGCGCGCCAACGGACGCGCCTTTGGTCACGGAGACTTCGGCGATGACGGTATCGTCGCCACTCTGGGTGAGCGATTGCACTTGTACCCCGGCCCCCAGATTGATCGCGGGCGCGCTCAGGTTTTGTGGCAGATTGGCCCCGAAGATTTTCACCGTCTGTTTTTCCCCCGCTTGGAGCGCTTCGGGAATCACCGACAGGATACGCGCGGCATCTCCACTCCTGTGCCAGGTTTCATCCATCCCCAAGTCCCCAACCGGCGTCAACAAACGCCGTCCGCGCAAGGTTGTTCCGTCCTCACTCGCGAAGAGAATCTCTCGTTGCCGCTTCTCGCCTTCGAGTTGCACCGAGCCGCGCCACTGAAAGCCGGTGTACATGATGCCCGTGGTCTTCCCCGTGGTTTTCGTCCCATCGGAAAAATCGAGCGTGAACGCTCCTTCATAAATGTCCCCACCCAGTGCCTTGAGGACAACCTGACCGGTGTAGTCCCCACCTTTTCCCGCGTCGCGCCCAACGATTTTCCAGGTGCCCGCATAATCGGCTTTCGCTTTGGCTTGCCATTTCGTCCAGGCCGTGGAGTTCAAGGGAAGCTGTTTCGTCAGATAGGGCACGGCTTGTTTTTTCGCCTCGGTGAACCAGTAGTCCGTCAGCAAGCCAGAGGAGGCCGTCACGTTCTCGGTATTGGTAAAGAGCGCCAGTTTCATATCCGGCATCCGGTCCCACATCTCCTGACTGCGCCGTTGGAGGGCAGTCCGTTCATACGAGTGACATTGCATGCACGTGGTTTGCATGACCTTGGGAACGTCATGGGAGACCACTGAGGTATTGCGTTTTTCCAACATGTAGCGGAACGGCTCGACTTCAGCGGGCGCGAGGCCGGAGGTGTCACTGAGATGTTTCACGAGGGTGCGGAGTTCGTCGGGAGTGAGCGTCACCCCATGCGAGCGCACCATGCGCATGAGCGTCATTTCCCAGCCTTCGGGAGTTTTGCGCTGTTCGGCCACGACATCGACTTTGCCATCCTTGGGTTGGTGACACGTGATGCAGCGAGTCATCACCAGAGTGTCCCCACTTTCTTGCGCCGTCGCCCGCGCCGCCACTCCGAGCGAGAGTAAGAAGAAAAATAACAACCTGTTCATCAGTTGCATTTTACTGACACTGGCCCTTCCCCGCGCGCGCATGGCTGTCCTCCGTGGCAAACCGAGATGATGTGCCGTGGAATTCTACTCTCCTGCCTCCTCATGTCAAAGGAGGAGAGAAAAGGCGCGGGCTACGAGTATCAGGTGAACAGAGGGAAACGAACTGTCACAAGACGCTCACCCGTGGTACAGAGGAGCCGTGCAGGGGAATACGCATGATTCAGGCGATTGATCTTCACGGCGCCACCGGCGTGGGTGTCCGCGTTGCACTGATTGATAGTGGAGCGAACGCTGGGCATTCCCATGTGGGAGTGCTCGCCGGAGGCGTTGGCTTCTCACTCACGGACAGCGGAGAGGTCCAGCAAACCTCCAATTACGAAGACCGTCTCGGTCACGGCACGGCCCTGGCGGGCGTGCTGCGTGCGAAAGCACCACAGGTCGAACTCTACGCCGTCAAAATTTTTGCTGACCGCCTCGCCGCGTCGATTGCTGTCCTCGACACGGCGTTGCGTTGGGCTATCGATCAGCGGATGCACATCATCAATCTCAGCTTGGGGACGGCGAATCCCGATCACCGTGAGCGATTATTGGACACTGTCGCCCGCGCAAACACGGCGGGCACCATTGTTGTCGCGTCGTCCCCACCGCAACAAGCCGATGTTTTGCCAGCGGCTCTTCCTGGCGTTATTGGGGTTGCGGGCGATGCCCGCTGTGGGTGGGCCGATTATCTCCATATCGAAGGAGATCCCATCCCATTTCGCGCGCATCCGTGTCCCCGACCGCTCCCTGGTCCAGCGCAAGCCCGCAATTTTCGCGGGCACAGTTTCGCCTCGGCGCATGTGTCGGCATTGCTCGCCTTGGTGATGGAGAAGTATCCGCGACTGACGGTTGAGGAAGCGAAGGAGTTTCTTATCGGGCAGGGGCTAGGGGCTGGGGGTTAGGGGCTAGAAACTGGGGACTGGAAGGAAAAAATTCTTCACACTTCACTGGCGGATTTCCCATTCCTCAATCTTTGCTCGCAGGTCCCCAGGTGAGGTCACGAGTTCCCCATAGCGCCCATCCCACACGGTGCGGCCACCATCAAGAATCACGACGCGGTCGGTTTCTCGTAATGACGACAGGCGATGTGTGATGACGAGGGTGGTCGTGTCGGGCAGCGCACGTGCCAACGCCTCACGCATGACTGTCTCGCTCTCCACATCAAGGCCCGACAGGGATTCATCAAGAACCAAGACTTTTGGGGTTCTGAGGACCGCGCGGGCCAAGGCAATGCGCTGTTTCTGCCCCGCCGACAGTTGCGCGCCCCGTTCGCCCACAATGGTCTCATACTGCCGCGGCAGTGACTGGATGAATTCGTGCAATCCAACCACCTGAGCGGCATGGGTCATCTCACGCTCGGAAGCCGTGGGAGTCGCGTAACGGATATTCTCCGCCAGGGAGGCGTGGAACAGAAACGGGTCGTGACTCAGGACCACGACTTGTTGTCGTAGCCACTCCAAGGCAAGAGCACGGATGTCGCTCCCATCTAACAGAATCATTCCAGCCTGCGGTTCATATAATCGCACGAGGAGATCAGTTATGGTCGATTTGCCAATCCCGCTCGGCCCCAGCAGTGTAAGCCGTTCTCCCGCAGCGACCCGGAAACTCACCCCCTGAAGCACTGGTCGATTCCCATCATACGCGAACGAGACCTGACGAAACTCGATCTCACCTCGAATCTCCGCCGGGGATTGCCCCTGCCCATGCTGCTCCACGTACTCCTTGCCAACATCCAGAAACTCAAAAATCCGATCCAGCGACACTCCCGCTCGTTCAATGCGGAGATACAAATCCATCAGCGCCTGCAACGGACTGAATGCCCGCGACTGATACGACGTAAACGCGATCAGTGTGCCAATCGTCATCTCCCCCTGAATGACCAAGTACCCACCATAGAGAGTCGTCATTGCGCCGCCGATAAAGGAAGTGGCCGTGGATACCGCACTGCCCAGATACGCCAACATCTCAAAGCGGGTGACAATGCCCACGAACTGCTCACCCAAGGCGCTGAGCTTGCTGAGTTGGAGGGTCTCCACCGTAAACAATTTAATGAACTTGATCGCGGAGAGTGATTCGACCAAGAACGACGCCAACGACGCGTTCAATTCCCGCACCTTGCGGGTCTCATCCACCATCAGCGGTCTGACCTTCGCGATGCCGTAGAATTGAAAGGGCAGCACTACGAGGCTCAGCAGAAAGAGTTGCCAGTTGAGCCACAGTAAGAAGGCCACTGTCGCTAATAGCACGAAGACATTCGAGACAAAGGCAAAGGCGGCATCAGTGAGAATCGACTGGACTTCGGAGATGTCGGTATTCAGCCGTGACAACAGGTCGCCAACTTTCGTGCGGGTATGAAAGCGCAGTGAGAGGGCTTGGAGATGCGAGAAGAGGTGGGCACGCAGGGCGAATAAGATACGGGCGGTGACTTGGGTGTAGTAATAGCGATTGACCGCGCCGATGACATACCCCAGCACCGTGGCCAGCACCATGATGCCGCTGAGTATCCACAGGAGCCGGAGATTCCTCGCCAAGAGCACATCGTCGATCAGAATCTTGGTGAAGAGTGGCGACAGGAGGCCGAGCACGGTGCCAAACAGTGAGAGCGCGAATACGGACAGCAAGCGCGGCAGAAACGGCGAGACGAACGGCGTGAGGCGACGGAATCGGGAGAGCGTGGAAGGGAGGGTATTAGGCATGACTCTCCTTTGAGTGAGAGACCTTACCCACCCCACGCCTAGAGAAACACGACGGCATTGCGCATTTCTTCCGCCGATTGTGTATGAATAATCTTGAGTAACCGGCGTATCTGTTCCCCAACCGAATATCGTTGTTGAGGAGCAAGAATCATCCCGGCGTGAGCATTGCCACGAGCGAGGCAATCAGAATGAAGACGATAGAAGTCCCCCACGTTGCACGAATACAACACCCGACCTTGAGCAGTTGCGTAATCAAGGTGTGCCGCATCCTCACGTTCAATCATGCCTTCCTCAAGAGCGGTGGTAACGTCCGCTCCCCGAGCCCGAAGGGCACGCACGAGCGCATGCCCCATGGAATCCTCATCAATGTAAAGACGGATTGTACTCATCGGCTATTGGGGGGGCGAGGAATGTCGCCGCGCAAGCAGAGCGGCCTCCTCCTCTTCATTCGCTAAGTCCGCTTCTATGTCTTCACGATTCGCGTGGTAGTACGCCAAAGCCGCGTACACTTGAGCCAAGGTCAGGTGCCCAAATTGCTCCATGATTTCCTCTGGATTGAGCCCGAGATGGTACCAACCGACAATACGTCTCACCGTCACGCCGGTCCCAGCAATACGAGGTCGTCCCCCGCGGATTGTCGGTGAACAGACAATCAAACTCCCAATATCAGTGCTTGTATTCATAAGTGTCATGCCTTTCTTGCTCGGAGAGTGAGGATACGAAAAAACAAGAAACCTCACAATGAGGAAAACATTCCATCTTTTCGACACCACGCACCACGCCTCACGTCTTCCGCCTGCCCTCCGTATACCGGAAACACTCAACGACATGATCATTCACCATACCCGTGGCTTGCATGAACGCATAACAAATCGTGGAGCCGACGAACTTGAAGCCGCGTTTGAGCAAGTCTTTACTCATGGCATCCGACTCCGTCGTCCGCGCGGGCACGGCTTTCAATGTTGACCACGCATTGATCTTCGGGTGTCCATCGACGAACCGCCAGAGATAGTCCGCGAAACTTCCATACTCTTGTTGGATGGTCAGGAAGGCTTTGGCATTCTGAATGGTCGCGGCGATTTTTAGTCGATTACGGATAATGCCAGCGTCAGCCAAGAGCCGCGCGACATCGGCATCGGTGAACGCGGCGATCTTCTTCGCGTGGAAGTTGGCGAAGGCTTTGCGGTAATTCTCGCGCTTCTTGAGGACGGTCAGCCAACTCAGTCCAGCTTGCGCGCCTTCCAGAATGAGCAACTCAAAGAGTTTCCGATCATCGTATTCCGGGACGCCCCATTCGGTGTCGTGATAGGCGAGGTACAGTGGATCAGTGGTTACCCAACCACAGCGGGTTGTGTTCACGTGTGTCTCCTCCTCATTATGCCCTGTTCTGAACTTTGACACATAACATTGGGCATCACACGGTGATGCCCCTCACCCCGTTCCTCTCCTAGCCGGGAGAGGAACCTTGGAAGCAACCTCGTTGCGATGAGATCATTGGGGGAACAACATTCTGTCATTAGTGCGTGACCCGTGCGCGAGCTTTCTCGACGTAGCGTTGGATAAGCAAGCGCATGGTTGCGGCGGGCTGAATGCCGATCAACGGAAATGCGCCGAGCATGAAGGTCGGATAGCCAACTACCTGAAACGTTCGGGCTTCTTCTTCGGTTTCTTTCATACGACTGGTGAACATGCCGTCCCGTAAAGCAACTTCTAAATCCCTGGGGGAGAGGCCGACGCGCTCGGCGATACTGAGCAGGGTAGGGAGGACACCAATGTCTTGACCGTTCTCAAAGACCGCGCTGAAGATCGCATCGTGGTAATCGGCGAACTTGTTGTGAGCCTTCGCGAACTCCGCGCCTTCGAGCGCGTACGCTGAGTCGAGCCAGTGGTCTGGAACGCGCAAGGTGACACCGGTTTCTCGCGCTACTCGGAAAATTTTCCCTTTGACTTCCTCCCCGATCATCTCGCCGTTTTTCCAGCCCTCGTGGCGACGCGTAATTTGCACGCCTTTCCACAACAGGTCGATATCGAGTTTGCCTTGCAGTTGTTCCATGACTTTCTTGGCGATGTAACACAGGGAAGAAGCGTAGTCGTAATAGAGTGGAATAATCACGTTCGTCATTGGCTCAGGTCCTCGCGGGAACTGTAGCGTCCTCTCGGGGGAAAGTCCAAAGTCCAAGGTCCAAAGTCCAAGGTCTCAGGTCCAAGGTCCAAGGTCTCAAAAGGTCTCAAGTCGAAGAGTTGTGATTTTCGCCATAAGCCATAGGCCATAAGCCATAGGCCGTGTGCCATAGGCCATGCGCTCATCGCCAAATGTTGATGAACCTGCTACGTTTCGCGCCATGAAAGTAGGACTTGTTGGTTTTGCCCGGTCGGGAAAAACGACCATTTTTAACGCCCTCACTGGCATGAGTGCCGAGGTTGGGGGATTTGAGAAAAAACGTGAAGCGGCCATCGCCGTCGTCAAAGTGCCAGACCTTCGCATTGACGCGCTGGCCGAGATTGTTCACCCAGAACGCAATAAATACGCGGAGGTGACGTTCCTCGACTTCCCGCCGCCAGAGGAACGAAAAACTGGCCTTGAGACGGAAGCGCTTGTGCAGATGCGCGAGTGTGAGGCGCTCGCGCTTGTCGTTCGTGCTTTTGATGATTCCACCGCCACGACTTCGGCTGATCCCGTGCGCGACATGCGCGGGTTTCAGGACGAGTTAATCCTCGCGGACCTCGCGGTCATTGAGAAACGGATCGAGCGCTTGAAGAAAGAGAAGGGGAAGGAACGCGAACGCGACCTGCTCGACCGCTGTCACAAAATACTCGAAGAAGAAAAACCGCTCCGCTCCGTTTCTTTTTTACCGGATGAGGAAGGCATGCTCGCGGGCTTCGCTTTTCTGAGTCGTAAGCCAATGTTGATTGTCTACAACATGGCGGAAAGCGCCCTGCGCGACCCACTCCCACAAGATGTGACGGACTACACCGAACGCGAAAAGCTGTTGGTGGTGTCGATCTGTGGAAAAGTGGAAATGGAGATTGCTCAACTTGAGGAAGAAGAGCGCGCGCTCTTCTCGGCGGATCTGGGACTGACTGAGTCCGCGAAGGATCGGTTTATCTTGCAGGCTTATGCGCTGCTCAATTTGATGAGTTTCTTTACGGCTGGACCAATGGAAGCACGGGCATGGACCATCACGCGCGGCATGTCCGCGGTCAAGGCGGCGGGAAAAATTCATTCCGACATCGAGCGTGGGTTCATTCGCGCGGAGGTGATCTCCTACGATGACTACATTCGTTATCGTGGTGAGGCGGGCTGTCGGGATGCGGGCCGCGCGCGGTTGGAAGGCAAGGACTACACCATGCAGGATGGCGATGTCGTTCACTTCCGTTTTAAGGTGTAGTCGCGTCGTGCGCATACTCTTTGCGGTAGATACTCACGAACGCCATGATCGTAGCGAGGACCACTGGACCAAGAAAGACGCCCAGGAACCCGTAGGCTTGTAAGCCGCCCAGGATGCCGAGAAACAGAAAGAGCGTGGGCAGTTTGGTCCGCTCCCCGATGATGTAGGGTTTAATGATATTGTCGATACCACTAATGAGCACCGCGCCGTAGATAATCAATCCGATCGCCCATCCCCACGAGCCGGTGAATCCCAGATAGAGAGCGCATGGTAGCCATACCACCGCAGCACCACCAAACGGTTGAAATGAGGCGAGTGCCGACAGACACGCAAGCACAAAGCTATAGGGGACCCCGGTGACGGCAAAGCCAATTCCCGCCAGAAGTCCTTGCATCACTGCCGTGACCACCATTCCTTGGACAACCGCTGAGACCGTTTCGTAGAACTGGCGAAAAATCTCGTCCTTGTGGTGGCTCTCCATGGGAATGAGGTCGCGAAAGGTATTGTACAGCCCCTCACCATCGCGGAACAGGAAGAAGAGTGTGAAGCTGACGATGGAGAAATGAAACATCAGCACCGCGAGATTCTTAGCGACATCGGTGACGTGGCTGAGGATAAACTGGCTGATGGTATTAGCCGCGACGAGCAAGAAACCGGGGATGTCGATGTCGGTGACGGCACTCTGTGGCACCCACTTTTGCCATAACTGCCCAAGATACGTCTCTTGCCAGCCCGCGAAGTAGGACTGCAACTGTCCTGATTGCACGACCTCTTGCAGCTTCTGGTAGAGGTCAACCATCTGTGAGGTGAGCACGCTCGACAGCAGAAAAATCGGGACCGCGATCAGCAAGATAATGAAGGAAGTCAGGAGTAATGAAGCGAGCGCGCGGCGACCGCGGAGAATGTCCAGGAGAAAGTCATAGAGCGGGTGGAAGGTCAGCACCAGAATGATTGTCCACGCCAACGGTTTCAGAAAGAACGCGAAGAGCGTGTACAACTGCGACAGCAGAAAGAGCAGGACGGCGAAGAAGAAGGCACCAAAGAGTTGTTGACGAGTCATGGGAAGTTCGGGGTTCAGAGTTCAGGGTTCGGAGTTGGGAAAAGTCGGGGCCAGTCGCCACGGGCAAGACGAGAGACGAAGTCGAGGTCGCCTTCGAGAAAATCGTACGCTATCAACTGTGTTGGCTCCGCCCAGATAAGCGCGTGGAACTGTGTATTTGCGATTTCTCCCGTGTAGCTGGGAACATGCAGGAAGGTCAAGGCGACGGACCGTCCGTTGGGGTAATGATGGACCGTCTGATGCAAATGCTCGCCAATGGTCGCGTCGATTCGCAACTCTTCATGCAACTCTCGCTGTAAGCAGGTTGCCTCATTTTCCGTGTCATTAGCCTTGCCGCCAGGGAATTCCCACTTGAGCGCGTGCAAATCCTGACCGCGCCGTTGACAGATTAAGACGTGCGTACCTTGAGTAATGATGCCGACGGAGACGCGAATCAGGGTCATAATGTGTTGATGCCGAACTCTTCCGAACTCTCCGAGACTCCGAACTCCGAACTTCCTAGACTTCCCTAGTTGAGTTGCGCTGTCATCCGTTTGAGCATGACGCGAATCGCCTCGGCATCTTCCGCGCGTGGGGCCAAGGTCACATAGCGTTGAAAATCGCGGAGCGCCGCTTGGAGATGCCCCAAGCGCTGATGGACACTTCCACGGTCGCGGATTTCCGTCGGCACGTCTGGTTCAATCAACAAAATCCGCTCAATCGCGCTCAAGACACGTGGGAAGTCATTCTTTTGCAGATAGACGCCTTTGAGGTTACGAAGCATGCGGACCAAGATTTCCTTCTTGCTGACTGGCGACAACAGTTGCGGGATTTGCGTGAGAAAGGGATTCTGCTCGCCGTACATGGTCTGGAGTTTGTGGGTCAGTTGCTGCTGGTCGAGCGCGATGCCGCCAAGAAACGGGTCCAGCACCAGCTCGCCCTCTGGCCCGGTGTATTTCACGAGAAAATGGCCCGGAAAGCCAACTCCAACGAGCGGCAAGCCTAAGCGCCGCCCCACTTCCATGTAGACCACCGACAGCGTGATCGGAATGCCCATCTTGCGATCCAGCACTTCATTCAGGAAGCTATTGGCGGGATCATAGTAGGCCGAGGTGTTCCCCCGAAATCCTTCTTCCCGATACAGGTGAACATTGAGGTTCAGCACGATGTCTGACGGGGTAGGGGACTCTGGCAGTCGGGCGCGCACGGCCGCCGCGAGGGCATCCAATTTGTGGAGATAGGCGGAAACATCCAGTGTCGGATGTTCCTCCTGCGCGATTAACAAGGCGGCCTCGGCCAGATCAAGGGCGTCCTCCGCACCACTGACTAACTGAGTAAAACGTTCTCGTCCGGTTGGTGAGGGCATACGGCTTCTCCCTTTCGCGATATGACGTCAAACGAGCCCATAGTGCTGAGAAAGCGCGGGGTGTGCAAGGGGACAAGGGGATAGACAAGAGAAGAACGGGTTTCCTATAATCCGCCTCACATAAATTTATGGTTGTACCCTCAAAAAGTCCGCTCCATCGTCTCCTGCGGGTGACCGAAAGCCCTGCTCCTCTGGTCATTCTCCCCCATGACAATCCTGACCCAGATGCGCTGGCCAGTGCGGTGGCGTTGCGCTTCATCGTCAACCAGGCGCAAGAGGGGAAGGACATTATCATCGCCTTGGGTGGGATCGTCGGTCGTGCCGAGAACCGGGCGATGCTCCGGTATCTCAATATCGACTTAGTGCCAGTTGGTGAGATTGATTTCGCGCGGCAGCCACAGG
Source organism: Deltaproteobacteria bacterium (assembly GCA_031389045.1). Taxonomy (GTDB): domain Bacteria; phylum Desulfobacterota; class Binatia; order Bin18; family Bin18; genus JABFSC01. The sequence continues at coordinate 12,970 of JANMSE010000013.1, read as the reverse complement.
TGGCCTTGGTCGATACGCAGCCCGGTCGGCGGAACAATTCGCTTCCCGCGTCCTGTACGCCAACGATTGTGATTGATCACCATCCGGCCTATAGCGACTACCCTGGCGTTTCGTTTCTTGATCTGCGTGATGAATATGGCGCGACCTCGACCATCCTGACCGAGTATCTCGAAGAGACGCATGTGGATGTCGAGAGCAAAATCGCCACGGCGCTCTTCTATGGCATTAACGCCGAGACCCAGGATTTGGGACGCGAGGCCACGCCCAAGGATATCGCAGCCTGTCAGTTTTTGTATCCGTACACCAATAAGCGACGCCTGGCGAAGATCGAGAACGCTCGTGTCCCGCGCGAGTATTTCAAGGTCTTTCGCGATGCGATTGAAGGGGCCGTGCTGTACGATTCCGTCGTCATTTCCGTGTTGCACGAGGTGCAGTATCCCGACATGGTGGCGGAAGTCGCCGATTTTCTCCTCCGCCTGGAAGAATCAGAGTGGGCGATGGCCATTGGGCATTATCAGCAGAGTTTGTACGTTTCGCTTCGCACGACGAATCGCGATGCCAACGCGGGCGAGATTCTCCAACAAGTCTTGGGCAGTTCATCCGCTGGTGGGCACGATATGATCGCTGGCGGGCGTATTTCCGTGACGGCCAAAGGGGTGGGCGTCGAGAAAGCGGCCGTGCGGATTAAAGACCGGCTGTTGAAAGTGTTAGGGGTGAAGACCGCGACCGCGATTGATTTAGTCCGGTAATGGGGACGGAAAGCGGAAGGCGAAAAACGCAACACACATTACGGAGGTTCATCATGGCTTTAGCTCGGATTCCACGGTATTCCGCGTCTGGAATGAGTTTGATCTCGTTCGACAAGTTGCCTGCTGGCGTAAACTACGAAGTTGTCCCACTGACGGCGGAAGATCGTGGTGAATCCAAAGGTGTGCTCTATACCAAAGGCGGTGAGAAAACGGTTGTCTGTCTCATGCACCCACGCGCCGACATGACCCGTCACTACGCGATCCCCCACTTGCTCGAAGCGGGCTATGCCGCGTTTGGGCAAGAAGGGCGCTGGCCGAGTAACGACATCGCCTGCATTCACGAAATGCTCGTTCCCGATGTTGCCGCTAGCGTGAAAATGCTCCGGGAGCGTGGGTTTCAGCAGATCGTCTTCATCGGTAACAGTGGCGGTGGGTCGCTCTATTCCTTCTATCAGTCACAGGCGGTGACGGCTCCTCCTGGTCGCTTGACCCATACGCCCGCCGGCGATGCGTATGATCTTCATCGGTTTCAACTGCCCCCGGCTGACGGCATGGTGTTTCTCGCCGCGCATCTTGGCGAAGGCAAGTTTCTGGAGAGGACCGTCGATCCCTCGGTGACCAACGAGGATGATCCGCTCTCGTGCGATCCGGCACTCGATATGTACAACCCCGCCAACGGGTTTCGCGAACCACCGGAGCCGAGTAAATATAGTCAAGAATTCATCCAGCGCTATCGTGCGGCGCAAGTGGCGCGGGTCGCTCGCATTGACGCTATCGCGCGTCGTTATGTTGAAGAGCAACGCTATTTTCAGGACCTCGTGCGGCAACCTGAGTTCGATCAGTTGCCCTTCGAGCGGCGTATCTTCTTGAGCCGACGAGGGCTTGTTGGTCGCTACATGGAGATTCACCGCACGGAAGCGAATCTCACCTACACTGATCCGACTCTCTCTCCGTCGTCACGTGACTACGGCTCACTGTGGTCACCACGACCTGACTTGTTCAACTATCTGGAAACCGGGTTTGGCAAATATCAAACGCCACGGGCGTGGTTGAGCACGTGGTCTGGCCTGTCGTCGCAAGCCGCGGTGTTGGCCTGTCTGCCGAAAATGACGTTGCCGACACTGGTGGTGAACTATACCGGGGATCATGCGATTTATCCGGAAGATTCGGAATCGGTCTACCAGCAATCTCCGGCCAGGGATAAGCAGCTCGCTCATGTCGATGCCGACCACTTCGGCTATCCATTGCTCGCGAAGCCGAATCAGGGTGGACGAGAAGGGGCGATGAAGGTGATTCTTCCGTGGTTGCGTGCGCGATTCCCCGGGCGATGAGGATTTTCGACATTCCCAATAACGATTGTATTGGCAAGAGCGCGGACGTCACGTCCGATCGTAGGAATCACCTGTAACAAACTTTTAGAGGAGGACCACATCATGGGTGCAGCGGAAAATAAGAAACTGATTCAAGACATGTTCGCCGAGTTGTCCAAGGGCAATGCGCCAGCTTTTCTCAATGCGATGGCGGATGACGTTCGTTTCGTCCTCACCGGGACCACCAAATACTCGGGCACGTTCAACGGCAAGCAAGAGCTGATCACCAAGCTGCTGCAACCGCTGACGGCGCAGCTTGAAGGCGGCTTGACCATCACGCCGGACAATTTCATCGCCGAGGGTGATTTCGTGGCGATGCAAGCGCGTGGAAAATCGACCACCAAGACCGGCAAGTCGTACAATAACACTTACTGTCAGGTGTTCCGCATCGCTGGTGGCAAAGTGCAGGAAGTGACCGAATATCTTGATACCGAGTTGGTCACATCTGCGTTTGGCAAGTAATCCGATTTGCCTCTAGGTGAGTTGTGTGAACGCGAAGAACCATCCCGGAGAAAAACTCCGGGATGGTTCTTTGCTTATGAGCCAGTGGAGTCCCTGTAAACGTAACGATTTTATCAGGGGAGGAACACACGTGACCACGCCAGACCGCAAGACATTGATCGGCAAGGGGCTTCGCGAGGTGAAGTATGTCATCAACGAGGATGATCTGCGCGAGTATCTTCCGGTGTGTGAAGAAGACCACCCGGCCTTTTTCAGTGATGCTGATGCCCAGGCTGCTGGCTATCAGCGCCGGGTGATTCCGCCCTCTTTCGCCCCACATATTGCGGTGCTTGTTCTTCTCCGCGCGTTCGATTGGGCCGACTTCTTTTTTGATTACAAGACCGGAACCGCGATGTTCGGTGAGCAAGAACTGGAATATCTGCGCCCTCTCTACGTGGGAGAAACGTTGACCATTCAGAGTGCCGTTGCTGATGTGTATGAGAAGCAGGGCAAACGCACGTTTGATGTGGTGACCGTGCAGTTCTCGGCCGCCGACCAACAGGGAGCCGCGGTGTTTCGCGGGTCGCAGGCATACGTCTTGTTCAAGTAAAGCAGGGACTGGGAAGAGGAAACGGAGAATCGGAGAAACGGGGAAACGGAGAAAGACAGAAAGAGGGGGGAAAGCATGGATACGCGCGCGAAGATGTATTTTGACGAGGTGCGGGAAGGGATGGACTTACCGCCAGCGACTTACGGCCCAATGGATCGCTACAAGTACATTCCCATCGCGGTCATTCTGCGTGATATGAACCCACTCCATCTCGACCGCGTCTATGCACGCGAGCGCGGAATGCCTGACGTGGTGCAGCAAGGCCCCCTGAATGAAACCTATCTGTATCGCTTCCTTACCGATTGGCTGCATCGTCCGTGGGATATTCGCAAGACCAAGCTGCGGTTCGCGGCCAATGTGTTCCCTGACGATATGCTGACCTGTGGTGGGACTGTGACGCGGACGTACCACGAGAACGGCGAGCCGCGGGTCGATTGCCAGGTGTGGCAGCAGAATCAGAAGGGCGAGAAAATTTTGTTTGGCGAAGCGACTTTTACGTTGCCAGAGCGATGAGAGGCCGGAGAAATGGGGAAACGGGGAAATGGGGAAACGGAGAGCGAGAAGACTCGACTTCGTCGATTACTACGAGATCATCGTCGGAGTCTTTCTTCAGGAGAGGTGACAGAGAAAAGCCGTCTGATCTTTGAACGACTCTCCGTGTATCTACCCCTTCAACGCGCCAAGGCGATCGTGCTCTACAGTGCCGATGAGAACGAAATACAGACCGAAGCAATCTGGGACGAAGCCACACGACGGCACAAAGCCGTGTACTATCCCCGCATTTCCACTGATAACGCCAATCTCGAATTTGTCCGCCGCGTCTCTGGGCAGCCACTGGTGTCAGGAACCTTTGGCATTCTTATTCCTCCCGGAGACGACCTCCTCACCAGTGTCTCCGCGACCGATGTCATTCTTACTCCTGGGGTCGGATTCGATCTTGAGGGCCACCGCTTAGGGCGTGGCCGAGGCTACTATGATCGCGCTTTTCGTGGGGTGCTCGCTGGTGGCTTGCGCATCGCGCTTGCCTACGAGAGTCAACTGGTGAACGTCATTCCCACGGCGGCGGATGATGAACCTGTCCATTTCATCGTCACCGAAACACGCTTCATTGATTGCACGCACGCATCTCAGCGCGCGTAACACCCACGCCTCACGCTCGCCACTTGCGAACCCACGGGTCTCATACTAAGACGGGGAGTTCGTAGCGGGCATTGGCGATAGCTTGGCTGTGCACTGGGGGACCCACGATGGTGGGAGACCCACGATGGTGGGAGGCAGAAAGAACAGCCGTGAATATATGAGGAGGGAATTCTCAATGTTGTGTGTGCTTGATGTGTTCGTTCGTTTCCATGGCAAACACCGCTGATTGCCATCGCGTAACGGCCAGTCTGGCCGCTCATGCCAAATAACTTCGACCTTCTTCCTGGTGGCGCTCTTGTTGCTGCTGCTGCCGCGGCAATCCTGGGGCATCATCGCCTTACGGCCAGATTTTGAGATCGAGGGGTTCGTGCAAGCGGAGAACATCCTGCGCACGCCGCAATTCAAGGATGCGCGCTTCATCATGCAGCGCAACACCGCGCAGCTCGAAGGCCGGTACCACTTCGTGGAAGAGGGGCAGGCGTTCGGCTGGCTCTCCACCGGACCTCTGGAAGATGCGACGTTTACGGTTATCGGTCGCGGCGTCTACGATTCGATCTACGATATTGGGGAGCATTTTTCCGAGCGGTTCACCGCGCAAGAGAAAGAGAAGCGCAAGTTTGAGTATAAGCTGCGCGAGTCGTACATGGACCTCGCGTTGCCACCGTTGTCGCTCCGTATTGGCCGCCAACAAGTGGTGTGGGGAGAAACGGATAACTTCCGCGCGCTTGATGTCATCAATCCCCTCGACTTGCGGTGGCACTGGAGTCGGGAGGCGTGGGAAGATATTCGCATCCCGCTATGGATGGTGCGCGCGATTTACGACATCGGCAAAATCGGCCCCCTCGAAGAATCGTTTGTCGAAGCGGTGTGGATTCCGTGGGACTATCAACGCGGGAAAACCTCGACCGACCCCCGTCGCCCGTGGGCGTTTTTTGGCTCAGGGCTCCGGCAGCGCGCGAACACGGTCATTATCAATGGACAGGTCTATGATTTGCGCAGCAATGTGGTTGACCGCAAACCAGACCGGTCGCTGGAGAGTAGTCAGGGCGGCATGCGCTTCAAGGGAATCTGGCGCGGGATCGATTTCAGCTTCAACTATTTTTTCACCTTTGGTGATACCGGGGTGAAGATTCGCCCAGACCTCTCGCGGCTCGATACAAACCCGACGGCCTCTGGCGCGGCGGGCACGTTCACGTCTGGCATTAATCTGGTGAATGCGCGTTCGCATGTCATTGGCTTTGCCGCCAACTACTCGGAAGAGCACTACACCCAATCGGTGTTCCGCGTGGAGACCGCGCTCGCCACTGGAGTGCCGGTGCGATTGGGACGGACCGCTGGCCCATTACCCGCGGGTCTTGACCCGGACAACAATCGCTATGAGACGGCGAACCGCACAGTGGTTATGCTCGCGTTTGACCGACCGACGTGGATTCGTCCGCTCAATAAACTCCGCACCTTCTTTGTTTCCGGGCAATTCTTTTGGCGGCACTACCTTGATTACAACAAGTTCTATCGTGGCGCCTCTTCTGTCCGTCACGCCATCTTGGATGATCGGATTCTGCCGAACCGATTTATCGGCGTGAACACCGACCGCATCACCGAAGATGAGTTTGTGATGACGCTCTCCGCGTCGACGAGCTACGGACCGGGTGGATTATGGCAGCCGCTCTTTGTGATTGCCTACGACCCAAAAGCCACGGCTGGATATAATCGCTTCTCGGTTGACTACCTATTTTCCAATCACATCATCTTGCGGCTGTCCCAAGATATTTATTGGGGGAAGTCATACGAAGGCCCTTGGTCGATTGGCGACCGTTTCGGGCGTTCTGGTGATAACCGCAATGAAACGATCTTGAGCGTGATTTTTCAATTCTGAAGAAATAGTCAGTAGGGGAAAACAGAGGCTGGAGACTTGGGAGAGACTTGTCTGCGGTTTGCTTGGCACTAGCTTGAGACTTGCCCCTGACGGCCTCCTGTGGCATGGTTCGGGGCAGTCTCCACTGCGTAAGGTTTCTACACACTCATCACACGAATTTTGTAAGGAGGGCGAATATGCCGACATTTGACACGATCATTAAGGGTGGAACCATTGTCGATGGTACGCGGACCCCGCGCTACATCGGCGATGTTGGTATCAAGGATGGAAAAATCGCCGAACTGGGTACGCTCCGGGCCAGCGACGCGAAAAAGACCATTGACGCGCACGGCCTGGTGGTCTCACCGGGGTTCATTGATCTTCACACGCACTACGATGCCCAGATTAACTGGGACCCCTATTGCACGATTGGCAGTTGGCATGGGGTGACCTCGCTCGTGCTGGGGAACTGCGGGTTTGGGTTCGCGCCGTGCAAACCGGAACTGCGGGACCGCGCCATGTTGACCATGTCCCGCGTCGAAGCGATTCCTTTCGAATCAATGAAAGCCGGGATGAAGTGGGATTGGGTGACGTTTCCTGACTGGCTCAATTTCTTGGATGGCACGCCCAAAGGGGTCAATGTGTTGAGCTATGTGCCGCTCGCGCCGGTGATGATTTGGGTCATGGGACTCGAAGCCGCGAAGAGCCGCCCCGCCACCGAGAAAGAACAGTTGGAGATGTGCCGCATCCTCAATGAAGCCATGGATAGTGGTGGCTGTGGGTTCTCGGCCCAGCGCCTTGGCAATGGTTTCATCTCGGTCCAACGTGACTACGACGGCACGCCGATGGTCACCGATACCATGTCCGACGAGGATATGTTGGCGTTCGCCAGAGTTCTGGCCAAGCGCAAGGAAGGGTTCATTCAGCTCACGCAGGCCAGCGAGAATTTTGAGAAGGATATGCGCTTCTACGATCAGTTGGCCGAGGTTTCGGGCCGACCGATTCTGTTCAATGCCACGGCAGTGCGTGACGACCGTCCGAGTCTGCACCGCCGCACGATGCGCTGGATCGAAAAGACCAATAGCGAAGGACGACGCATCTACAATCAGTGTGGCACCCTTCGTCAAGGCTTCGTCCTGACGTATGCGGATTGGAACTTGTTTGATGGGAGTGACGTGTGGCGCGAATTGACGATGGGCACGCCAACTGAGCGGCTCCAGAAGTTCAAGAACCCCGCCCTCCGTCAGGCGCTGCGCGTGGAGTACGATGCGGGCCATACCCCGATCGTGACGGGGTCGATCAAGGACTTCATGGTCGAGTCGGTCAATGACACACAGTTCCAGAAATATGTCGGCATGACGGTTGAGCAGATCGCCACGATGGAGAACAAACACCCCATTGATGCGATGCTCGATTTGACCATCGGGGATGACATGAAGACGGAATTCATCACTCCGGCCCGTAACCAACGCGAGGATTTCGCCACGGAACTGATGTCCTCCGAGTACAGCATTCCTGGTGTGTCCGACGGTGGCGCGCACACGAAGTTCACCACCCTGGGCACGTATCCGACCGACTTGCTGACGTGGATGGTGCGAGACGCGGGCTTCATGAGTCTCGAAGAGGCGCACTATCGGTTGAGTGCGTTGCCAGCGAAATGCGCGGGCTTCCAAGATCGCGGTGTGTTGAAACAAGGCGCGCCGGCGGACGTGGTGGTCTACGACTTGGAGAACCTGAAAGTGACGCCGGAAAAAATGGCCGTTGTCCACGACTTCCCGGCTGGTGAATGGCGTCGTGTTCAGTACGCTGAAGGTTATCGCTGGATCATGGTCAACGGCGACGTGACCTTTGAGGATGGCAAGTGCACCAACGCGACCCCAGGCCGACTCCTCCGCCACGGACGGGGGTAGCAGATAGGGGTTAGGGATTAGGGGCTAGGGGCTGGGTGGGGAATAGTTCCCCCAGCCTTATAGCCCTCTTGATTCGACCATAGTGGAGAGAATCTGATCGGGGTGTCGCATGCGACGCCCCGATTTTTTGTTGGTTTCGGCAATAGTAGTGAAGTTGCTTCCAGGTGCCCGCTCTCGGCTGGGACAATGGCATGAAGTTCAGGGGAATCCGAAGTTCCCTCTCCCGGCTGGGAGAGGGCTAGGGTGAGGGGGATCAAGTGACTTTTCCTTATTGTCTGTTCTCAGCAGCATTTCCCCGGTTCGCAACACGCTCCGGCATCAGTCGTCGCTCGGTACTCTAGCCCCTTCGTCTCGCGAGGATTGCGCACGCTGTCGCGCGTGCAATCGAAAGGTTGCGCATCTTCCACCGCGATGGGCGTCAGCGGCTGCACGGGAATGATGTCGCGCGCATACGGCTCTCTGGTATAGAGGCGGAACGTCTTCTCGCAGACCGCCATCGGCACCCCGCGCAGCAGCGTGTGACCGTCATCATCCTTCACCTCACTCCACGGCCCTTTGTAGATCACCGCTTGATTGCAATCCCAACACGGACCCTGCTTGCCCTTGTAGGCGGTGACGGTGACCGAACGGAACTCAATGCCTTCCACCGTCCGCCACGGCTGTTCGTCACGTTTCAGAATTTCGATCCCGTGGAAGCCCATGTTGGCGAAGGCTTGCAGAAACTCGTGTTCTTGTAGCGCGCCGGAGATACAGCCGCTCCAGAGGTCCGGGTCATTCTTGAGATGCGCGGGCACGGGCTCATCGGCCACGATGTCCGAAATGACGGCTCGCCCGCCTTTGCGCAGGACGCGGAATATCTCACCAAAGAGCTGGCGTTTGTCATCATCTTGCACCAAGTTGAGGACGCAGTTGGAGACCACCACATCAATCGACTCATCGGCGAGGAGTGGTTGGCGCGCGCGTTGGTCGGCTTGAAACGCCTCGAACGCCTGAAGATCGGCGACTGAAGCGATGGGATGGCGCTGTAAGTATTGCTCGACGGTCGTGAGGTTCGTGCGCAGGTCTTGAATGCGGCCACGACGAAATTCGACATTGTGAAATCCGAGACGATCGCCAACCTGTTGCTGATACTTGCGGGCGACCGCCAGCATGTCGGTCGTCATATCCACACCGATCACATGGCCGGTGGGGCCCACGACTTGTGAGGCGATATAGCAGATTTTGCCGGTGCCGCTGCCCAGATCGAGTACGGTCTCACCGGGACGCAGATACCGCGATGGGTCACCGCAGCCATAATCCTTCTCGATAATCTCTTGCGGCAATACCGCCAGATACTGTGGGTCATAATCCACGGGACAACAGAGCGCGGCTTCGGCCACCTGGGCACCCGCCGCATAGCGATCCCGTACCGCTTGTTCCATGCTTATTTCAATTGCCATGAGAGTCTCCTTTCGTCTCGTTGTCTTGCAAAGCATGAAACTAGCAGGAGATGAGCGAAGTGCCCAGAAGGTGCGGGGATTCCTCGACCTGTTTTGTTTGTTCTCGGGCCGTTTCAAAGCAAACGAGGATCAAAAGGATGTTCGACCACCGCGACGACCTGAATCCGTTCCGCGGCGGGATGTCGCGGATTGAGCAGGATGTTCAACGTTTCAGGAACAAGCACGGACGGGACTTCTAGGAGCGCGGTACGTCTGGACTGGAGCCAGGTATCGCCGATGTGCCGTGTGATGTTGACAGCAGACCGCCAACCTTGCGGTAACTGATCATTCTCCATACGTTCCGTCGGGGTTTCGTCGGGGGCCTCAATCTTGAGGAACCGGTACTGAAGAGGAATATCTTCCAGGGCAACTTCTAAGTGGACAAGAACCTCTAACAAAGCGATAGCGGGATTCGGAGCGCAGTAGACAATGGGATGGCCGCGTGTATGCCACCGGTGAGAGGCTTTCAGTCCACCACCACCATCCAGGGTGGTGTAATTACTGATCCGCCACAGGAGCACTCAGGCCACCATTCCCTCATCAATTTGGTGCAACATCTCCTCAACCAGCCGTGCCCCCGCCTCCGTGGCGAGGAGGTCAAATGGCGTGCTCGAGTCGAAACGACGCTTGGGCTGGCGCAGCCACCGCGCCGCTTTAGCCTCGTCGCCGAAGACCTGGTCGGCAAGGGCGGCGATGCGCGCAAGGCGAACAACCTTGTCCGACTCTTCTCGGGTTAAGCGCTGATGTTTCGCTCGTCGATACGTGAGTGCTCGCCGCGGCAACACAATGTCGTAGATTTCTTGCTCACCAATTCCATGCTTCGTTAAAGACGTGAGGGTTCGAACTGGTAAGCGACGCTCGACGAGAGTCACGAGGTCGAGATCCGATCGCAGGGGATTCACCCCTAATTTTGTTTCGATACGCTGGTACAGGGTCAGGCGGACGGCGGGTCTTTCCGAAAGTTCACTCGGCTGTTGCATGAATCTCTCCTCGCTCACTGTTGCTAAAGTAGAGGCAAACTGCTCACCCGGCAATGCGCGCGCGGGGGCTCTGCCAGAGGCCCCCTTCTCTTGTCCTCTCCACCGTCGCGCGTTATACGAATGCAGTCATGGCCGAACCTCGTAAACTCACCGCGCTGCCCCGTGCTGAAGATGTGCTGTCGCGCCTCGAAAAAGGGCCGCTCGCGCCACTGTATCTCTTCTATGGGGAAGAGCCGTATCTCATTCAGCAGGCGGTCTCTCTCGTCTGTCAACGCATGGGGAAGGGCACTGCCGTGCGGACCTTCCACGCTGGGGAGGATTCGCTCGATTTGCTGCTCGAAGCCTGGGGTGTCCCGTCACTGTTCGCGACCAAGGATGTGATTGTCCTCAAAAGCGCGGAACGCCTGAAAGCCGCGGATCGAGAACGGCTCGCCAACGAGGTCGAACGACGCGATGCCACGCAACCGCTGATTGTGTGTGGACATGGGCGGCTCGACCTGTCGTACAAATTTTTCGAGCGTTGCGCCACAATTGGCGTGGCGGGTGAGTTTCGACCGCCATTCGCCAATCAGGTCCCAAGCTGGGTCCAACGGTTCGCACGGGAGCGTCAGGTGCGGATTACGGAAGAAGCCGCGTCGTTGCTCGCCGACCTGGTGGGCGCGGACCTCTTCGCGCTCGTGAGCGAACTGGACAAGCTGATCGCCTTTATCGCCCCGCGCACGTTGGTGGAAATCGAGGATGTCACCGCCTGTGTCGGCGATGTGAATACGGCGAGTGTGTTTGACTTGGCCGACGCCCTGGGCCAGCGCAATCAACCGAAAGCGCTGGGCCTCTTTCGCGAAGTCTTGAGGGATGATCGCGAGGCCGTGCCGGTGCTCCAGGCGTTGGTGAGCCACTTTCGACGGTTGTGGCAAGTCAAGGAGCTGTTGGCGAGTGGCATGCCGGAGTCCCAGATTGAACGCGCCGTCAACGCGCGTGGGTTGCGGTTGCGGGCGTTGCTGAGTCAGAGCCGTCTCTTCTCGGCGACGGACCTCCGCCTTTTGTTTCGCCGGATGGCGGAACTGGATGTGATCTTCAAGTCGGCGAGAACCTCGCCCGCCGCGTTATTTGATGAATTGGTCTTCGCCGTGTGTCGGCGTTCTGGGTAGAAGGTGCAACCGTGGCAGGAAAAAGCGCGCAACCCATGCGCACATGGCGTGAAGAACAGCTTGATTTCCCGTTCTTTACTGGAACGGACGCTTCCTCGGAAACCGTGGCGGAATCGCAACACGTGGCGTCGCTGCAATTGGCGCGGTCCACTGGTCGCGCCCGTGGGTTAGCGAGCGCGATCGCGCAGACGCGCTCGGCGTTGCTAGGGGCGCCGATCGAGGAGGTGTCCGCGCAATTGCTGCCGCTGTTGGAATTTTGTGAAGCGGCGCTGACGCGGGCTTTGGATACGGTGCCCTTGCGTGGTGTGGCGGGCAAATTGTTTTCGACCGAGGAGTATCGCAGCTTGCGCGGGATCGGCCAGGCGCAATGGCTATTGGCTGAGCGGTACGGTGCCCATGAGAGTGAGGCCGAGGTGAAAAAACCTCGGAAGAAGAAAAAGGCGAGGTCGGAGCCGAAGAACGTTGGCGATCCTCATTGGTGAGGACTATCCCCGCGCCCCGGCGATCATCCGCCCAATCACTCCTTTCAACGGCAGTTTCTCACGCAGGGTCTCCACGCTGTTGATGACCACTTCCATCCCATGTCCGATGATGTCCGCCTTCTCAGCGGCCTCCAGAGCTTCGGCCAGACGAATACTTGCCACCGTCAAGAGCGCCTCGCTCTCATGGGGACTCTGTGATGCCCCAAGGGCGAAGAAGCCATATTGGATCGCACGCGCATTGTAGAGGTGCAGCAAATCGGTTTGCGTCTCTTCTTGTTCGTCCTCCTCTTCCTCGGGACAGGCTGCCTGGACAAAAGCAGGGATGGTGGCCCCAACGAGCGCGCTCATCAGCGAGTGTCGCAGAGTCGCGGCGGCCTGTTCGGTGACGGTCGCGCGCAAGGCGGCGGAGGCGACCCGATCACAGATATGGAGCAAAAGCAGGAGGCATTCGGCGATGCCCGATTGTTCCTTGATCGGCCCAGTGAATGGGTCCTTGGCGATTTCCTGTGTCACTTCGGGTGAGCGTTTGAACGCGTCCCAGGACGCGGTGGCCAGGTCTAGAATCTTGGCGCTGAGGTCCTGGAGATCGGGTGATAAGCGGCTACGAACATCGGAGAGTTTCATAAATGGGTGCTTCGCCTCGGTGTCGATTTCGGTAAGATGCGATGGTGCCCAAAATTTCAGGAGAACGCAATGAACATGAAGGGGAAGCGTTCAGCCGTCAGCTCTCAGCTTTCAGCAAAAATACAGAGACCCGCTCCCAGGGATATCTGGCTCGGGTACGAGGGTGGGAGAAATTTTCCGTGT
>JANMSE010000004.1:0-29224 GCA_031389045.1 Deltaproteobacteria bacterium | reverse complement strand
GGCATGGGCTGGGGCAGTCGCACCACGTCGAACTACATGTACAACCACACCGGCCATTTCGCCGCCGCTGGCGACGTCGTGTGTAAGGCGTTGTTCATGGGTGGCGTCACGCGCCGTTTTCCCACCCTCAAGTTCGGCTTTCTCGAAGGCGGCGTCGCCTGGGCGGCGGACTTGTATGCGGGCATCATCGCCCGTTGGAAGAAGCGTAACGGCAAGGCGATGGACAACTACAACCCGGCCAATCTCAACGGCGAATTGTGGCTTGATCTCCACCGCCGCTACGGCGACCCAATGGTGCGCGCGAATTTAGGCGATCCGCGTCAGACGTTGGGCTCGTTGGCCGGAAGCAAGGAAGACCCGGCGGCGCTGGATGACTGGGCGCGCTGTGGCATCGAGAAAGCCGAGGACATCAAGAATCTGTTCGTGCCCAATTTCTACTTTGGTTGCGAGGCCGATGACCCACTGAATGCCACCGCTTTCAACAGCAAGGCGAATCCATTCGGCGCGCGCCTGGGCGCGATTTTCAGTTCGGACATTGGCCACTGGGACGTGCCGGACATGACGGAAGTGCTGGAAGAGGCATACGAGCTGGTGGAACATGGGGTCATCACCGAGGCCGATTTCCAAGACTTTGTCTTCACCAACCCCGCCAAGATGTGGGCAGGCATGAACCCCGACTTCTTCAAGGGGACCGTCGTGGAAAAGGATGTGGCGCAACTGATGACGCGGGCTCCTCGCTCCTGAACGGCAAGGTTGACTTCGCCGAGGGGATGGCTTCACGCATCGGCAAGTGTTCGAGGTGAAATATGCAGTACCCTTATTATGAAACCATCACGCCAGTTCATATTTATACTGTGGTAGTATAGTTGCTCACCGCCGCCGCCACGCACCCAATCGCGCCTCCAGGGTTCGCAGTTTCGCGGTCATGGTCGGAGGAGACGATAACTGCGGGAGCGACACGGCTAACTGTTCGGCGAGCGCGCGTTGTCGCAGCAGCGTCGCCGCTCCGGTAAACGCACCAAGCACATTGGCCCCTTCATTCAGTTGGTCCGCGAGAAAGGCTTTGCCAAAGTAGGTGAGATCATCGTCCTTCCCGCATCCATACGAGGGTTGGGTGGCTGGAGAGGACGTGATGATCAGGGCATGATCGTCTCGGAGCTGATCAATGAACCCACCCGAATAACAGGCGGAGACGATCACCACCCGCCACCCGATGCCCGCCTGCTCAATGATGGTCGCGATTTCATCCGCGGCAAGCGACTTTAAGGGTAGCGACCAATAATTGACCGCCAAGTTGTGATCTCTCGACCCATGACTGCTCAGTAACAGAAAGAGAATATCTTCCGCTGGGTTCATGACTCGCCCCACCTGTCGCAACGTCGCGCGCAGATTGGTGCCAGAGGCGAGCGGGATGGAGTTTCTGGTGAGCGGGTTGTTAATGAGCACCAGGGATCTGCCCCGCGTATCAAACCGCCGATCAAACATCTCCTGGGCGTAGAGCACTTCCTTCATAAAAACGTCTTGCTCATCACTACTGCCAAAGCCAACGAAGTACACATCGACGACTCCGGGCCGTTCGGGCAAGAGAGTCGCCGTATGTTGCTCCACGAGCGCGCTCTGAGCCAAGAACAGCGCTTCTCCATCTTCCCATTTCTCCGCCGTTCCCCAATCGTGGCCGGCTTGCCGATGGCCCGCGGTTGAGCGGCGAGGCGACTGCGAGAAGAAGGTCGTGAAAACGAAAACCACGAGAAAGAAAAGCGCCGAGAGTGCCATCAGCCGACGATTCCCAACGGAAGCGGGAATCTCCACAAAGGGCGCGGCGGATTCGCGCTGAACATATTCACGGAGGGTATGAACGAACGCCTCGTAATCCTCTGGCGTGGCGAAAGAACGCCGGGGAATGATGTGCGCCGTGGTCTTATCAATGAAGACGAACAGGTGGTGCGCCGTTTCTTGGATGGCCTGGACCGCGGACCATTGGGTGCGGGAGAACGACGTATTGCCATGATCCTCAAATCCCTCTGGCGTCAAGGTAAAGGTGTGCACACCCAGCAATGGTCCCTCTTGTTCCGGGGCCAGGCTCCGCTGAGAATGCTGATTCCAAAAATAGATAATGCTCGCGTTCAGTGTAAAAAAGAACGCCAACTGAAGAGGAGGAGAGACGGGAAAGAATTTCGGGGTAACCGCGAAAAGAGTGATCGATAAGGCCATCGTCACTATGAGCAGCAGCCCGGATCGTATCTGGGCCGCCCTTCCCTCGAAAGCCTTACGGGTAGCGGCCGCAAGGAAGGTGTCATAATCCGTCGAGGTCAGCTTCGTATCAACTTTCAGGCTTGCTTCCATGAGGGTCTCCAGTGGCAGAGGAGGATGTCCGTCTGGTTAATGATGAAAAATCGACGTTGCTCGCGTTTAGGAGTACCAAAGGAAGGACAGCTCTCGCAAGGGGATACACGCAACAAGAAGTTATCCAGACAAGAGCACCTGAACCGAGATGGAGGTCCGCCATGCCGCGATCAAGCAAACTGGACTAGGAATTCCGCCCCGACCTGCTACATAATTGCCCCTATTCCAACGGTGAGGAGCGATTATGGACCTAAATTACTCTCCAGAAGAGTCGGCGTTTCGTGATGAAGTCCGCGCGTGGTTACACGAGAACCTTCCGGCCGCACTGCGCGACAAGGTCGTCAACTATCAAGAACTCGGTCGCGACGATTTGCTGGGCTGGAACCAGATTCTCGCCAAGAAAGGCTGGATCGCGCCGGAATGGCCGCTTGAATGGGGCGGGCAGCCCTGGACGATCGTGCAACGCTTTATCTTCGAGGAAGAGTGCGCCTTTGCTGGCTGCCCACCTCTCATCCCCTTTGGTCTCAAAATGTGCGGGCCGGTCCTCCACCGCTTTGGCACGGAAGACCAAAAGAAACGCTTTCTGCCCGACATCTACAATGGCACCATCTTCTGGTGCCAAGGCTATTCCGAGCCAGGCTCTGGGTCGGACCTCGCCTCATTAAAAACCAGTGCCAAACGTGACGGCGACTCCTACATCGTCAACGGCCAGAAAACTTGGACCACCTGGGCGCACCATGCGGACTGGATCTTTTGCCTGGTGCGCACAGACCCCAACGCGCCCAAGCGACAAGAAGGCATTTCGTTCTTGCTCTTCGACATGAAGACCCCAGGAATCACGATTCGCCCGCTGGTCCTGATGGACGGTGGACACGAGGTCAACGAAGTCTTCTTCGATGATGTCCGGGTGCCAGCCGAGAACCTGATACATAAAGAAGGCGACGGCTGGACAGTCGCGAAATATCTGTTGGGACATGAACGCATGGGCACGGGCGGCATCGGCGGCTCGAAGCGAGAGCTGGCGCGCGTGAAGGACCTGGCGTCGAAACAGATGAACAACGGGAAGCCGTTGATTGAGGACACGCGGTTCCGCGACAAACTCGGACGTGTGGAAGTGGAACTGATGGCGTTGGAGATCACCAACCTGCGCTTTCTCGATCAACTGCGCGGTGGACGCGATCCCGGCGCGGATGTCTCACTCCTCAAAATCAAAGGCACGGAAATCCAGCAAGCCCTCACCGAGTTACTAGTGGAAGTGATGGGGCCGTTGACCCAGCCATTCGAGCCTATTGATGCGGCAGACTTCGACCACCAAACCGCGCGCTTCCTGCCCCGCTATCTCAACTACCGCAAGACCACGATCTATGCCGGGTCCAATGAGATTCAACGCAACATCATCTCGAAGATGTCGTTGGGACTATGAGAAGGGTGTTGGGTGCTGGGGGTTAGGTGTTGGGATTGAGAGGGAAAGAGTCCCAAATCCCAAGGCTGAAGGAGAAACGCAGTGAATTTCGATTACAGCGAAGAACAGCAATTATTAGCGAACAGCGTGCAGCAGTTCATCGGTAAGAATTATACCTTCGAGGCCCGCAAAGGGATTATCGAATCTCCGTCCGGTTATAGCGAACAGGTGTGGTCCACGTTCGCGGAAATGGGCTTGTTGGGCTTGCCCTTCGCCAATGAGCATGGCGGCTTTGGCGGCAACGCCGTGGACTTGATGCCCGTCATGGAAGCGATTGGCGAAGGGCTCGTTGTCGAACCCTATCTGCCCACGGTGGGACTCGCGGGCCAATGCGTCGCGCGCGCGGGCACCAAGGCGCAAAAGGCCATCCTTCCCGCCCTCATCGAAGGCAAACTCAAACTCGCCTTCGCCCAGAGCGAACGCGGGGCCCGTTACAATCTCGCGCATGTCACGACGCGGGCCACTAAGTCCGACGGGGGCTACGTGATTGACGGAGAGAAATGCGTCGTGCTCCATGCTCCCTGCGCCGACACCTTTGTTGTTTCCGCTCGCACGTCCGGCGCGGACACCAGCGAGAAGGGCATCAGCCTCTTTCTCGTGGATCGCAACGCCCCCGGCGTGACATTGAAGACGTACCGCACGGTGGACAACCAACGCGCGGCGGACGTGCATTTTTCCGGGACCACCGTGCCGGGTACTGCCCTGCTCGGCAAAAAGGGGGCGGCGTTCCCCGTGCTCGAAACGGTAGTGGATTACGCGACCGCCCTACTCTGCTCGGAAGCGGTTGGCGCGATTCGCTTCGCCAACGCGGCCACGCTGGAATATCTCAAGACCCGCAAGCAGTTTGGCGTGGCGATTGGCTCGTTCCAGGCGCTGCAACACCGCATGGTCGATATGATGATTAGCTACGAACAGGCGAAGTCGATGGCTTGTCTCGCCGCCGTCAAGATGGAAACCGCGGATGCCGCCGAGCGCAAGCACGTCATTTCCGCCGCGAAGATCAAAATCGCCGATGCCTGTCGTCACGTCAGCCAGGAGTCGGTGCAATTACACGGCGGTATGGGAATGAGCGAAGAACTCAAAGTGAGCCACACCTTTCGACGGCTCACCACGATCGCGCAAACCTTTGGTGATGCCGACCATCATTTGGATCGCTTTACCGCGTCGGTTTGACCTCAGCGGAGGGCGGGTCACGTGACTCGCCCTCTGGATCTCCCGCCCAATCCTCGGATGAGGATTGCATTGCCCCTGATCCCCAGGAACAATGTCGCCATGCAAGGAAATTCACAAGACTCACAGCCAAAACCCGCGGTGGTTATCCGCAGACGGAAACCGTCACAACCCGCCGTGCCGCCGTCAGTGCCGCAATCGCCACACTCAGCAGCGGTGACATCCACCACACCCCCTCAGGCATTTCCACGAGTCGAGACTCCACGAGTCGAGACTCCACGGGCCACACTCGTGCCCACGCCAAGGGAAGCACCCGCGCCAAAGATGAAGCGTGCAAAACCAAAACCAACGCCAGCACCGCCTGAAGACCCAGCGGCCATCGCCGCACGCCAGGCGCAACGAAAGGCATTAGTCCACGCCACGGCCAAGGAGATTATGGCGCGGTGGCCGCGCTCCTTTCCTCCCTACCCCGATCCCGTGCGCCCCCTCGGTGTTGGGATCGTGCAGGCCGTCGCGGCGCATTTTCCACAGGTGTCCAAGACGCTGGTGCGTCACGCTATCGCCCTCTGGAAACAGCAGCGCATGACGCCCTATTTGCAGGCGCTGATTGCCGGCGGCCCACGCTATGATCTGGACGGCAATCCACAGGGAGCAGTCTCACTGGAGCACCAACAGAGCGCGCGGGAAGAATTGGCCGCCTGGCGGGCTCGCCGACAACAGAAGAAACCTCAGGCCACATTCCAACCGGACCAACCCGCCTCTGCATCAGACGAAGACACTCAGGTTGACTGACAAGACCCGACCGCGACAAGTGAGTCATGAGCCAGCGCACCGAGACCTTTTTCGCCCCCTGCCCGCGTGGACTGGAAGCCATCCTCCGCACCGAGCTGGAACAGTTGGGCGCGGGCAACGTGAACGACCTCCCTGGTGGGGTGTCGTTCACTGGTCCATTCACGCTCTGCTATGCCGTCAATCTCCACAGCCGCATCGCCAGCCGGGTGCTGTGGCGGGTCTTTCACGGCCACTACCGCGACGAGCACGATATTTTTCGCGCCGCGCAAGCGTTGCCCTGGCATACCTGGTTTCCGGTCAGCCGTACCATCAAGGTCAAGGTCAGCGCGCAGCACTGCCCGCTGAAAAGCCTGGACTTCGTCACCCTGCGTATCAAGGACGCGATCTGTGATCGCTTCCGCACGGCGACCGGGCGGCGCCCCGATGTGGCTACCCACCGACCGGACATCCGCGTTGATGCGTTTCTGGACCGTCAAAGTGTGATGCTCTATGTCGACACCTCCGGGGAGGCGCTGTTCAAACGTGGGCATCGTACCGCCAACACCGAGGCGCCAGTGCGGGAGAATCTCGCGGCGGGCATTCTGCACCTGACGGGCTGGACCCCACAGCAAGCCCTGCTTGATCCCATGTGCGGGGGTGGGACGTTTCTGCTAGAAGCGGCGGCCATCGCGCGCAACCTGCCGCCGGGACTGGGGCGACATTTCGCCTTTGAGCAGCTCAGTGGGTTTGACGCGCGGGCATGGCAGACGGTGTCGGCAGCCGCGAAGGCTCAGATCAAGCCACAGGCTGCCTGTGCGCTGTACGGCAGTGACCTGCATGGATCGGCGATCCAGGCGGCGCGGGCGAATCTTCAGGCCGCCGGATTGGGCGATGCGGTGACACTTCAGCAGGCGGACATCCTCACCATCACCCCACCCACTGGCGAGGGGGTAATGATCGCGAACCCCCCGTATGGGGTGCGCCTGGGGGATCAAGAGCAGCTCACCGCGCTCTATCCTCGGATCGGCGACCTCCTCAAGCGACACTTCGCGGGCTGGCGGGCGTACTTTTTCACGGCGGATTGGCGGCTGGCGAAACTCATTGGGCTGGCCACTAGCCGTCGGACCCCGCTTTTCAATGGGCCGCTCGATTGTCGATTGTTTGAGTTCAAGATGGTCAGTGGGACCATGCGGAAGCCGCCGCGCGACCTTTCACTCTCGCAGAGCCGCGGAGACGCGGAGGAGGACCGCTCGTAGGCTGATAATGAGCGGAGCGAATTCCAGCCTGGGGGGACGGGATTCCCCGCGCTGGGATTCCCCGTGGTCATCCCAGCCTACTGCCTCGCTCACTGGTCTTGATGTTCTGGTCGCAGGAGATCGAAGAGGGTTTTGACCGGGTTGAACGTGATCGCTAGCACCTCGACGAACACGGTATTCCAGTACGCCATCGCGCCATTCCAGAGACCCGGCAACTCGAGCGCTTTCAGTTCCTTCCCGTCTTTCGACTTCCGCGCGATGAATCCGGTGCGTGGGTCCACGAACTGTGAGAGCGTGAACGGCTTCCCCTGATAATCCCGCATCCCACACACCAAATCCACGGGGTTAAAGTGCGAGGCGTGGGACCAGATCGTCTGCTGCTCCGGGGAGTGGAGGTCCACTTGCGATGACTCGACAATCTGAGCCGAAACCTCACCATCGGAGTGGGTGACCCAAAAAGGGCCGCCCCCCGGTTCTCCGGTATTCTTCACCACACCACACACCCGCACGGGCCGGTTCAGCTTGCCAACCATGAAGGCCACTTTTTCGGCGAACGCCGCCTGCTGGAACCCGGTGGGGGGAACAATAGCAAAGGTGGTGTGGGCGAACTCCAACGCTTCGGCGAGCAGCCGTTCGTCGGCCTCGCCGTGGCGGAGGGCATGGACATAGCGAAACATCCGCTCTTGCAGTTCCACCAGATACCCACCGAGCGCCTGTTTATACCGATAGGTCTCCGCTTTCAACCGGTCCGGGACGACGTTGTCGATATTCTTGAGGAAGACGATGTCCCCCCCCAGGTCCCGCAAGTTGGCCAGCAGGGCACCGTGGCCGCCGGGTCGGAAGACCAGGGTGCCCTCGGCGGTACGGAACGGATTGTTGTCGAGATCAACCGCGATGGTGTCGGTAGATGGCTGCTGCTCCGAGAAGGTGATCACAAGCTGCTTCCCGTTTTGCTCGTAACGCGGGCGGGCTTCTTCAAGGGTGGCACGAATGGCGTGTTGGTGCTCAGGTGAGACCGTGAGATGCAAGCGCGCCACCCCCTCGCCACCTTGCGCATACGCCAGGGCTTCGGTCAGGTGCTCTTCAAGGGAGGTGCGCGCATGATCGCGATACCGATGAAACTTGAGGAGCGCCTTGGGGAGGTTGGCGTAGTTTAGACCATCGGCAGTCAACAGGTAGCGGAGGACCGCGTGACAGTGCTGACGAGCGATGAGATCGTCCACATCAAAGCCGTCTCTTGCCATGAGGGCACGCAGGTCATCGTAAAAAGCAAAGCGCTTCAGGTTCTCGACCAATTGGCGCGCGGCCAGACACTCTTGATCGCCCGAGTCCGCGGCGGTGGCGATCTGCTCCTCACTCATGCTCGAAGCGCGATACAGCACCGCGAGCAAAAGCTGAAACATCCGGCTCGCGGCCCCGGAGGCGGGCACGAACTTCATCACGCGCCCCTGACGCGCGGCGCGGGCGTGGGTCGCACCGTAACGCGCGAGGTCCGCATCCGACAAATGCAGAATGCCATCACCAACAGTACATGGCCGCCGCAAGGTAATGAACGGCACCCCCGCCCTGAACGTCGCGATTTGCGCCAGCGCCGTTGCTGGGACTATCCCTCTTTCCGCCAGCTCCCGCAGGTCCGCCGCGGAAAACATATTCTCATCCGGCATACGACTCCTCCCGATCTCTGCAATTGTCGCGGAACTCTACTACAGCCGTGCAATCACGCATAGGGTCACGTCATCCACCGAGACGCGAAGGAAGACAGGGCAGCACGATAAACGAGGGGTGCGCTTCACTATGGTGGACGACGTTGGTGGCGATGTGGATGTCGGCCTCGGTGTCGTTCGCCAGGATGGGGTTGCCACTGTTGGTGTTGCGGGCACGGCGGGGGAAGTTGCTGCTGGTAATATCCACTTGCAGGCGGCTACCCGCTGGGATGGTGTGATGAATGTCACCAAGATGAATCTTCACCTCATAGACCTGCTCTGGCGTGAGGTGCTGTGGTCCAGCTTCGGGATCGCGATACATCGCCCGCACGACGCCATCCATCAGCAACAAGGCACTGCCATCCGGTTGCAGTTCGATCAACTTGGCGACGAAATCGGTATCCCGACAGTTCGATTGCATGCGCAGCGTGACGGAGACCGCGCCGGCGATAGTGAGCGACTCGTCGAGCAGCTCGCTCCGATAGATCAACCCGTAGTTTGGTAACGCCTGCACCGGGCGTTGATCGCGTGGCCCGGCCTCAATCAACATGTTGCGCCCGCCAAGCGTGGGAATCGGATGGCGGGGGTCGTAGAGATAACTGCGTGTGTCTCCACTTGGGCCAGCCGTGCTGAGCTGACCGTCACCGGTGAGATAGCGTCGCTGTTCGACGGTGCCTGGTGGAGGCCAGTGGTCGGCGTGTCGCCAGTCGTTGGCCACGTAGGTCTTGGGGTCCGTGACCCAGGAGCGGGGCGAATAGAAGACAGCGGGCTCATCCATGATCTTGGTGGGCACCCCTTTGAGCCAGTGGTCGAACCATTCAAAGTAAGGATCGCGCGGCCAGAACTGGCGTTCGTAGACAAAGTAGTGAGCGTTGGGTCCAATCCATAGACGCTGGTTACCGACCCGGGCATGGATGTCGGTGAAAGCGGCGACAACGCTGGTCTGGAAAATATCGAACCAGGTAGTGACATGAAATCCGGGCACGTTGATGGTCGCGCGGAAGTTATGACGGGCGCGAAACTCATCGGGCGCGGGATGGCTGAGGATTTCGTCCAGGTAGGGCTGCCACACCGAGCAGTCGGGATAGCCAAGCAGCGGCAAGTGCATCCAGTCGGCGGAATCAATGAACGGGGGATTGGCCTGGCGCGCGGCATCCAGTGCCAGGTAGCGCGCGTTAGCCGACGTGGCGACGGCAGCCAGTTGCTCGGCGTTCAGACCATGCTTGCGCATGACGGCTTCGCGGTGTGACTGCGACAGTCCAGGAATGTTCCTGGCCACCCACAGCCACAACCGTTCCATCTCGATGGATTGGCCTTCGTAGACGACATCATCATAGATACTCGACCCGCCGACTTGCGCGAAAAACGCCCGCACACTGGGATGGCACTGCGAAGCGGCGGCCAGCGCGGTGGTCGCTCCGGCGGATGAGCCGGACAGTCCCACCTGTTGATTCGACCACGGTTCGCTGGCGATCCACGCGAGCGAGTCATAGCCATCGGCGGCATCGTCACCATAGACGTGGTCCTCGCCTTCGGAGCCATAGCGACCGCGCGTATCCTGATAGACAGCGGCATAGCCATGACGCACGATCTCGTGCCAGCCGCGCAAGAGTGATCCGCGCAGAGGAGCTTTAGGGTCCGGCAACCAGCCTTTGGTGGGGTCCGTCACGTGCTGCCCTTCGGGGGAAGTGATGCCGTAGGGCGTGCGTTGCATGATGACAGGATAGCGTGGCCCACCGCTGTCGGGCAGAAAGACAAACGTATTCAACCGAACGCCATCCCGCATGGGGACCATCGCCTGCAAGCACCGCGCGCCGTCAATGTCGTGCATGACTTAGCTCTCCTTCGCATGAGATTCGCTGCTCACCATACTCATCTCACGCAGAGACGCAAAGACGCGGAGAAAAACAGTCCTGTCTTCCTCCGCGTCTCTGCGGCTCCGCGTGAGAAATTCTTCGGCCCTCCTATCGAACCAACGCCCGCACCTGCGCTGGAGTCGGGCCTCCTGGTCGGATTAAGACCACGGCATCATCAAACCCCGCATCCGCGAACCGTTGAAGCGTCTCCTTGATCCGTCCCAAATCGAGATCGGGCGTCAACTGAATAGTGGACACAATCGCCCTTTGCATCGTCGAATCAGCGAGTTGTAGGGGAAGAGGCGTTCCCATGTCAAATGCAATGCTGCTAAAAAGCGGACACTATGAAGAAACGCCTCGCGATTATCGTACTGACATTGGCGAGCATCGCTGGACTCCTGGCGGTGGCGCATCTCCTGGTCCCAACTGTCCTCCGATCCGAACGCCATGCGCTACTGAGTGGGCACATGATGCTCATCACCATGCAAAAGCGGGACACGGTGGAGACGATCACGTTTCCCGTGGATTACTTCCGCGAAGGCGATGCCGTGTACGTGGGCAGCGATTCCGCTTGGTGGCAACATCTGCAAGGCGGCGCGGCCGTGCGCGTGCTGATTCAGGGGACGGAACTGGTGGGCTGGGCGACTCCCATCGTTGATGATCCTGACCGGGCGAGGAAGGGATTCCAGAAGTTGCGGCCGTGGACCTACAAGCGCGCGTTATGGAGTGGCGCGGTTTTTGTGGAAATCCACATTCGACGAAGAAGTAACTAACGAGGAACACGACGAGCTTTCTCGCGTATACCGAATAATGCTAAGAGGAACGGCGGATTTCAGCACCCTACAAACGGCGGCACGACGGGGAAAATCGTGCGGGGCACGTAGCGCTCATCAGAAGATAAAAAAGGAGGAACACCATGACTATGCACAATCGGTTAGACCCAGAACTGGCGGGTCCACTGGAAGCCTGGCACAAGGCGACCAAAGGGGGCATTAACCTGCACGATATTCCCGCCGCGCGCAAAATGATGGACGACCTCTCGGCGGCGCAAATGGCCAAGGCGCAGCCCATCGCGGGCGTCAGTAGCGTGGACAAAAAGGTGCCTGGTCCCGCCGGGGCTCCTGATGTCTTCGTGCGGGTCTATCAGCCGGCCGATCGACCCGCGACGTTGCCCGCGCTGCTGTGGATTCATGGCGGTGGCTACGTGTTGGGCAGTGTCGAACGGGACGATTTGTTAGCCAAGCATTTGGCGAAAGTTGGGAACTGTGTGGTGGCATCGGTCGAGTATCGCCTTGCCCCGGAACACCCCTTCCCTGCACCGGTTGAGGATTGTTATGCCGCGCTCAAGTGGCTCGCGGCCCACAGTGCCGAACTGGGTGTGAACAAATCACGTATCGCCATCGGTGGCGCGAGTGCCGGTGGAGGTCTCGCGGCGGGACTCGCGTTGCTGACTCGTGATCGGGCTGAGGTGGACTTGGCGTTTCAACTGCTCATCTATCCGATGATCGACGACCGCAACGTCGCTCCAGCCAGCGCGACCGCACCCGATACGTTTGTGTGGACGCGAGAGAATAACTTGATGGGCTGGCGGGCGCTGCTTGGCTATGAGCCGGGCGGAAAAGATGTGTCGCCGTATGCCGCCGCTTCACGGGCAACCGATCTAAAAGGCTTGGCTCCGGCGTATATTCCGGTGGGTGATCACGATCTGTTCTTGGACGAGAACATCACCTACGCGCAGCGGTTATTGGCGGCGGGCGTCCCCACCGAGCTGCATGTGTATCCCGGTGCCTTTCATGGCTTCAACGGGTTCGTGCCCAACGCGGAGGTCTCGCGGCGTTTCAATGGGGATCGGGATCAGGCGTTGAAGCGGATGTTGCATCGGTAAGATAGCGAAGAAGCGGTCAGCGATCAGCACTCAGCCAGACGGAGCAATTCAGAAGAGTTCGCTCTCCTTCTCACACGAGTCATGGACGCAGCGTGTCGATATCCTCGTTTTGCTGAAAGCTGATAGCTGAAAGCTGATAGCTGATAGCTGACTGCTAAGAAACGAGGAGCCTTATTATGCAAAACGGAATTCTTTCGGGACTGCGCGTCATCGACTGCGGCACCTACGTCGCCGGGCCCGCGTCCGCGACGATCATGTCGGATTTTGGCGCGGAGGTCATCAAGATCGAGCGCCCGCAAGGTGGAGACTTGTACCGCTTCATGGCTGATTTGCCAGGGTTCGCCAAGGCGGACGTGAACTGGGCGTGGATTCTGACGAGTCGCAATAAGAAGAGTGTCGCGCTCGACCTCAGTGTCCCCCAAGGACGAGACGCGCTTATCCGCCTCGTGAAAACCGCCGATGTCTTTGTCACCAACTATCAACATCCGCTGCTCGAAAAATTCCAGTTGACCTGGGAGCATCTCCAACCGGAAAATGAGCGGCTCATCTATGCGCATCTGACGGGTTACGGTGACGCCGGTGAGGATGCCGACGCACCGAGCTACGACGCGTTGGCGTATTGGGCACGTTCAGGCTTGATGATGAGCGTTGTCGGTCTGGATGGCTCGCCCGCCGGCCCACGACCAGCGATGGGCGATCACCCGACTTCGGTGTCGCTCTTCGGTTCGATCATGTTGGGCTTGTATCATCGCGAACGCACCGGACGAGGGCTCAAGGTGGGCACGTCGCTGATGGCGAGTGGCGCATGGGCGAATGCGTGCGACATCCAAGCCAAATTCTGCAAAGCGGAGTTTCCCCAGCGCGGGGCCGATGGTACGCCGCCCAATCCACTCACAGCAGGATATTTGAGTCGTGACCGTAAGGCATTCCTGGTTGTGCTACTCGACCCTGACAAAGAGTTTCCTAATCTCTGCCGAGCACTTGGATATGAGGAACTGGCGACGAACGACCTGTTCGTGACCACCAAAGCGAGAGTAGAGAATGCGTCCGCGTTGTTCGCGATTCTGCAGTCGCAGTTCGAATCGCGCGATCTCGCCGAATGGCGCGTGCTCTTCAGACAAGCAGACATCAAATGGGCGCCGCTGCCGAAACTCGAAGAGGTCGTGGAAGACCCACAAATGCGCGCTTCTGGGGCGTTTGTTGAGCTGGACGATCCGCGTTATGGCAAGCTGACAACGGTCAGCAGTCCCATTTTCGCGAGCGCGGGCGCGAAACGCACCCCAACGGCGGCCCCAGAGCTTGGGGCGCATACAGCGGAGGTGTTACGGGATATTGGCTACGACGAAGCGACGATTGCCGCGCTCGTGCGGGATGGGATCGCGGCGGTGGGGGAGTAAATCCGATTTGCTGGGAGCGGGTGAGTAGTAGGGTGGGGCTCGACCCACCCTACCGTATTATCGACTCCCAAGCTCAGCAGCAGTTATTTTTCCCCTTTTGATTTTTGCCTTTTGATTTTTGCTTTGCCCTTTGTAGGGTACCGGGGGTTGAACCCCCCGGCGCTTTCTTTATTGCAGTGCAAACCCTTCATACCCCTTGGCCGCCACCTCATCACACTTTGCCCGATAGGCTGGGGCGGTGTTGGCATAGAGGAGGATGGCGCGTTTCTTACCGGGGATATTCGCCCCCATGAACCAGGATTTGGCATCGCTCAAGAGCGTGTGAGACCCCAATTCGTTCGCGTGCTCCACCCAGGCTTCTTCCGCCTGCAGCGTGGGAGCAATCCGCTTAAAGCCTTTGTCGCGCATATAGTGGATGCAATCGGCGATCCATTCGACAATCGACTCAGCGCAGACCGTGTAGTTGCAGAACGCGGCGTTTGTCGCAATGAAGAAATTCGGGAACCCAGCGGTCTGCAACCCCAGGTACGTGCTGAGTCCTTTCGTGGCCCACTTGTCCTTGATCGTCTGCCCGCCTTCGCCGCGAATGTCCATTGAGGTCAACGCCCCAGTGATGGCGTCAAATCCCGTGGCATAAATGATGACGTCGAATTCGTATTCCTTCTCCGTCGTCTTGATGCCTTTTGGCGTGATGGCTTCGATCGGCGCATTGCGCACGTCAACCAGCAGGACGTTGTCGCGATTGTACGCCTCGTAATACTCGGTCTCTAAAGGGATACGCTTGGAGCCAAACGGATGGTCCTTGGGCGCGAGCAGTTCCGCCACCGCGGGATCTTTGACGCGTGCGCGGATCTTATTGCGCACGAACTCGGCGAAGTCCTCGTTGGCCTCGCGGCTGGTCATGATGTCGTGAAAATTGGCCAACCACTTCGAGAATCCGGGTTGCGCCCATAATTCCTCGTACACCGCCAGCCGCTCTTCCTTTGGTACGTCAAAGGTATTGCGCGGGTCGAAGTCGTGCATAAAGGCAGCGGGGGTTTCGCGAATGCGTTTGTGAATTTGGTCGTAGCTCGCCTTCCACTGCTTCTGGGTCTCCGGGGAAACCAGCCCATTGCGCAACGGCGCGCAGTAATTGGCCGTGCGTTGAAAGACCGTGAGATGGCCGACTTCTTTGGCGATGATCGGGATGAGCTGCACGGCGGTGGCGCCAGTGCCGATGACCGCGACGCGCTTGCCCGTGAAGTCCACTTTTTCCTTCGGCCAGCGCGACGTGTGAAACGATAGGCCCTTGAAGCTCTCAACCCCCGAAAATGGGGGGGTATACCGGGCGGATAAGATACCAGCCGCGGAGACGACAAATTGCGCCTGGGCGCGCTGACCATTCTCCAACTGTACGTCCCAGCGATTCGCCTTCTCATCGTAGATCACTGATTTGACCCGCGCATTGAATTGAATATCCTTGCGTAGGTTGAACTTGTCGGTCACAAAGTTGAGGTATTGTTCGTTTTCCGGCTGACCAGAGTAGTGTTCCTTCCAGTTCCACTCTTGCAAGAGTTCTTTCGACCACGAGTAGCCGTAGGTTTCACTCTCTGAATCAAAGCGGCAGCCGGGGTAACGGTTCCAATACCAGGTGCCGCCCACGCCGCTGCCATCCTCGAAGCATCGCACCGAAAGGCCAAGCTCTCGTAAGCGGTACAGTTGATAGAGCCCAGCCACGCCAGCTCCGATCACGACCGCGTCAAATTGTTCGACCGCCCCCGTGCCGGTTGTTTGTTGAGCAGTTGCCATATCGTTCCTCCTTTTGTGTTACTGAAATTTCCGAATTGTTGCGGGAGATGAAGCGTGCTTTCCTACACAACGGCCTCATCGCCAGCCAGTACACATAGCGCAAGATAAAACAGATCGAAAGGTGGCGGTCCGCAAGTCGGCAAGGGACGGACCGCGCACTAGGCCGCACGTGGCGCGAACGCCTCAAGGGCACGCGCATCCGGCGCTCGTCCACCATGGGGATCAATCGGGAGGATGCTGACGTGCGTCGCCCCAGCTTGAAACTGGTCAGTAAGCCGTTGACGAATCTGGTCTTCACTCCCCCACGCGACAATGGCATCGACGAGACGGTCGCTACAACCGTTGGCGAAATCCGCATCAGTGAACCCCAAACGCCGCAAGCGATACAGATAATGCTCAATCTCCATATAAGTGGCCATGTAGCGCCGCGCGATGGAGCGCGCTTTCGTGGCATCGCTTTCCAAGATGACGACTTGCACGGCGCACAACCACGGATGCGGACCGAGGACTTCGCGCGTGCGGCGCACTTGTTCGGTGGTCGTGAAATAGGTCAACGTGCCTTGGGTGGCGGTCGCCGCGAGTTGCAGCATTTTGGGCATCATCCCGGCCAAGACGACGGGGGATTGATGTTGTGGAGCTGGTGCGACGTACGGAGCTGATTTCATCTTCTCCAAGTAGTCCTGCATAAAGGCCACCGGCTTTTCGTAGGGAATACCACGTTTCTCGTTGTAGGCTTTATTGCTCACGCCTAAGCCGAGGATAAAGCGATCCTCGAAAAACTCACCAAGAGTGCGGGTCGCCGCAGCGACGGCGATCGGTTCGTAGGCATACGCGATGGCGACGCCAGTGCCGACAACGAGCCGCTCGGTCTGTCCCAGCAGATGTGAGGACAACGTGAAAATCTCCCGCCCCATCACTTCCGGCACCCACAGCACGCTATAGCCCAACTGTTCGATCTTACGGGCAAACTGGACCGCTTGTGGTCCGCGAAAGCCATCAACAAACCCTAATACGCCAAGTGCGCTCACGTCCATGACTCGCTCCTTATCAAAGTGGAGAGTTGAGAGTGGAAAAGAAGAAAACGTAATTTCTCTCAACTCTCCACTCTCAACTCTCCACTATTCTTCCTTCTTTACTTTCTCTTCCAGCGCTTTTTCCAGCCGTCGGATACGACGAGCCAGTTCTGGTAACTGCGGGAGCAAGACCGAATACCTTCGCCACGAATGGATATCCGTCGTCGGATACCCGCCCACGACGGAGTTGGCGGGGATATCGTGCGGAATCCCGCTTTGGGCGGCTACCTGCGTATTCTTTCCAACAGTGAGATGGCCAGCGGCCCCCACCTGCCCTCCTAGACGCACTCCAGCTTCGAGCTTGGTGCTGCCAGAGAGTCCCACTTGAGCCGCCAACAACGAGCCTTCGCCCACGTCACAGCCGTGTCCAATCATCACCAAATTGTCGAGTTTTGCTCCGCGCCGGATCACGGTCGCTCCCACCGCCGCTCGATCAATAGTTGTGTTCGCGCCGATTTCCACTTCATCTTCCAATATCACAATCCCGGTTTGCGGAATCCGGTACGCGGTGCCATTGGGCAGTGGGACATAACCGAAGCCATCACCACCGAGGACAACTCCCCCTTGGAGGATCACACGCTCGCCAATGCGAGTGCCTTCCCGAATCACCACGCTGGCATGCGCGGTAAAATGATCGCCGATAGTGACGTTCGGATAGATCACCACATGGGCATGGATACGCGCATGGTCGCCGATCACCACGTGGTCACCGATGACCGCATACGGACCAATGGAAGCCGACGCGCCAATCGTGGCCGTGGAAGCGATCATCGCTGTTGGATGAACACCGACAGGCGGCTCCAATGGTGGATGGAATAGCTCTAACGCTTTGGCGAAGGCGAGATAGGGATTGGGCGTCCGCAAGGAAGGCAACGGGACATCAGGATCGGTGGGAGCCAGAATCACCGCCGAGGCGTGGATCGTGGCGAGCTTGGCGAGATATTTCTTATTGGCGACAAACGTCACCTCGTGCGCGCGCGCCTCTTCAATACTGTTGACGCCAGTGATCTCAACTGTGCCATCGCCTCGCAGTTCGCATTGCAGGTGAATTGCCAGTTCCGCAAGTTTCATCAGCACGTCCTTTCCCGGTTATGACTTGTCAAAACCTTGAGCGTGCCATATCTAGCAGAGTCCACAGCGAGCGACTATGGACGATGTCGGCGAGGAGAGGTGATTTATGAGGTTGGGGGTGATTGTACTGCTCATGTTTCTTTCTGGTTGTACACTTGGGGCCAAAGCGCAACTCCCACCACCGCCCACGTTGCCGGAAGTCGCGTATGTGCCGCCCTGCGACCCCAAAGCGGTGGCCGGGTTGACCAACGAGGCGGTCGAAGCCCTGCGCACCCGCGACCTGCTGTTACGCCGCCACATTCAGACCCTTGAACAACAGATACGCGGGCCCCAGTAACACACTCTTCACATTTCGCGGCTTGCGGCCCCCTCCCCCGTGTGTTAGGAAACCTGCTCGCAGGACACCTGCTCGCTATGGATAAAAATAATCAATTGAAATTAGGTATTCCCAAGGGCAGTCTCGAATCCGCCACCATCGACTTGTTCAAGAAAGCCGGGTGGAAAATCACCACCAGTTCGCGGAGCTACTTCCCCACCATCGACGATCCTTCGATTCGCTGCATGTTGGTTCGCGCGCAAGAAATGGCGCGGTACGTGGAAGCGGGCACGCTTGATGCCGGCCTCACCGGTAAAGACTGGATCATGGAGAATGATTCCCAGGTCGAAGTGATCGCCGATCTCGTCTATTCCAAAGCCAGTTTTCAACCAACCCGCTGGGTGCTCGCGGTCCCGCATGACTCGCCGATTCGTGCCCCGGAAGATTTGCACGGCAAACGAGTCGCCACCGAACTCGTGCAGTACACCAAGCGCTATTTCGCCGAACGGCACGTCAAGGTTGATGTCGAGTTCTCGTGGGGAGCCACCGAGGCGAAAGCCGCGGAAGGACTGGTCGATGCGATCGTGGAAGTGACGGAGTCCGGCTCGACCATCCGCGCGCATGGACTCAAGATCGTCTGGGAACTCTTCACGTCGAACCCGCAGATCATCGCCAACCGAGAGGCGTGGAAAGACCCAGCCAAACGCGAAAAGATCGAACAAATCTCCTTGTTGCTCAAGGGCGCGCTGGCCGCCGAGGCGAAGGTCGGCATCAAGATGAATGTCCCACAGGACAAGCTCGATCCCGTCGTCGCGCTCCTCGAACGCAAGTTGGGACGCATCACCTCACCAACTGTTTCTCCACTCTATCGGTCTGGGTGGTTCGCCGTGGAAACCATTATCAGCGAAGACATCGTCCGCGACCTCATCCCGGAGCTGATTAAGTACGGCGCGGAAGGTATCGTTGAGTATCCACTGAATAAGATCGTGTGACACCGCCGCCTCCCCCGCCTCCGTTCGCAAAACTTATAATTAACATCACCACTTATCATCCCCTCGCCTTACCCCGCTCCCCTTACGGGCACTGGGGTTTTCCGATATAAAAGCGCAACCCATTTGGAGGGAACAGGTGAGGACTCGGCATGCTGCACTGGCTTCCGGAAGATGTCTCGCCCTACGGCGCTGGGATCGATGGACTCTTCCGCCTGATTTATTACATCACCGCGACCGCGTTCCTCATCGTCACGATCCTGATGCTGGTGTTCTTGGTGCTCTATCGCCATCGCGAAGGGCGCCGTGCCACCTACACACATGGCAACACCACCTTGGAAATTGTCTGGACTATCATCCCCGCCGTCGTGTTCATTGGGCTCGGCTTCGCCAGTAAGTCCAAGTGGGAAATGCTCAAGGTCACTATCCCCGCCACCGATACGGTGATTCGGGTCACGGCGAAACAGTTTAATTGGGAGATTCTCTACCCTGGCCCGGATGGCGAATTCGACACCGCCGACGATAAACAAGTGGACAACGAAATTCACGTGCCCGTCAGTACTCCAGTCCGGGTCATGCTGCGCTCAAAAGACGTGATTCATAGTTTTTTCTTGCCCAATCTCCGCTTCAAGCAAGACGCCGTGCCAGGGCGCGAGATTCAGGGCTGGTTTCAAGCCAATAAACCGGGCCGTTATGAAATCCCCTGCGCGGAACTCTGCGGCTTTGGGCATTCCGGGATGAAAGGCTGGCTCTACGTCCAGTCCGCCGAGGACTATCAGCAGTGGTTCAAGCAACAGTGGCCGCCCACCAGCGCGATCGCGCACGCCGAACGCCGAGCAGACACTCATAAGGACGCGAC
Organism: Deltaproteobacteria bacterium; assembly: GCA_031389045.1. Lineage (GTDB taxonomy): Bacteria > Desulfobacterota > Binatia > Bin18 > Bin18 > JABFSC01. The sequence goes on along the minus strand of JANMSE010000004.1, from coordinate 9,285 downwards.
CAGATGAGTAGCGCGGAAGCCGTGGCCGCCCACACTGAGCATGAGGCTCGTCACGAAGACGCGGGATTCGTGCGGACCTACCTCTTCTCGCTCGATCATAAAATGATCGGCAAGCAGTTCCTGTTTATGAGTTTGTTCATGCTAGTCATCGGGGGCGCGCTGGCGATGTTGATCCGTTGGGAGCTGGCATGGCCGGAGACGCCGTTGCCGGTGATTGGCGTCTCCTCCGAATTCCTGGAAAGCGGCGAACCCGCCACCTTCATGGACCGCACCTGGCAAACGTGGCTCGCGCAAGATGACACCGAACAAAATTGGCTCACCCAGACACTGCCCAATGGCGTCGTCACCCCACCCTTCTATAACTCGTTGTTCACCATCCACGCGACGCTGATGATCTTTTTCGTGGTCGTGCCCTTTTTGGTCGGCGGCTTTGGCAATTTTCTCATTCCGTTGATGATTGGCACACGAGACATGGCATTCCCGGTACTCAACATGCTGTCGTTTTGGGTCTCGGTGCCCGCGGCGGTGTTGATCCTCTCCAGCTTTTTTGTCGCCGGTGGGGCCGCCTCTGGTGGGTGGACCATGTACGCGACTTTATCAGCCAAGGCGCAATACACCGGCGTCGATATGGGCGTGAACCTGTGGGTCATCAGCCTGCTACTGCTCGGAGTCTCCTCGCTCATGGGGTCGATCAACTACATCACCACCATCGTCAACATGCGCGCGCAAGGCATGACCTGGTTTCGCATGCCGCTAATTATCTGGTCATTCTTCATCACCGCCATTCTCTTGTTGCTTGCCCTCCCGGTGCTGACCGCCGCGCTCGTCATGTTGCTGTTTGATCGCACCCTGGGCACCAGTTTCTTTCTGCCAGAGGGCGGCGGCGACCCACTCCTGTGGCAACATCTCTTTTGGTTCTTTGGCCACCCGGAAGTGTACATTCTCGTACTGCCGGCGATGGGGTTGGCATCCGAGATTCTTTCGACCTTCTCCCGCAAGCCGATCTTTGGCTATCACGCGATGGTGTTCTCCATGCTCGCCTTGGCCTTGCTCTCCTGGCTGGTGTGGGGCCATCACATGTTCCAGAGCGGCATGAACCCCATGTTGGGGACGGCGTTTATGATCTCGACGATGGTGATCGCCGTGCCGTCCGCCATCAAGACCTTCAACTGGCTCGGCACGCTGTGGGGTGGGAACATCCAGTTCACCAGTCCGATGCTCTTCGCGTTGGGATTCGTCTCCAATTTCGTCATCGGTGGACTGAGCGGCATCTACATGGCGTCGACTCCAGTGGACATTTACATCCACGATACCTACTTCATCGTCGCGCATTTTCACTATGTGGTCGCTGGCATCATCTTCGCTATGTTCGCCGCGCTCTACTATTGGTTTCCCAAGATGTTTGGCCGCATGCTGCATGAACCGCTAGGCAAGCTGCACTTCGCGCTCACCTACCTCTTTTTCAACTGCGCCTTCTTTCCCATGCACTTTCTCGGCGTCGCCGGGCACATGCGCCGCATCGCCAATCCCATGCAATATGAATTTCTCCACGGCATGCAGTGGTGGAATCAGTTCATCACCTACAGCGCCTTCCTGCTCTTCCTTGCGCAGATTCCGTTCGTGGTGAATTTCTTGTGGAGTCTGCGGTCGGGCCGCGTCGCTGAACGCAATCCGTGGAAAGCGAACACCCTGGAATGGAGCGCGCCTTCACCGCCAGGGCACGGCAATTTCGCCACCCTCCCCATCGTCTATCGCGGACCGTATGAATACAGTGCACCGCAAGTCCCCGAAGACTGGCTGCCCCAAGATCGCCGTCTGGAATCAACTGGAACGACGCATTCGTAGGAACCACACCCATGACCTCCCGTGCATCAACACCGTCCCCCATTTCCCCGTGGCCCCACCGTTTCGCGCTGCTCACGGCGGTGACGACGTTCCCATTGTTGTTTGTCGGTGGGTTGGTGACGAGCACCGGGTCGGGATTGGCGGTGCCAGATTGGCCGACGACCTTTGGCTACAACATGTTTCTCTATCCGTGGTCACAAATGGTGGGTGGCATTTTCTATGAGCATAGTCACCGCCTCTTGGGCTCGCTGGTGGGCTTCTTGACCGTGCTGCTCACCGCGTCGCTCTGGTACAGCGAGCCACGGGCGTGGGTACGCAAGCTCGGCGTGATCGCACTGGTGGCGGTGATTATCCAAGGCGTTCTTGGTGGCCTGCGGGTGGTGTTGCTGCAACTCCCGTTAGCGGTCATTCATGCCTGTTTCGCGCAGGCGTTCTTCGCGTTCGCGGTCTGCCTCGCGGTCTTCACCTCGGAGGAATGGCGGACCCCGATCACCAAGAAAGTCGCGGACGATGCCGGTCGAGTGCAACGGCTCGGCGTGCTGACCGCGGGATTGATGTACCTCCAACTCATTTTAGGCGCGATCCTCCGGCATACCGGTTCCTGGGAAACGCTCCATTTCATCGGCGCGGCGTTGGTCGTTATTCATGTTGGCTTATTGACGGCCCGCACCATGCGCCATCATGCCGACATGCCCGTGCTCGTGCGTTCAACCTTGATCTTGTGCGGCCTACTCGTGGTGCAGATTTTCCTGGGTCTTGGGGCCTACATCGGCAAATTCACGACCGCCAGCGCCACGTTGCAAGCCCACAGCGTGCTACTCGCCACGAGTCACGTCGTGGTGGGGGCCTTGATGTTTGTGACCGGCGTGCTGTTTTCTCTGCGTGCCTATCGACTGCTCGACCACCCATCACTCCTCACCCAACCACAAACCCTTTCACCACAGGCTTCTTCACTATGACTCCACCGGAACCGACGGATACATTGCTCGCCATGCCTCTCGATCACACGCGCCGCCACGCGGCTGGCCGCCACACGGCTGGCCGTCACGCGGCTGGCCGCCGTGCGATGACTGATTTCTTTATCTTGACCAAGCCCCGTGTGGTCTTGATGGTGCTCATCACCACCGCCATCGGGTTTTATCTCGGCGTCCAAGATACGCCCAATTATCTGGTGCTCCTGCATACGCTGCTTGGCACCGCGCTCGCTGGTGGCGGCACGTTGGCGCTCAATGAATACATGGAGCGAGAAGCTGACGGCAAAATGCAACGGACGCGGCTCCGCCCTTTGCCGGATGGCCGGTTGCAGGCACGCGAGGCGCTCATCTTCGGCGTGACGATCACGCTCGGTGGCTTGGGGTATCTGTGGGGGATGGTGTCGGGGTTAAGCGCACTGATCACCGCGAGCATCACCGTCAGCTACTTGTTCGCGTATACGCCGCTCAAGCAGCGCACCTCGCTCTGTAGTCTCGTGGGCGCGGTGCCTGGGGCGCTCCCACCGGTCATTGGTTGGGCCGCGGCGCGCAACAGCGTGGACCTCGAAGCGTGGATTCTGTTCGCCATCATGTTTCTGTGGCAGATGCCCCATTCGCTGGCGATTGGCTGGCTCTATCGCGAGGACTACGCGAAAGCGGGGTTTCGCCTCTTGCCGGTCATTGATCCTGACGGACGAGTCACCGGACAACAGATTGTCCTCAACTGCGCGGCGCTTCTGGCTGTCGGGCTACTGCCGACACTCGTCGGGTTTGCTGGTGCGACCTATTTCTTCGCCGCCCTGCTGCTCGGCAGCGTCTTCCTGTGGTACGGACTGCGGCTCGCCTCGCTACGGTCCCTGGCCTCGGCGCGGCACTTACTGTTCGCGTCACTCGTCTATTTACCGCTGTTGCTCGCGGTCTTGGCTTTTGACAAGATCACTTTTCCGTACATTGATCTGGATCATTTGTCCGCCCATGCGAAGGCGACACACGAGCAACACGATCACCATCACGACGGACACACAATGCCGGCGGAATAACAATACGGGACGAGAGGATGCCCTCCCCGCTCAAAACCAACCGTGGACTCGGCTTCGGTCTCGCGGCTTTCATCGCCGTGTACATGGTGCTCACGATCTGTTTCATTCTTCTCAGCTAACGAGCAGGATTATTGCCATGCCTCAGACTTCCACTGGCAGAGTCCTGCCGTTTCCTCATAAACCACCCGCGGCTCTGTCGCGTGGGCTCGGACACGAACCGCCCCCACCCGCTTCTTCCTCTGTCCAAGCGATCCAGCTCGGTGTGCTCTTGTTCATCGGCTCGGAGATCATGCTCTTCGCGGGACTGTTAGCCGTGTACACCGCGCTCCGCTTCGGCCACGCCACCTGGCCCTCGGCGCAACTCTATCTCCCAGTGAAGGTCACCTGGGTCAACACCTTCTTTCTACTCTTCAGTTGCTACACCATGTTTCGCGCCGTTGCCGCTGGCCGCAAAAATCAGCAACAACGAGTAATCACGTTGCTGACCATCACCGCCGCCCTCGGCACGCTTTTTTTGAGTATCCAAGGATATGAATGGGTACAGTTGATCCGCGATGGCTTGACCATCAGAGCTGGCGTCTACGGCGCGACTTTTTACCTGCTCATTGGCTGCCACGCGCTCCATGTCCTCGGCGCGGTGGTCTGGCTCTTGGTCGTACTTCAGCTCACGCGCCAAGGTCGGTTTCCCGCTTCCCGGTTTGTGGGAGTCGAGGTCTGCGCCTGGTATTGGTATTTTGTTAGTAGCCTGTGGGTGTTGTTGTTCGCGCTCGTTTATCTGAATTGAGAGTACCATGCTGTTTCATCGCCAAATCTTTCGCGGATGTTTGATCGTCATCGCTCTGAGCATCGTCCTGTGGTCGGAACTGGCGCAGGCATGCGCCATGTGCCAAACGGTGTTGCCACGCGGAGAGGAGACGTTGGGCCGGGGATTGTTGTGGAGTGGGCTGATTTTGCTGACCGCGCCGTTTGTCGTCACAGGCGTGATCGGCGGCTGGGTCTATTATCACTCGCGGAAATCGCCAGGAGATGTGTCGTGAATGAAATGATCGCCCCCTCCTCCACCGAAACCTCGCTTCCGCCAGGACTCGCGGAGATGAAACGCGGGACTTGGGGCATGTGGTCATTTCTCGCGAGCGATGCCATGACCTTCGCGGCCTTGTTGACGAGTGCCGGCCTGTTGCGAGCACAAAGCCAGGACTGGCCAGCGGCGGCGACGGTATTCCACCTGTGGGTCGCGCTCGCCATGACTGCCCTCTTGCTTGTGAGCAGTGGATTGATGGTCACCGCCTTGTCCGCGATCAAACGGAACGATCTGACAGGCTTTCGGAACTTTCTCCTCGCGACGATCCTCTGTGGAGTCGCTTTTGTCGTGTTACAGGGATTGGAATGGCGCGAGTTACTCCAGCAAGGCATGACACTGACCGAGAATCCCTGGGGCGCTGGTCTCTTCGGCGCGACATTTTATGTCCTCACCGGATTTCATGGCTTGCATGTGCTGGGTGGGGTCGTTTACCTGACGGGGATTTTCCTGTGGGGTCGGCGAGACCACTATCACGCCAATAACTACGCGGCGGTGGAGATCGCGGGGTTATACTGGCATTTCGTTGATGTAGTGTGGATATTTGTGTTCTTCTTTGTCTATATGATCTAAGCGGCGGCTTTCCCCTGTGGATGCCCCGACCTCAGCGTCCCGTTGGTGAAGCGAACTCAGAATCTCGCGTGCATCGCGAAGAAAATCGTGATCGCATAGGCGGGAATCAAAGCGGTCACGAATGCGCCGGGAAAAAAGAAATAGGTCAACATTTCGTCTGACCGTTTCACGACCATCTTCTGGGCATTGGCGGCGAAATAAAAACTGGCGGCGATCAAATAAATCGACATGTACCACGGAATTCCGAGTTCAAGGCGCGTCGGTTCGAGCAAATCAAATACGATGACGAGGACGCCAATCCCCATAAAAATTCGGAGCTGCCATATCGTTCGAGTTTCTCGGTCCATAATGAGCCTGCCCCCTCCCTATTCCCAATTGTAATCGGTTGTATTCTAAGACGCTCCAGGATGACTCGCAAATTTCTCATTGCAGCAAATGCCGTTTCGCCGTTTGAGTCGCTCCCCAAAAGGCCACAAGCGCAAACACCACGGTAATCAGCAACGAAGGGAGGAGCTGAGGAAGTTGGCTGACCGCTCCAGCATCACCCACATAAAGGCAGCGTCGCAAGGCCGCCATGCCATAGGTTAAAGGATTCAGACACATGATCCATGAAAACCACCCAGGCAATCCGGCAGCGGGAAAAAACGCACCTGAGAGAAACCAAATCGGCATCAGAATCATATTCATAATGGCATGAAACCCTTGGACCGAGTCCATGCGCCACGCGATAATGAGTCCGAGACTGCTTAATGCGAGCCCCACCAGCACCATCACGACCAACGCCGCGCAAACGCCGCCCCAGCTCAAGGAAATCCCGGCGACCGGCGCCAACAGTAACAGCAGCGCCCCTTGCAGCATCGCCAAGGTGGTACTACCCAACGCTTGACCAAGGACAATACTAATGCGCGAGACAGGAGCAACGAGGACGCCTTGCAGGAAGCCGAGCTTGCGATCCTCAATCACCGCGATCGTGGCGAAAATCGCGGTGAACAACAGAGTCAGCATGATGATCCCTGGATAGAGATACTCGAGATACCCACTACCGTCGGGGGCTCCAGGCGGACGAAACGAGGCACTAAACCCACCACCCAACAACAACCAAAACACCAAGGGCTGGACAAACGCGCCAATTAAGCGACTCCGTTGTCGCACGAACCGAACAATTTCCCGTTGCCACAGGGCAAAAACCACACTTCCCATCCCCGTCGTACTGGTCATGCTGACAACTCGCTCTCCGTTGTTTCACTCCAAAACTGGTGCCCAGTCTGATGAACAAACACGTCCTCTAAGGTTGGTTTTCCAAAGGTCACCGATTGAATATCCCCAGGAAAGGCATCAACCAGATCTCTCACGAATTCATGTCCGCGTGGTCGCTCAATACGGAGCAGACCATCGACCATCGTGGGCACGCAGGAAAAGCGGCGGATGAGCTTGTCGCGGAACTCCACGACATTCTGCGCACGAATAGCCACGACATCACCGCCAACCTGGGCCTTGAGTGCTTCCGGGGTATCGAGTGCCACCAGTTTCCCCTGGTGAAGAATCCCGACACGGTCACAACGCTCGGCTTCTTCCATGATGTGAGTAGTGAGAACAATGGTCACATTGCCTTGCTCACGCAGACGGTGGAGGTAATCGTTGAACTCGCGTCGTGCTCCTGGATCAAGCCCCGTACTCGGTTCGTCGAGCAAGAGGAGTTCTGGTCGGTGTAAAAGCGCCTTGGCCAGTTCGACCCGGCGTTGTAATCCGCCGGAGAGCGTACTCACCAGGTCACGCCCCCGATCAGACATGCCCATCCGCGCCAGCAGTGCCTCCATGCGGTCTCGTAGCACCGCCCTGGACAAGCCGTACAAATACCCATGACACGTCAGATTTTCCGTCACGGTCAGCTTCGGATCAAGACTCGGAGATTGAAAAACGACGCCAATGCGATTGCGCACGGCTTCTGGATTGTGTCGCAAGTCCTCCCCAAAGATCTGAACGTCTCCACTCGTTGGCGGGATGAGCGTGGACAAAATCTTAAACAGCGTTGATTTTCCGCCACCATTCGGACCCAGTAGCGCGAAAATTTCTCCGGCGGGGACGGTAAAGGTCACTTCATCAAGTGCGGCGCGAGCACCATAGAGTCGGCACACCTTGGTCACAGATACAGCAGGGACCGCATTCACGTGGTTGGATTCCTCCTCCAAAAAACATCACACACTCCAATCCCAAGAGCGGAAAGATAGAAATGGTGGCGGGCATCTTGCCACAGGACAAGAGCCTGCGGTAGTGGTGCCGTCGGAGAGAGTGAATGAAGAGGATGGCAGTTGACGGGTGACCGGAAATTCTGCTGAGATGCCCCCCACTTCAACGCATCACACACGCCCTCGTGGTGAAATGGATATCACACAGGCCTCCGAAGCCTGGGGTCTGGGTTCAATTCCCGGCGAGGGCACTTTTCTTGTCAGAAATCAGCAGCGATCCCTTCTTCGTTTTGTCTTCTCACCCCTCAAATCAATCCACTCCAGCACAAAGAAAACGGCCAGAGGGGCGGGACCCTCTGGCCGCAGGCAAGGAAGGGAGGAGACAAGGAGAGGAGACAGGGGGCATAGCAGGGAGAAGGAACTCTGTCTGTCTCTCCTATCAGAGAGTCAGACGAGCCTCTCATGGAAAAATTCACTCGGTTCATGCGAGATTTTTTTCCGCGATTATTTTTTTTGGCCCCGTTATCCATCCTGCTTGACCAAGTGCTGGAGACCTTCGGAAAATGTCTCGCAGTATGCGGCCTCAACTGGATATACCGTCTGTCGCAACTCCGCATGAAGTCGCGGGAGGTTGAAAAAAGGCACCGAAGGATAGAGGTGATGTTCCAGGTGATAGTTCACCCCTTTCGGCGCGAAGAAAAAACCGACGGCCGGATGCAGGAAATAGGTGCGCGTCTGTCGGTAGGGATTCCTCGGGTCTGGGACATTGCCATGCTCGATCGCTCCGCGAATTCGGAAGAAGACTTGGGTCACCGTGCAATACGGGACCAGCCAATAGAGTCCAAAGAGAAGGACGAAATGGCCTCCTCCGAGGATAAGCCCACCGGCCAACACCACAAGCCAAAACACGGCGAAGGCACGCATATCAGCAACCTGCTGATACCGCTCCACACGGGCATCGCCAAGAAAACGACGATTGAAGGCTGGCGTCACGAGTGGCAGATCAATGAAGTATTTCAACGTTGCCAGCACGTTCAGGCCACACACATCTCGCAATAACATCCGAAAAAATTGACGACCGCCAAGCGGATAACGCGCATAGATCGCACGGTCGGGGTCATCCGTGGTCTGGGTATGCTGGTGATGATAGAGGTGGATAAATCGCCACTTCGCCAGAGAGATAAAGACCGGAAAGCCAGCCACGTACCGTGCCAACCCATCATTGAGCCAGACGCTGCGCGATAATCGTTTGTGAATCCCTTCATGGGTCAGCACCATGAGGGCATGCTGGCGACTGGCGATCACGGCCACAGCTATACCATAGACGATCACCCCAGCCCCCCCGGTGGCAACTGGGAGCAAGACAATACTCCCGTACAGCACCAGCGCGATCACTCCCCATGTCTCAAGCAGATGATAGACAGCGACCGCAGTATTGGGCTTCGATAGGGTTTTGATGATCCGCCGTAATGCTGGCGACTCATGCAATGGGAGTGAGGCAGCATTGCGCATGGAGGTGATCTACACCAAGCACGCCTTCCCTGGCAATCCCTGTGAACCCTTGGTAAAAGAACTGGCACGACACTGCCCGT